>PKYG01000121.1:0-26842 GCA_003132585.1 Actinomycetota bacterium
CTCGGCGAGGCGGTCGCGCGCGTCCGCGACGCTCTCGCGGCGCTCTCCGCCTAGGCTCGGCCTCAATCGCGAGGCCAGAAATCATCGCGTCGCCTCTCAAGTATTCGCCGAAAACGCACGATAACGACTAGCGACATGGCGACAGTACCCACACTCGCGAAGGGCCGTCTCTCGCGTGAGCGCTTCCCTGAGGCCCTCAAAGGGCTCATGCAGGAGCGTCACCTCAGCTACCGGCAGCTTGCCTACAAGACGCAGTTGTCGGCGGGTTATCTGAACCACCTGACGAAGGGTACGCGGCCTGTGCCTGCCGACTCGGTGGTGTGCACGATCGCCGCGGCGCTGCTCGTCGAACCGGATTACTTCCTCGAATTCCGCTTGCGTCAGGTGTTGCGCGTGCTCGACACGGCGCCACCGCTCGCCGACAAGCTCTACGGCATCCTCGTGCGCAATGCTCCCTTCACCGACGACATGAAGGATCTGCTCGAGCAGCCGCACAACGGCAACGGCCTCAACGACGACGCGCTTGGGCAAGGTGCGGTCAGCTTCTAGACTCCGACCACATATCGAGCGCTACCCTGGACCGGCCTGTGCCGGTCTTTTCGTTGGCCCCCCCGAGGCTGAGTGACGTCTGCTACACTGACACGGGACAGCGAAAGAAGGAGCAAGATTGGGAGCCAATCGTTCACGCGTCTGGGTCGCGACCACGGTACTGGTTGCCGTCGCGACCGTCCTGCTGATGGGGGTGGTGTTGTCGGCCTGCGGCGGCGACAAGCTCGCGGGCAAGTGGAAGCAGAAGGACAGCACCGGCATGCTGGAGATCAAGAACGCCTCGGGCAGCACCTACACGATCATCGTCACCGACAGCAGCACCCCCGGGCAGTCGAGTACGCTACAAGGCACGAAACAAGGCGACACGCTCCATATCAAGGATCCCGCGGGCAGTGGCGCGGAGATCACCCTGAGGCCTGTGAGCGGCGGTCTCGAGATGAAGAACGGGACCCAGACGATCACCCTCGTGAAACAGTAGCTGTATCTCGTCAGGGATCGCTTGAGCGGGCGGCGCGGCGAAGTGCGAGGAAGGGGGAGGTGGTCGGCGTGGCCAGATTCGAACTGGCGACCCCTAGTCCCCCAGACTAGTGCGCTAACCAGACTGCGCCACACGCCGACCGGGAGAGGTATTCTAGCACGCTAGGGTGGCGTGATGAGGATTGGTAGACTGGCGCCATGTTCGTGCGCTGGATCCCGAATACGCTCACCGTGTTCCGCCTCACGTCGCTGCCGTTCTTCGTGTGGTTGTACAGCCTCGACGCGCCGCGGGCGGCGTGGCCGGCGGCGATCCTGCTTTTCGTCGCCGGCCTCAGCGATATCGCCGACGGCTACATCGCGCGGCGCTGGCACGTTGAGAGTGACTTCGGCCGCCTGGTCGATCCGTTCACCGACCGGCTCGTGTTCATCACCGTGCTGGTGACGCTCAACGTGTTCGGCACGCTGCCGTGGTGGGTGACGCTGCCGATCATCCTCCGCGACGCGCTCCTGCTCGGCGCCGGTGCCATCCTGTTCCGCCGGCGCGGCGAGCGGCCGCGCATCCTCAAGGCGGGTAAGCTCTCAAACTTCGTCCTCGCCTGGGGCATCGAGTTCTTCATCATCGACATCCGCCTGGTCGGCTGGATCGTGTACGGAGTGGGAGCGGCGATGTATCTGTGGGCGGGCGCGATGTACGCACGGCGGGAGTACGGCGAGTGGCGCCGCGGCCGGCCGCCACTCGCCGAAGCCTGACCGCAACGGGCGCCCGCCCGCCGCGCCCACCGGCCTTTCTGGTACCATGGATGCCAAGCTGCAGCGTCCCTCCGTTCAACCGAAGGCGGCTCAATGCACGCGGTGATCATGGCCGGGGGAGAGGGCACTCGCCTTCGCCCCCTGACGAGCAACCAGCCCAAGCCGATGGTGTCGGTGTGCAACAAGCCGTGCATGGAGTACATCGTCGACCTCGTCAAACGCCACGGCTTCGACGAGACGATCGTCACGCTGGCGTTCCTGCCCAAGGTCATCCGTGGCTACTTCGGCGACGGGTCGGCGCTGGGAGTGAGCATGTCGTACTCGGTCGAGCAGGCGCCGATGGGCACCGCCGGCAGCGTCAAGCTCACCGAAGACAACATCGACGACACGTTCATCGTCATCTCAGGTGACGCGCTCACCGATTTCAACCTCACCGAGGTCGTCGCCGCCCACAAGCGCACCGGGGCGATGGTGACGATCGCCCTCAAGCGGGTCGAGAACCCACTCGAGTTCGGCGTCGTCGTGATCGACGACGAGGGGCGCATCCAGCGCTTCCTCGAGAAACCGACGTGGGGTGAGGTGTTCTCGGACACGGTCAACACCGGCATCTACGTGCTCGAGCCGGAGATCTTCGATCACATCCCGGCGAACGAGGCCTTCGACTTCAGCGAGAACCTGTTCCCGCGGCTGCTCGAGTTGGGCAAGCCGCTCTACGGCTATGTAGCCGACGGCTACTGGCAAGACATCGGCGCACTCAGTCAGTACCTCTCCGCCAACCGCGACATGCTCGACGGCAAGCTCGAGGCTGCCGTGCCGGGCATCCGCCTCGACAACAACATCTTCATCGGCGAGAACCTCAACGTCGAATCGCTCGACAACGTGCGCGGGCCGGCGCTGATCGGCAACTACGCCAAGATCGACCGGGAGGCCCGCATCGGCGCCTACTCCGTGCTCGGCAGCAACGTCGTGGTCAAGGAGCACGCCGAGACGCGCAACTGCGTGATCGACGCCAACACGTACGTGGGCAGCGGCGCCAAAGTCATGGGCACGATCATCGGCAAGAACTGCGACATCAAGGCGGGCGCGAGCCTCAGCGAAGGTGTCGCGATCGGCGACGAGTGCGTGATCGGCGAGGAGGCGTACATCGCGCCCGACGTGAAGATCTATCCCTTCAAGACGGTCGACTCCGGCGCGCAGATCAACTCGAGCGTCATCTGGGAGTCGCGCGGCACCTCGCAGCTGTTCGGCAAAGACGGCATCGTCGGGCTGATCAACGTCGACATCACCGCCGAGCTGGCGCTCAAATTCGCGATGGCCTACGGCACGCTCCTGCCCAAGGGCGCCAAGGTGACGACGAGCCGCGACTACAATCGCGCCTCACGCGTGATCAAACGGGCGCTGATCAGCGGGCTCAACTCGACCGGGGTGGTGGTGCGCGACCTGCGCGTCGCCGCGGCCGGCGTCAACCGCTTCGACGTGAAGAGCGGCAACTCCCAGGGCGGCATCCACGTGCGTATCTCGAGCTGGGACCCCGAGATGATGCAGATCCAGGTGTTCGAACCGCCGGGCGTGGCGATCAGCGAGAAGCGGCAGAAGGACATCGAGAAGTACTACGGCCGGCAGGACTTCCGCCGCGCGTTCTACACGGAGTTCGGCGAGATCCAGTTTCCCGATCGCGCGCTCGAGACGTACGCGCACACGCTTCTGCGCTCGTGGGACGTAGAGCGCATTCGCGAGCGCGCCTTCAGGCTCGTGCTCGACTACTCGTATTCGCCGGCCTCGTTGGTGCTGCCGAACATCCTCGGCGGCCTCGGGGCGGAGATCCTCTCGCTGCACGCGTTCGCCGACGAGCGGCGCACGACCATCGGCGCGAGCGAGCTCGGGACGAACATCAGCGGCGTGCAGCAGCTCGTGCGCACGATGAGCGCCGACATCGGTGTCGTCTGCGACCCCGGCGCCGAGCGCATCTATCTTGTCGACGAGCTCGCCCAGGAGATACCGCCGGAGAAGGCTCTGCTGTTGTTCGTCAAGCTGGTGTCACGCGTGGCCGCGAAGGGCGAGAAGATCGCCCTGCCGCTGACGGTCACTGGGCTCGCAGACAAGCTCGCTGGCGAGTACGGAGTCGAGGTCGTGCG
Source organism: Actinomycetota bacterium (assembly GCA_003132585.1). Classification (GTDB taxonomy): domain Bacteria; phylum Actinomycetota; class Thermoleophilia; order UBA2241; family UBA2241; genus PALSA-647. Next base: position 3,912 of record PKYG01000121.1, read on the forward strand.
CACCAAGGTGTCGCTGCCGGCGCTGATGGAGGCGGCGGCCGGCGAAAACGTCGTCTTCGCCGGCTCGCTCGGTGGCGGTTACATGTTCCCCGAGTTCCTGCCCGCATACGATTCGGTGATGAGTTTCGGCAAGCTGCTCGAGCTGCTTGCGCCGTGCGCGGAGACCGTCTCGCAGCTCGTCGCCGCGATCCCCAACAGCACGCTCGTCCACAAGACCGTCACCTGTCCGTGGTCGCTCAAGGGCACCGTGATGCGTACGGTGACCGAGGATCTGCAGCGTTCCGGAGACGGGCGCATCAGTCTGTTGGACGGTGTCAAGGTGTGGGTCGGCGAGGCGTGGGCACAGGTGCTGCCGGACGCCGACGAGCCTGTCTTTCACATCTACGCCGAAGGTGCCGACGACAGCGAGTCCGAGAAGCTCGCCAGCCGCTTCGTCGCTGAAGTGCGCAGCGTCATCGAGAAGCGGGCGGAGTAGCCTCCAACGGAAGCCGCATGAGAGGCCCCCGTTGACAGGTTGGTTGCCCAAGTCGCTGCGCGCCCGGCTGATCCTGCTTGCATGGGCCCTGTTGACGCTCGGCTTCGGCGTGTTCCAGGGCTTCATGGCCGAGCGTGTCGGATACGGTGTGCGCATCGCCGGCGTTGCCGTCGGCGGTCTTGCAACCGACGATGCGCTGACGCGGATAGAAGCTCATCTGAGCGCCGGCGGCGCGCTCATCGCCCATCTGCAGACAGCGAAGCGCGAGATCGCGATGCCGGTCGCCGATCTTGGCTTCACGGTCGACGCATCGTGCAGCGTCGATGCCGCCGGGCGCAGCGGCAGGATGCGCCTGCCCTTCGGCATCACGCTGTGGCTCTGGCCGGGCGGGCAGGCATCGGTCGACGCCGAGGTCGACCCGGCGCGCTTCGCGCAGGCCGTTGCCCCGTTGCACAAGGTCGCCGACGTTCCCGCGCGCGACGCCGCACTCGAGCTCAGCGGCGACCACGTGCGCGTGGTGCCCAGCAAGGACGGCGCGCAGTTGGACGAGGTGGCGCTCGAACGCAGCATCCTTGCCGCGCTTCAACAAGGGCGTGTCTTCGACGGGCCACTGCCGACTGTGGTCGCACCGCCCAAGGTGACGACCGCCGAGGCGCAGGCGCGCGCCGAGCTGGCCCGTGTCTACGTCAGCTCGGCGCTGACCCTGCGCTATCGCGACGTGTCGGTGGTGCTCACGCCGGAGACGATCGCGCGCATGCTCTCCGTCAACACGGGCGCCGGCTCCGCCACGTCCCCGCTCACCTTCGGCAACCCGCGCGCGGAGAAGATGCTCCACACACTGTTCAGCGCGATCGAGACGGCGCCCGTCAGCGCCCAGGTCGAGGTGAGCAACGGGCAGGTGACGATCACACAGAGCGAAGACGGTCGGTTGATCGACATGCCGCGACTCGTCGGCGATCTCGACGCCGTGGCGCAGCAGCCCGGTCTGCGCCAGGTGTTCGTGGCGATCCGTGACGTGCCCCCGAAGCTGAGCACCGACGAGGTGCGCAGCATGGGCCTGAGCGCGCTGGGATCGCAGTTCTCGACCTACTTCGATCCCAGCAATCACGCCCGCGCGACGAACCTCACGCAGGCAGCCAAAGAGGTCGACGGAACCCTCGTGCGGCCCGGTGAGATCTTCTCCCTGAACGATGCCATCGGGCCGCGTACGGTCAATCGCGGTTTCGACTATGCGCCGGTGATCGGCCCTGGCGGAGTGCTGCGGCCGGGCGTGGGCGGCGGCATCTGCCAGTATGCGACGACGCTCTTCAACGCCGTCTTCTTCGCCGGTCTGCCGATTGTCGAGAGGCATGCGCACAGCCTGTTCATCGATCACTATCCGATGGGCCGTGACGCGAGCGTCTCCTGGGGCTCGGTCGATCTCAAGTTCAAGAACGACACCGCCAAGACACTGATGGTCCGCTCCTGGGTGACGCACGGCGAGCTGACGGTAGTGATCGTCGGCAGTACCGACCGCACGGTCACGTACACGACGACGCCCTATTATGATATTCGTCAGCCGACGACCTCGAAGAGCCACCCGAAAGTCGTCTACGACAGCTTCCTGGCGAAGGGCATCGTGCGCTGGGAGCTGGGAGGTCCGGGCAAGAGCGTTGCCGTCACGCGTACGGTACGGCAGAACGGCGCCGTGCTCTTCACAGACACGTTTCGCTCGACGTACCAGCCCAAAGACTGGATCAAACGGGTGGGGACGGGGCAGTAGGGAGTGGGGCGGTGAGAGCGGCTGCGGCGAAGCTGGCTCAGCCGGTGTTGGCGATGACCTGCTTGCAGCAGAGCTTGAGTGTCTCGAACACACCCTGGCCGGTGACGGCGCAGGCCTCGATCACCGGCGAGTTCGTGTGGTTCAGCAGTTCGTTGAGATCCTCGACGGAGAAGATGTCCGTGAGGTCGCGCTTGTTCATCTGAATGATGAACGCGAGCTTCGTCAGATCGTCGCCCTGGTCCATCAGGTTGTCCCAGAGGTTGAGATAGCTCTCGACGTTCTCGTCGAGCCTGGTGATCTGCGAATCGGCACAGAAGATCATGCCGTCGACGCCCTGCAGCACGAGCTTGCGGCTGGCGTTGTAGTAGCTCTGGCCGGGCACGGTGTAGAGGTGGAAGCGCGTCTGCATGCCCTTGACCGTACCGAGCGTCAGCGGCAGGAAGTCGAAGTAGAGCGTGCGCTCNNTCTTCAGTCGCGATCGAGACGAGCTTGCCGCGAGCCTCGGGGTTGATCTTGCGATGGATGTACTGGATGTTGGTCGTCTTGCCGCAGAGCCCGCACCCGTAGAAGACGATCTTGTAGTTGATCTCGCGAGCCGCGAAGTTAATGAGCGGCATTCAACCCTCCCTCGACGTCCTTGAACAGATCGTCGATGACTCTGCCGGCGCTGGCCTCGTAGTCGTCGTCCATGGTCAGCGCGTCGTTCTCCTCGTCAGCGTTCTCGAAGATCGGCTTGAGGATGTCGATCGCCCTCTGGGTGTAGAGCCGCACCTTGCCCACCTGCGTCTCGCGCCCGAAGGTGACGATGAGCAACACCTGTTCGGAGACCTGCGAGACGTGCAGGTTGAGAGACTTACCTTCGTGGAAGAGCAGCGTGAACTCGGTCTCGTTTAGGATCTTGGCGAGCTGCTGGGTGGCGGCGAAGGAGCTTGCCGCCAGCGAAGCGAGCGACAGCGTCTCGGGGTGGTAGTCGTCGGACGCGGTCGTGATCGGTTGACCCGACGTGGAGATGAGCGCCAGAAACGTGGAGCCGGAGACCTGCTTGAGCTTGCGTAGCAGATCGTCGCAAACGTCCAGCTGACGATCGTTGATGACCAGCCCTTTGCGCTTGACCACGCGCGGTTCCTCCCGGGTGAACAGCAGTTTGGGGCAGTATACACCAGGCGTCGCTCGCCTTGGCACAGTCCCGCCGCCCCTTCTATCGTCGCCTGCGCGGCAAATCTGAACCTTGCAGGAACTGGGCGCCGTGGTGCGAACGCGGGAAAGGTGTGCTGTAATAGATTGGAACCGCGACGGAGGGCTGCGCACAGATGTCACTCAAAGGCACGCTCGACGAGCTGCCGCTCTCAGATGTGATCGAAATGACATCGCTCGGCAACAAGTCGGGCCTGCTCGTCGTTGCCGACACGTTGGGCAGTACGGTCGGCAGTCTCGGGTTCAACAATGGTCGACTCGTGAGCGCGTCCTGTGGCGCCCTGCGCGGCGAGAGCGCCTTCTACGCGCTGCTCGGCGTGCGCGAGGGCAGCTTCTCCTTCGAGCCGCGCGACGACGTGCCGGCGGAGGAGTTCAACCTGTCGATGGCATCGCTGCTCATCGAGGGCATGCGCCGCATCGACGAAGTGCGGCGCATGCGCAACTTCATGCCGTCCGACGCGATTGTGACGCTGTCCGGCGAAGGGCCTCAGGACCCCATAGAAGCCAGCGTGCTCGGCTACCTTGGGCCCGGATCGCGCTCTGTCGGCGACATCGTCGCCGGCATGCTTGTCGAGGGCGCTGCCGACGAGTACGACAGCCTGCGCGCGATGGCCCGTCTCGAGGAGCGCGCCGTCGTGGGAGTCATCCGGCCGGCGCGCCTCGTTCACGAGAGCAGCCTGACGTGAGGATTCCCTCAATCTAAGCTTGAAGGTTGAGGCGCGCTCCGGTAAACTGCAGTTTCGGTCCCTGAACGACGGAGGCTAAGTGCGATGGACGACATCGTCGACCTCGTCTCAAGATCGGACGACGAGCTCAAGCGGCTGATCGGCGAGTTCGAAGCGGAAGAGCGCGAGATCTCGCGCCGCCGAAGGATCCTCCAGGGCAAGCTCGACATACTCCGAGCCGAGCTCGTGATGCGCCTGCAGCACGGCCACCGAGAGGGCCAGGCGATCATCTCTGGCGCCGATGTCGAGCGCCTCTCGCGTATCCTCGCCGGCCGGTATCCTTTCGGTGGAGAAGACGCTGCTCCGCCAGACGCCGCCGAGGAAGGCGACGGGGTCTAGCATGTTCTGCCCGGAGTGCGGGTTCAGGAACACCGAGGGAGCCGGTTTCTGTGCACGTTGCGGGGCGAGCATCATCGCCGAACAGGCGGATGCACAGACCACGATGAGCTACCAGCCCGGCGAAGACGAGCGTGAGCTCGGCCCACTTGCCGACGACTTACCCGAGGGCGCCACGCTCGTCATCCGCAGCGGCGGCGGCAGGGCGGGGGAGACCTACCCGCTCACTCAGGACCGCACGACGCTGGGCCGCCATCCTGCCGCCGACATCTTCCTCGACGACGTGACCGTGTCGCGCAACCACGCCGTCGTCGAGCGCGAAGGCACGCACTTCGCGATCGCCGACCAGGACAGCCTCAACGGCACCTACGTGAATCGCCGGCGGATCGAGCGTCACGTGCTGGTCGAGGGCGACGAAGTCCAGGTCGGTAAGTACAAGTTCACATTTATCGTCGCATGAGCGAAGAGACCGAGCTCCTGTTCGACGTCGGCGACGAGCGACTGCTCACGATCGGTGAGGTCGTCGACCGCCTCAAGATGGAGTTCCCCGACATCACCGTGAGCAAGTTGCGTTACCTCGAAGAGCAACATCTGATCGCGCCACGACGCACCAAGGCGGGCTACCGGCTCTTCTCCCCGGACGACTTTCGCCGACTCGTGCGCGTCCTCACGCTGCAGCGCGACGAGTATCTGCCGCTCAAAGTCATCCGGCGAGAGATCGAACGCACGGCAGGGACGTTTCCGGCGACGCCGCGCCAGGGCATCCGCAAAGCCGACTTCCTGCCCGGCGGCGAAGAGCGCGAGTACACCGCCGAGGATGTGCAGCACATGACGGGCGCCGACGCCGGCCTGCTTGTCGAGCTCGAGGAATACGAGCTGGTCAAGGGCCGGCAGGTCAGCGGCGTGCGACGGTATAGCGAGGCCGATGTCGGCATCGTCGGCGCCGCCGCGCAACTCGGCCATAGCGGGCTGCGCCCGAAGAACCTGCGCCTCCTCAAGAGCGCTGTCGACCGCGAGACCGGCCTGATCGAGCAGGTCCTTCTGGCGGCGCTCCGTTCGAACCGCCCGGAGCGCCGCCGTGAGGCGCTCGACAGGGTGGAGGAGATGGTGCAGGCGACCACGCAGTTGCGCCAGCTCCTCCTCACCAAGAACATCCGTCGCATGACCGGCAGACGATCCGAGTAGGTCTCGAGACCGGGAGCAGGGAGTACCGTGAATCCAACGCACGCACCGATCGATCTGGCGACGAAGATCCGCGCGATCCCCGATTTTCCCAAGAAAGGCATCATCTTCCGCGACATCATGCCTCTTCTGCAGGACCCCGTCGCTCTTCGCCAGACGATCGATCGTATCGCGGAGTACGGGGTCGGCAAGCATGTCGACGTCGTTTTCGGAGCCGAGGCGCGCGGGTTCATCCTTGGCGCCGCGGTAGCCTATGCGCTGGGCGCCGGGTTCGTTTGCGCGCGCAAGCCCGGCAAGCTCCCCTGGCGCACGATCTCGGCCGAGTATGACCTCGAGTACGGGACCGACAGCCTGGAAGTGCACGAAGACGCCATCTCGCCCGGCATGAATGTGCTCGTGCATGACGATCTGCTCGCCACCGGCGGCACCGCCAAGGCCAAGTGCGAGCTCGTCGAGCGGCTCGGAGGTAGGGTCGTCGGTGTCGCCTTCATCATCGAGCTGGTCGAGCTCGGCGGACGCAAGAAGCTCGACCGCTACGATGTCATGAGCCTGATCACGTACTAGCCGATCGCGCCGACGCCGGTCGGCTCAGCGCACCGAGTTCCCTCGCAACGCCCAGAGACGAACACACGTTCGTGTCTCCTGACCTGCGCACCTTGGTCGACATGCACCTCGTCGCGATCGACTTCAGTGGGTAAGAGTCGGGATCCTCATCCTGGCGCCACAACGGACTCGCTAAGTACGGCAACCGGTCGGCAACGTCAAGCCGGTCGCCGACGCAAGAACCGCCGTTCAGCCAACAACGAACCCAGCCATGGGAGAGGGATGACTGTGCACGCCTCGGGTAGTCGCCGTTGGCCGTGTGGGGCGGGGAGGCGCCGTGAACCAGCGGCGCACTGCGTGGTGGTCGGCATGAGAAAGTGCCAACTATACATAACCATGATTATCGTGCGTTAGTATCGAATGCGCGACGACGGCGAAGCTTGCACCTACCAACGCTGGCCGAGGTAGACGATCGCCGGCGGTAGCCCTTTGAGGCACGCTTGAAGGAAGTCGGCGATCGGCGGGCGCAAGTCGAGATGGTTGATGTCGGGAGTCGCATGGAATACGGCACGGATGACGGCCGGATCCCGTGCCGGCAGCTCGTCGGCGGTCCTATACGAGTCCTCGTCGATCAGTGACGCGGCAAGAACGACGTGGAGCACGTGCTTTCGGTACTCTCCGGCGGCCGGCGCGATCGACTCGACGATGCCTATCGGCCGGCCCACGGTGATCGCCGCGCCGAGCTCCTCGATGAGTTCGCGCTGTAAACACTCTTCGAGGGACTCGCCGAATTGCAGGCCGCCGCCGGGCAGCAGCCAGTACCGTTCCTGTTCGCGGGACTGTTCCACGAGCAGGATGCGCCCGGCAACGACGAGCAGGGCTGCGACTCTAATAGTAGGCACCTGGTTGGTCAATCCTCTTCCCCGTTCAGGCCGCTCGATCCAAAGCCACGGTCACCACGCCCGCTTTCGGGCAGGACGTCGACACGATGGAGCGTGACTTCGGACAAACCGACGAACAGCAGTTGCGCGATGCGGTCGCCTGCATGCACCGTGAATGGCCGATTGAGATCGGTGTTCAGAAGGATGATGCGGATCTCCCCGCGATAGCCGGAGTCGATCAATCCGGGAGCGTTGACGACGGCGATGCCGTGACGGGCGGCGAGCCCCGAGCGCGGCAGCGTCAGGGCCGCCAGACCCGGCGGCATCGCCACAGCTACTCCCGTGCCGACGACGGCGCGCGCTTGCGGAGCGATCGTGCACTCCTCGATCGCCGTCAGATCGAAGGCGGCATCGCCTGGGTAGGCTCGCGCCGGCATCCGCGCCTGGGCGTGAAGGAGTCTCACGGCAACCGTCAGAGGCGCGCTCATTCAGCCTCCGGCTCATCGTCGTCGACCGTGTACGCAGCGTAGCGCGCGGCGTCCGCCTCCGGCAGCCGCGCCGTTACCACGATGCCCTCCGCCGTACTCTCCTGAAGGATGTCGGCGGCGACGCCGCGCAGCCGCGCGATGACGCCGGCTTCGGCGTAGGGGATCAGCAGGCGCACCGGGCGCAATGAGCGCGCGAAGAAGTCGGCGAGGCGATCACGCATCTCGTCGAGCCCGTCGCCGCGCACTGCCGATATCGGCACAGCATCGGGTTGGAGGGCGTGATGGCGAGCCAGACTCGCGGCGTCGACGAGATCGCACTTGTTGAGAACCGTGATGCGCGGCGCCGTGGAACCGATCATGTCGAGGACGTCGGCGACGGTCGCCTGTCGCGCCGCGACCTCCGCCGCCTCGAGGTGGGCGTCGGCGACGATCAGCACGACATCGGCGATGCGCGTCTCCTCGAGCGTCGAGGCGAAGGCGTCGACAAGCTCGTGCGGCAGCTTGCGGATGAAGCCGACGGTATCGGTGACCAGGTAGTCGCGATCGCGGTAGCGGAATCCGCGCGTGGTCGGGTCGAGCGTCTCGAAGAGGCGGTCACGCACGGAGACGTCGGCATCCGTCAGCGCATTGAGCAGCGTCGACTTGCCCGAGTTCGTGTAGCCTGCCAGCGCGATCAAGGGCACGTCGGCGCGCAGCCGGCGTTCGCGTTGCACGCGCCGTGTCTGCGCCATGCGCTCGATCCGGCGGCGCAGTATCTGGATGCGCCCTCTGATCACGCGACGGTCGACCTCGAGCTTGGTCTCGCCAGGGCCGCGCATGTCGACGCCGGCGCCCAGCCGCGAGAGGATCAAGCCCTTGCCGTGCATCCGGGTGAGCTCGTATTCGAGCTGCGCGAGGTGCACCTGCAGCGTGCCTTCGAGTGAGTGCGCGTGCCTGGCGAAGACCGAGAGGATCAGCTCGGTGCGGTCGAGCACGTCGACGCCGACGGCGTCGAGCACGGTCGCCACCTGCGCCGGGCCGAGATCGTCTTCGCAGACGGCCACGTTGGCGTCGAGCGCGGCAACGGTCGTGCCGAGCTCAGCGAGCTTGCCGGGGCCAAGGTACGAATGCGCATCGGGATGATCGCGATGCTGGATCACCTCGCCGAGGCACTCGATGTCGGCCGAGGCGAGCAGCTCCTTGATCTCGGCCAGCGCGTCGTCGCCGGCGGCGACGCCGGCGCGGCCGCCGCGAAGCACGGCAAAGACGACCGCCCTGGGGCGATCGGCGGCTGTTGGATACGTGGCCATGATCGGATGAGCTCGCCTAGAGCTTGACGCGCTCCCTTATGCGCAGCACAGCCTCTTCCAGGCGTGCGTCCGGTACGGTCAGTGAGAATCGCACATAGCCTTCTCCCGACGGTCCGTAGGCGGCGCCCGGTGAGACGATCACGTCGGCCTGCTCGAGCACGAGCTCGGCGAAGCTGGCGGACGTGTGACCGTCCGGCACCGGCACCCAGAGATAGATGCTCCCTTTGGGGGGCCGGGCGTCGAGCCCGATGCCACGCAGCGCGGCGACGAGGAGATCGCGCCGCGACTGGTAGAGCCTGCAGAGCTGCTTGACGGACTCTTGGGGGCCGCTCAAGGCCGCGGCGGAGGCACGCTGTACGGCGACGAACATGCCGGAGTCGACGTTCGTCTTCAGCCGCCAGAATGCGTCGACTACTTCCCGGTTACCGACGATCGCTCCCGCACGCCAGCCCGTCATGTTGTAGCTCTTCGACAGGGAGAAGAGCTCGACACCGACGTCCTTCGCACCGGGAGTCTCGAGGAAGCTGGGCGCGACGTATCCGTCGAACGTGATATCGGCGTAGGCATTGTCGTGGACGACGAGGATGTCGTGTTCTTGAGCGAAGGCGACGAGACGGGCGAAGAAGTCGTCTTCGACGACCGCGCCCGTCGGATTGTTCGGGTAGCCGACGAATATCATCTTCGCTTTGGCGAGCACCGCCGGCTCGATCGCTTCGAGATCGGGTTGGAACCCGAGATCGGGCAGCAGCGGCAGGTGCACGGCGTGGCCGTCGGCGAGCATCGGTCCGGTCGTGTAGACAGGGTAACCAGGATCGGCCGCCAGGCACACATCGAACTGGTCGAGCATCGCCACGCAGATATGGGCGATGCCTTCTTTGGCGCCGAGCAAGGGCACGATCTCGGTCTCGGGGTCGAGCGTGACCGCGAAGCGGCGCCGATAGAAGTCGGCGACTGCCTGCCGAAAGGCCGGCGTGCCGCGGTTCGTGGGGTACTGATGAGTCGCGGGGTCCTGCGTCGCGGCGAGCATCGCGTCGACGACGTGCGCCGGCGTCGGCGTGTCGGGATCGCCGATTCCGAGGCTGATGATGTCGACGCCGGCGGCGCGGCGGCCGGCGACCTTGCGCTCGATCTCGGCGAACAGGTACGGCGGCAGGCTTTGCACGCGCTGTGAGAACCGCATCACACCAGGTGCCTCAGGAACTCGCGTGACAGATCACCATGATAGATCTCCTCGGCGGGGCCGGTCATGCGGACTCNNNGCGGCGCCGGTGCGCACGAGCGCGACCGCTGTCGCGGTCGCGCCCGTACCACAGGCGCGCGTCTCACCCACTCCCCGTTCCCACACCCGGATCTTGGCGTTGTGCTCGTCCACAGGCACGACGAACTCCACATTCGCCTTGCGCGGGAAGTACTTGTGCTCCTCGATCATCGGGCCGACCTCGTGCAGCGGCACGAGTTCGAGCGGCCAGGGTGAGCGGATCACGGCGTGCGGGTTGCCCACATCCACGAACGTGAAGCTGAAATTGCGGCCGGCGACGTGCAACGACTCGTCGACGGCATCGCCGGTGAAATGGGCGAGCTTCTCGCCGCCGAAACGGGCGATCCCCATGTCGACAGTCACGGTCAGTTCGTCGTCGGCGAGCGTCGGGACGATCTCGCCGGCAGCGGTGTCCAGAACCACACGATTGCCGTTGATCGAGCCCTCCATCTTGAGCTTGCGCGCGACCATGCGGACACCGTTGCCGCACATCTCCGCTTCGCTGCCGTCCGGGTTGAAGATCTGCAACGGGAAGCGGGCATCGCCGGTCTTGGGCCCGATGACGAGGATGCCGTCGGAGCCGATGCCCCGGTTACGGTCGCAGAGCAGCTGCACGCGCTCGGGCGTGAGATCGAAGGGCACCTGCTCGCGGTGGAGCACGATGTAGTTGTTGCCGAGCCCCTGCCACTTAGAGAATTGCACCCCTGGACCCTCCTGGTTCACGGTAGTCGCCGAATGATCTCTTGAACGACGTCGCCGGGCGAGCGCCCGGCAGTCGCGATTCTAACAGCATCCGGGAGCTTTCTCATCCATGTCAGCTGCCGGCGAACGAGGCGGCGGGTGCGGGAGCGCATGCTCGCCACCGCCTCGTCGAGGTCGATCTGGCCGGCCAGCAACGCGGCGCATTCGCGGACGCCGATCGCTTGCACGACCGTGCGCGACGGAGTACCGGAGCGGAGGAGCGCCTCGACTTCGGCGACAAGCCCGTCGGCGAACATCCGGTCGATGCGCGCGTCGATGCGCGCGCGCAGTTCGTCGCGGTCTGGCTCGAGCGCAAACAGGCGGCCGCCTGCACCACCGGCGCCGGCCGCCCACAACCGGTCGCCCGCCGGGCGCGCACCGTCGCCTCGCGTCAGCGCGATCTCGAGCGCGCGAACGACGCGCCGCGGGTTGGCGCGATCGACGCGTGCCGCCGCCTCCGGGTCGGCGCGCGCGAGGTCGGCATAGACCGCGGCCGGATCACCAGCGATTCTTTGCTCAAGTTCCACACGCAGGGCGCGGTTCGGCGGAACACCGAAGTCGAGCCTGCCTAGTGCAGCGCGCACGTAGAGCCCGGAGCCTCCCTCGATCACCGCGGTGCGGCCACGGCCGGCGATCTCGGAGAGCGTCTGGCGGGCGAACCGCGCGTACTCGGCGACCGAGAACTCACGATGCGGGTCGACGAAAGCCACCAGGTGGTGAGCGATGCCGCCCACTTGGCCCGTCGTCGACTGGTTCGTGAGGATCGGCACGCCGCTGTAGACCTGCATCGAATCGGCGGCGACGATCTCGCCATCGAGCCGCTCGGCGAGGGCAAGAGCAACGTCCGTCTTGCCGAGCGCCGTCGGGCCGAAGATGGCCACGAGCGGCACGGTCGGGCTCATGCAGCGAGCCTCACTCGTCTTCGCCGTAGCGATCGACCGTGAAGCGCTCGATGGCGTAGCGCTCGTCCGCCGCGATCTGCGCCTTTTGCAGGGCGATTGCCACTTGCTCGTGGACGCCGTCGACGCCGGCGAGATCGGGCAGCAGCACGCCACGGCGCATCCCGGCCGTGACGATCACGCCATAGCGGTGCGGGTCGAGCTCCTCCAGCCGGGTCGCCTCGGTCGCACCGAGGACGTCGACGGAGTAGGTGAGGTCGCCGAGCTCATCCGCGGCGACCGGCGCGAACCGCGGATCATGAAACGCCGCCGACGCCGCGTTGCGGACGATCTCGCGGCCGAGGTCCGGTTCGCACGGAGCGAGCGTGCCGATGCAGCCGCGCAGCTGCCCGCGCTTCTTAACGGAGACGAAGCAGGCGGCGGCGCGCGAGTAGAAGTCGTCGTCGGGCGGCTCCGGCGGAGCAGCGCCGCGCACCAAGCTCTCAATGCATGCCCGGGCGTAGCGCGCCGGGCCGTGCGGGTCCCGCGGCCCGGCGCCTCCCCCACTCACGCGGCCTCCAGTCCGAAGGCGCCGACCAGATAGCCGACACCGTACGGGCCTTCGTAGTTGAGCACCTGCGGATTCGTTCGTGCGTCGTCGCCGAGATATGCGCCGAGGGCGATCAGTGATCGCAGCCCGCACTCGCCGGCTCCAGAGACGAGGCTACGATCTAGGTCGCTGAGGCCGCCGAAGTCGCCGTGTTCGAGTAGCTCCACGATGCTCGCGTCGAAGACCCGCCCTCGCGGATCGAAGCCCGCCGGTGCCGAGGGGATAAGACGGTGCGAGAGGTCGCCCGACGCGAGGAACAGGACGGGCCGCGCCAGTTGGTCGGCACAACGTCGCACCAAGGATCCCAGCGCCTTGTGTGACTCGTAGGAATTGACGATCGAGAGAGACACGAGCCGCTGCGGCGCGAGGAATGTCAACGGCACGAGGATACCGTGGTCGAGGGAATCGTCGTCGACAGACTCCAAAAGCAGCCCGCCCTCGCCGTGTGCCAATTCGAGCAGGGTGTCGACGAATTCGAGATCGCACGGCATCTCGCGACCGACGGTCGGGCAGCCAAAAGCGGCAAAGTCGCCGCGCAGCGCCGGTGCCGACTTGACCGTGAACGCATCGCCGTAGCCGGGCGTATGCGGCGAGATGGCGACGACCGTGTCGAGCGGACCGAGCAGCGTGGAGAGTCGCTGCATGGCGGCGATGGTGGCGGACACCGCTGCGCGACCGTCGCGACCGATCTCGGGCACGAGTAGCGGTGGATGCGGACAGACGCACCCCGGCATGATCGGCACCTCCTCCCCCTAGACGTGGCCTCTGAGTGTCGTCGAGGTCGCGTCGGTGACCAGTACCGAGACTATAGCACCGGCAACCGCCGTGCCCGTGAAGTTGACCGTCACGTTCTGCCGCGTGCGTCCGCGAAGCGTGCCGGCGTGCCGGCTCGGGCCTTCCACAAGCACGTTGCACCTCTTCCCCACCAAGCGCTGCCGTCGCTGGCGCGCCTCTTGCTGGGTCAGCGCGATCAGCCGTTGCAGGCGATCGCGCTTGACCTCTGTGGCCACCTGATCGGGCATCTCCGCCGCGGCCGTTCCGGCGCGCGCCGAGTACATGAACGTGTAGGCGCCGTCGAACGCCGCCGCACGCACGAGATCGAGGGTCGCGGCGAAATCCGACCCGGTCTCCCCGGGGAAGCCAACGATGATATCCGTAGTCACGGCCACATCGCGTACCCCGTGGCGCAGTGCCGCAACACGTTCGAGGTACATGTCGGGAGTGTACGAGCGGCGCATTGCAGCCAGGATCGCCGATGATCCCGACTGGACCGGCAGATGCACGTGCTCGCAGATACTGGGCAGGGTCGCGATCGCGGCGATCAAGTCATCGGAGAGGTCTCGTGGGTGCGAGGTCATGAAGCGGATGCGCTCGATCCCGTCGATGCCGTCGAGCGCGGCCAGCAGGCTCGGGAACGTCGCTTCCTGGGCTGCGCGCGGCAGATCGCGGCCGTAGGCGTTGACGTTCTGCCCGAGCAGGGTGATCTCGCGCACGCCGTCGGCGACGAGCGCGTGCGTTTCGCCGAGGATGCTTTGCACCGTGCGGCTGCGTTCAGGGCCGCGCACGAGCGGCACGATGCAATAGGAGCAAGCGTTGGTGCACCCGGTCATGATCTGCACCCAGGCCTGGAAGGGACGCGTGCGGCGGCCCGCCATTTCGCCACTGAGCAGCGGCCGATCGTCGAAGAAGCCTTGCCGTTCGCGCGTGGGAGCGGAGACGACGTCGGCGAGCCGGTCGAGATTCTGCGGGCCGATCGCCGCATCGACGAACGGGTACGTCGCGAAAAAGGCTTCACGCTCGGCCTGTGGGAGGCAGCCAGTGACGATGATCGTACGTCGCGGGTCTTGGCGTTTGATTCGCGCTGCAGCGCCGATGTGGCCGGCGAAGCGCTCGTCGGCGCTGCGGCGCACAGTGCACGTGTTGTACACGATGACGCGCGCCTCGTCCGGCGTCGCCACGGGCGCGAGGCCCTGACTCTCGAGCACCGCGCGGATGCGCTCCGCGTCGTGCTCGTTCATCTGACAGCCGAACGACCGCAGATAGTATGTGTCCATAGTCTACTTGGCGTATTCGACGGCGCGGTTCTCGCGGATCACGACGACTTTGATCTGACCCGGATAGTCGAGCTGCTCCTCGATCTCCTTGGCGATCTCACGCGCCAGCAGCGCCGTGGAATCGTCGTCGATCTCGGCGGGCTTGACCATGACGCGCACTTCGCGCCCCGCCTGCATGGCGTAGCACTTCTCGACGCCCTTCTTGCTCTCGGCGATCTTTTCGAGCGACTCCAGCCGCTTGACGTAGTTCTCGAGCGATTCGCGTCGGGCGCCCGGCCGGGCTGCCGAGATCGCGTCCGCTGCCTGCACGAGGACCGCCTCGACGGTCTGCGGGTCGGTGTCCTGGTGATGTGCTTCGATCGCGTGGCAGACGCTCTGCGACTCGTGGTACTTGCGGGCGAGCTGAACCGAGATCTGCGCGTGCGTGCCCTCGACCTCGTGGTCGATCGCCTTGCCGACGTCGTGGAGGAGGCCGGCGCGCTTGGCGATCTTGACGTTGGCGCCCAGCTCGGCGGCCATGATGCCGGCGAGGTTGGCGACCTCGATCGAGTGGTTGAGAACGTTCTGCCCGTAGCTCGTGCGGAACTTGAGGCGCCCGAGGACCTTGATCAGCTCGGGCGCCACACCGTGGACATTGGTGTCGAAACACGCCTGTTCGCCCGCCTCTTCCATCGCCGCCTCGACTTCGGCCTTGGCCTGCCCGTACATCTCCTCGATGCGCGCTGGATGGATACGACCGTCGGTGAGCAGTTTCGTCAGCGTTATCCGCGCGATCTCGCGACGCACAGCGTCGAAACCGGAGAGCACGACCGCCTCCGGCGTGTCGTCGATGATGAAGTCGATGCCGGTCGTGTTCTCGAGCGCGCGGATGTTGCGTCCCTCACGACCGATGATCCGCCCCTTCATGTCGTCTGAGGGCAGGCTGACTACCGACACGGTGGTCTCGGCGACGTGGTTGGCGGCAGTGCGCTGAATGCTCAGGGAGAGGATATTGCGCGCCCGCCGGTCGGCTTCGCGGCGCGCCTCTTCTTCGAGACTGCGCACCATCTTCGCCATGTCGTGGCGCACGTCGTCCTCGGTCTGCTTGAGGAGCATCTCCTTGGCCTGGGCGGCCGTCATTCCGGCGATGCGCTCGATCAGCGCCATCTGCTCTTCATGCGCCGTCTTGAGTTCCTCGGCGAGACGCGCCGTAGCGGCCTCACGATCGAGCAGTGATTGGTCGCGACGCTCGATCTCGGCGGCGCGCGCCTCGAGTTGCTCTTCGCGCTGGACGATGCGCTGCTCGGCCTTGGTCACCTCGCTGCGCCGGTCGGTGATCTGGGCCTCGACCTCGGATCGGACCTTGTGCAGCTCCTCTTTCGCCTCGAGCCGCGCCTCCTTCAGTGTGGTCTCGGCTTCGCGACGCGCCTCGCGGAGCAGCTTCTCGGCCTCCGCCTCGGCGCCGGCCAGCCTGTTACTCGCGAAATACCGGCGGAGGAAGTACCCGGCACCGAATCCGGCGACGGCGGCGATCACAATCCATACGATGACCATGTCATCCCCTTGCTCATTCAGTCGCATCAACAAAAACGGCCGGGCAACCTGCCCGGCCGAAGCCACGACCCGTCTTTGATGCATAGTGACACTGCGGTGAACGAGCGCGGGAGAGCGCTTTTCAGGTTGTGCAACAACCTCCCAAATCTCTCATTGTCTCCCCGCGCTGTTCGGTTCCGAATGTTCGACACTCATACTGTGTCGGTGTGCATCACTATGCGAAAGCCAAAGAAAAGTACACGACTCTTCGTGCAAGTTACGTACCGTGATTGTAGGTTCTCGGTAGTGGCCCGTCAATCGACGGGCGGCGCTACGCCTGCGGTCCTCGCGCCCATTCTTGGACCGCGCGGTATGCCGTTTCGTGACTGAATCCGCGACGGCGCAAGAAAGCGTAGGCGCGCCGCTTCGCCGCGTCGAGCGGCGGCACGGCGGCGCCGCGGCGCCGCAGAAGTTCGCGGGCGCGACCGGTCTCGTCGGGGCCCGCCTCGCCGTCGATCGCGACGGCGATCACGTCGGCGGCCACACCGAGCTTCGTCAGTTCGCGCGCAATGCGCACGCTCCCCCAGCCGCTGAGTCGACGCTTGTCGGTAACGAAGGCCTTGGCGAAGGCGTCGTCGTCGAGGAGTCCGTCGGCGGCGAGCCGATCGATCGTCGCGTCGACCACGTCGGCGGGGTGGCCCTTTGCCGCGAGCCGCTGAGCGAGTTCGGCTCGGGAGCGAGCGCGATGACCGAGCAAGCGATACGCGTCGGCGTTGATGCGCTCGCCGACGGCTTGGCTGTGCAGCAGGTCGAGATCGCCGTCCTCAAGCTCGCGGCCGGCGAACAAGTGCCATTTGGCGACCAGCGCCTCGCTGACGACGCAAACGAAGGCGCCGTCGACGTGGAGTCCGATGTGCCCGCGGCGAGTCGCGCGCAGGGCCGTCACAGTCGGCATGGTCTTCGCCGCCGTTGACGGCTCGCGCTCAGCCGACCTCGGTCGGCTCAGCGCTGTCGGCCTTGGCGGCCGCCGGAACGGCGGCTTCAGCCGACGGGCCGGCCCATACGACCGCCGGCAGGCCGGCTTTGTCACGGATCGCCGTCTCGACCGCCTGGGCGATGTCGGCGTTCTCCTTGAGGAACGCTTTGGCGTTGGCCCTGCCCTGCCCGAGCCGCTCGTCGTCGTAGCTGAAGAAAGCGCCGCTCTTCTGGACTACCTCGTATTGAACGCCGAGGTCGACGAGCGACCCCTCGCGAGAAATACCACTGCCGTACATGATGTCGAACTCGGCCTGCCGGAACGGTGGCGCAACCTTGTTCTTGACGACCTTGACGCGGACGCGGTTGCCGATCGCCTCGGTGCCGTCCTTGAGGGTCTCGATGCGACGGATGTCGAGGCGGACCGTCGCGTAGAACTTGAGCGCCTTGCCGCCGGTCGTGGTCTCCGGGTTGCCGAACATGACGCCGATCCTCTCGCGCAGCTGGTTGGTGAAGCAGGCGATCGTGCCCGACTTGCTCAGCGTGCCGGCGAGCTTGCGCAGAGCTTGGCTCATGAGGCGAGCCTGGAGGCCGACGAAGCTGTCACCCATCTCGCCCTCGATCTCGGCGCGCGGTGTGAGCGCTGCTACCGAATCGATCGCGACGATATCGACGGCGCTGCTGCGGATGAGCATCTCGGCGATCTCCAGCGCCTGCTCGCCGTAGTCTGGCTGCGACACAAGGAGGTCGTCGATGTTGACGCCGATCGCCCTCGCGTACGCGGGGTCCATCGAGTGCTCGGCGTCGATGAAGGCCGCCGCACCGCCGAGCCGCTGCGCCTCCGCAATGAGGTGGTAGACCAAGGTGGTCTTGCCCGACGACTCGGGGCCGAAGATCTCGACGATGCGCCCGCGTGGGATGCCGCCGACGCCGAGCGCGATGTCGAGGCCGAGCGACCCCGTGGGCACGACGCGCACGTCTGCGTCGGCGGCCTGGGCGCCCATGCGCATGATGCTTCCCTTGCCGAATTGGCGTTCGATCTGGGTTACTGCGGCCTCAAGAGCTTTGTCTTTGTCCAACGCGGTGGGCTCCTCTCACTTTGCCGGGAAGACGGCGAGAGGAGTATGCACGGCACCGCCCCTCTCCAGGACGCTAGTATAGAGGATGAACTCGGACAGACAAAACTGCCCGACGTTGACGTTTTGCAGGGCAAAAGGGTGACCCGGACGGCGGAAACGGGCGACCGTCAGATGCGGCAGATAGGCACGTCGCTCCGGCTTGTAGAGGCCCGTGCCCGAGAGTGCCTCGGAGATCGCCGATTGCACGCCGTACAGCTCCCGCGATGGCTCTTCGACGAGCAAGGCAAGCATGCGCTTGGGGCCGCGCTCGGGCAGGAAGACGGCATCCCCNNCCGCGCTCGCGCTCGATGTCGCCGAGAAAGCACAAGGTGATATGCAGGGCATGGGCGACGCGCAGACCGGCCTCGGCGGAGAGCGCCGCGCGCTGCCATTCGTGCACGGCGTCTTCGACTGGCCGCGGAAGGTCGCAGGCGATGAACACGCGCGCCTTCGGTGTCGACCAGAGCAGGCTCACGGCGCCAGTGATTCGCGGAGCAGATGGAGCGCCGCCGTCACGGTCGCGGCGCGCACGGCTTCACGATTGCCGGGCAAGATCGTGCGCCGGACGGTCGTTCCCTCAGGTCCGGCGCAGCTCACGAACACCAGCCCCACCGGCTTGTCGGCGCTGCCTCCCGACGGCCCGGCGATGCCGGTCGTCGCCAACCCGAAGGTGGCGCCGGTCGCCTGCCGGGCACGTTCGGCCATCGCCGTTGCCGTCTCGGCGGACACGGCGCCATGCTCACGTAGCGTCTGCGCGGGCACTCCGAGCAGCCGCAGCTTAGCCTCGTTGGCGTAGGTGACGACGGCGCCGACGAAGTAGTCGGAGCTGCCCGGGCGATCGGTGAAGCGCGCGGCGAGCAACCCTCCCGTGCAGGACTCGGCTGCCGAGACTGTCTGAGCCCGGCTGCGCAGCGTCTCGGCGACGATCTCATCAACGCTGCGACCGTCCGTGCTGAACACCGGCAGATCGGCCGCCAACTTGGCGACGATGGCATCGGCTTCGCCAAGCGCCTCCGGCTCGTCCACATACGTCATCGAAACGGCGATCTCGCCAAGCTGCGCGGTCACGCCGATCTCGACGCGTTCATGCGCCACGCCCTCGAGTGCCGGCACCACCTGCATCTCCCCCACGCCGTAGATGCGCACCACGCGCCGCTGCGTCTTCGGTGCCACACCGCTCGCCGCCAGTTCCGCGATCACGTCCGGCCACATCGCCTCGAGCTCGGTGGGCACCCCGGGAAGCACGACGACGGTCGTCTCCCTCTCGGACAGTATGTAGCCGGGAGCGAGACCGGCCGGCGGCACGACCCGGCTGCCCGCCGGCAGGAGTGCTTGTTGGTGAGTTTGCGTCATCACCGTCTCCGGATCGACGCCACGTCGCTCACAGACGGCCCTGGTGCGCTCTTCGACCATCCGCAAGGCATCTGGGTCCTGCCACAGCCTGCGACCGAGCACGACGGCGACAACGGCCGTGGTGAGGTCGTCGTGCGTGGTGCCGAGGCCGCCACAGACGACGAGGACGGCCGGGTGAAGGTCGAGCAGCTGTTTGAGACCGGCGGCGATGAGGCGCTCGTCGTCACCGGCAAAGATCTCGGTGGCGACACGAAAGCCGTGCTCGGCGAGCGAGGCACTGAGGAAGTAGCCATTGCGGTCGCGCACCCGCCCATCAAGCAGTTCGCTCCCGGTCAGCAGGATCACAGCTTCAGGCAGACGTGTCATCGGGGCGTTCCTCCCGGTACTCGCAGGCGGTCGCGGGCACTGATGAAGTACTGCAGCCCGGAGACCACGGTCAAAATGACGGCCGTATAGATGAGGACGTACTCGACCGCCGTGTAGTGGGGCAGCCGATAGTGAGGCACGAGCAAGAAGAGAACGGCGGCGATCTGGCTGACGGTCTTGAGCTTGCCCAGCCGGTCGGCGGGGATGGCGACGCCCTGGGCCACCCCGACGAGCCTGAGCACGCTGACGGCGAGTTCGCGCGCGATGATCACCATCGCCACCCACGACGGCAGGCGATCAAGCTCAACGAGGGCGATCAGCGCTGCCGAAACGAGCAGCTTGTCGGCGAACGGGTCGAGAAACTGGCCGAGGGCGGTGACCTGGTTCTGCGCGCGCGCGACGTAGCCGTCGAGCTTGTCGGTCAGAGCAGCGATCGTGAACACCGCTGCGGCGAGAATGTCGCCATGCGGGAGCCGCGAGAAGAGCACGACGATGAAAACGGGGATGAGCAGGATGCGCACCACGGTGATCGTGTTGGCGGCGTTAAGCATTCAGTCCGTCCTCGCGGTCAGATCGAATCCGACGGTGCCGTCGACGGTCGCCGTCACGAGCTGGCCGCGGCGCAGGCCGACACCAGTCACATAGGTGACGCCATCGACATCAGGTGCCTGTGCCGCGATTCTACCAACTCCCTCGCCGCGGCCGCCACGGCAACCACGCTCGACGAGCACTTCGAGACGACGACCGACGAGGCCGGACCAGTAGTCGGCGGCAGCCTCTTCGATGACGTGCGCGAGCCGCGCTGCGCGTTGCTCGCGCACGTCGACCGGGACCTGGTCGCCCAGCGAAGCCGCGGGTGTGCCCTCCTGCGGGTCGAACGGGAACACGCCGGCTACCGACAGGCGCGCCTCGCGGACGAACTCGACGAGCCGCGCGAAGTCGACGTCGTCCTCTCCCGGAAAGCCGGTGATGAAGGTCGAACGCAGGGCAACACCGGGCAGCGCTGCTCGCACCCGTGCGAGCAGCGCCAGGAAGGACTCGGCGTCGCCGCCTCTGCGCATGCGCCTGAGCACGCTCGCGGACGCGTGCTGGAGCGGCAGGTCGAGGTAGTGGACGGCGGACCGGCCGATCGCCGCGAGCAGCTCATCGGTGATGCCGTCCGGCTGGAGGTAGAGCAGGCGGATCCACGCCGGTCCGAGCGCGGCGAGGTCAGCGAGCAGACGAGGGAGGCCGCCGTATTCGGGCGCGTCGTAGCGGGACACGTCCTGGCCGACGAGGACGAACTCGCGGCTGCCGCGCGCCAGTGCGCTCTCGGCGAGCGCGAGAATGTCCTCAGGGGGTGTGATCGCGTACCTTCCCTTGATCAGCGGGATGGCGCAGAACGTGCATCGACGGTCGCACCCGTCTGAGACCTTCAGGTAGGTGTGTAACGAGCGGTGGCGTCTGGCGGGTGCCTGCGGCGCACGACCGCCGCCGCTCAACTCACGCAGCTTGCCGAGCAGCGGGTCGATCTCGAAGCCGCAGAGCACGTCCACATCCGGCAGCTCACGCGCGAGCTCGTCCCGATAACGCTCGACAAGGCAGCCGATCGCGGCGACTTCGGCGCCGCGCGAATGTGCGGCCGCACATGCCACGAGCAGCGCCTCGATCGACTCCTCTTTCGCCGGGTCGATGAAGCCGCAGGTGTTGACGACCACCAGATCGGCGATCTCCGGCGGGGCCACGCTGTGGCCGGCTGCGGCCAGCGTGCACTCGAGCCGCGCCGAGTCCGCCTCGTTCTTCGGGCAGCCGAGTGTGACGATCGCGAAGCTGGCGGGGTCCAGAGCGATCAGCGGTAGTTCGTGAACTGCAGCGGCAGGCCGAAATCACCGTCACGCAGTGCCTGCATCGCCGCCTGCAGCTCGTCCTTGCTGGCCGAGAACACGCGCAGTGAATCGCCCTGGATCGCCACCCTGACCTTCTTGAAGCGCTGGCGCACGAGCTTGTTCATCGCTTTCGCCTTGTCTTCGGGGATGCCCTGTGCCAGGACGACGCGCTGGCGCACGCTGCCGCCCAGGGCGTCCTCGGCCTTGCCGTACTGGAGGGCCTTGAGCGGCACCTTGCGCCGCACGAGTTTCTCTTCGAGCAGATCGACGACCGACTTGAGCTTGCCACGGTCGTCCGAGATGATCACGATCGCTACGTCTTCGAGCGTGACCTTGCTCACGCTGTGCTTGAAATCGTAGCGCGTCGCGATCTCCTTTTGCGCAAGGTTCACGGCGTTGCGCACTTCGTTGAGATCGACCTCGGAGACGACGTCGAATGAGAAGTCCTTGGCCATCAGAGCCCCCTGACCCCCGTGCTCGAGATGCGATACTGCGTGGGACCCACTCCCGGCAACTGCTTCAGTGCGCCACCGTTGATCCTGACGCTGAGATACGGCGGGTTGGCGACCCGGAGGTCGATCGGGCCGGTGCTCGACAAGGTCATCGACTGGCCGTCGGCCAAGGTCGCGGTCTGCACCTTGGTCCCGCTCGCCGTCGTCACGGTGGCCTGCAGCCACGAAGCGCCGCCCTTGGCGCTGAGGACGAGGACGATTGCCTTCTTGGCGGTGGCCGACGCCGTAGGCTTCGGCTTGACGGTGTGCGACGCAGACGGATGCGGCGACGAACTCTTGATGCCCAAGGCGCCGGGTCGCGTGCTCGGCGTCGTCGTCGTGGGGCGGGAGCCGATACTCAAGATGTACAGCACGGCGATGATCAGCAGGGCGACGATGGCCACGAACAGCAGATTGTTGCGGCGCCTGTGATGCGGTGGACGGCCGAGCGCCGAAGAGCCTCCGAAGGGCTCATGATCCTCGCGCGGCATCGCTCGCGACCGGTACTCGTCGATGATCACGTCGGCGTCGAGACCGAGGTAGACGGCGTACGTGCGCAGGAAGCCCTTCACGTAGGTCGAGCCGGGCATCACCTCGAAGTCCTCGTTCTCCATCGCCTGGATGTACTTGACGCGGATCTTCGTGTCGTCCTCGACCTGCTGCAGCGTGAGCTTGCGGCGTACGCGCGCCTCGCGCAGTGTTGTGCCGATCTCAAACACTCAGGGTCACCCTCGTTTCACATGCCGCAGCCGGACGTACAGTCTAGTACATGCGGGCCGCCCAAGGACACACGCGGCCCGCTGCGGTCAGAGCCCCTCGTCCTCCCGATCGACGC
>PKYG01000121.1:26854-27405 GCA_003132585.1 Actinomycetota bacterium
CGGCCGGCGCGCGCGTAGCCGACCCGAAGCCGGCGCTGGAGCAGCGCGACGGACGCGGCGCCGGTGCTCACGACGGTCGTGATCGCGTCGGCGAGGAGTTCGTCTTCGCCGGCCCCGGTGTGACCGACCTCGCCCTCCGCGCCGGCGGGCCCCTCGAGGAGGTCCTCACGGAATTCCGGTGATGCCTGCGCCTTCCAGTGCTCCGTGATGAGCTTCATCTCGCCGGGCGACATGAAGGCGCCCTGCACGCGCAGCATGCGCGAGCTGCCGAACGGATGAAAGAGCATGTCGCCGTCGCCGAGCAGACTCTCGGCGCCGCCAGTGTCGAGGATCACGCGTGAGTCCGTCTGCGACGACACAGCGAAGCCGATGCGCGAGGGGATGTTGGTCTTGATCATTCCCGTCACCACATCGACCGACGGGCGCTGCGTCGCGACCACGAGATGGATGCCGGCGCCGCGGCCGAGCTGGCCGAGCCTGATGATCGCGTCTTCGACTTCGGCCGGCGCGACCATCATCAGATCGGCCAGCTCATCGATGACGAGGACGAT
>PKYG01000121.1:27465-37152 GCA_003132585.1 Actinomycetota bacterium
TCGAAGTGGGAAAGCTCGACCTTCTTCGGGTCGATCATGATCATCCGCACCTGATCGGGCGTGGCGCGCAGCAGGATGGAGCTGATGATGCAATTGATGCAGCCGCTCTTGCCGGAGCCGGTCGTGCCGGCGATGAGCACGTGCACCATACGCGCCAGGTCAGCGAGCACGGCCTTGCCGGTGATGTCCTTGCCCAGCCAGAAGGCCAGCGGCGATGCATTCGCCGGGAAGGCGCCGTAGATGTCGCCGAGACCGACGAAGTTGGGCTGCACGTTCGGCACCTCGACGCCCACCGCCTGCTTGCCGGGGATCGGCGCTTGCACGCGGATGTCGGTCGCGGCCAGCGAATATGCCAGGTCGTCCTTGAGCGAAGCGACGCGATTGACCTTGACCCCCGGCGCGAGTTGCAGTTCGTAACGTGTCACGCGCGGTCCGGAGACCGTATTGACGACCCGTGCGTCGACGCCGAAGTGACCCAGAGTCTCCCTCAGCCGCCGCGAAACCTCCTCGATCGTCGCCGGTGTCTCGCCGTGGCCTTCGCCGAGGCGCCGCAGCAACGACGGATCGGGCAGTGTCCACTGGCGGCGTTCGCCGACGGCGAACGCCAGAGCCGCCGCCTCGCCTTCGGGCGACTCGGAAGCGGCCTCGGCCAGCGACAGCTGTCCGGCGTCAGCGGCGGCCTCGTCGGCCTGATCTTCGAAGTCGGTCGCACGGGCGTGCGGCGCATGCGCCGCCACCGTGGCCGCACCGCCGCTGAAGATCTCCGGCAGCTCGCGGGCGCCGTCGACGAAACGCGTGCCGTGGGTCGAGACGGCGAGACCGTAGGCGTCGGACGCCGGTTCCGGCCACGGCAAGCCAGGGTCGTAGGGCTCCTCCGCGAACTGTTCGGCTGCGGTGCGCTTGCGTTCGGCGGCAGCACGTGCGGATTCGCGAGCCGCCCGCCCGGCGGCGGAAACGCCGCGCCGCGAGCGGCTCGCCCACAGTCCGAGCGAAGAGCCCGACACCAGCAGGAGACCGGCGATCGCGCAAGCGACGACGAGCACGTTCGTGCCGACGCGGCCGATCAACGATCGTGTGCCCGCCCAAAGCGTCTCGCCGACGACACCGCCGTGGCTGCGCATGTACGTCACCCCATAGAGCTGACGCGGCCGTGTCACGGCGAACATGCCGAAGCTGTTTGCGGCCGCAGCAAGGAGGAACGCGATGCAGAGCAGCGTGAGGCCGATACCGAGAGGGGTCGACGGCCGGTTGCGCTCACCACCGATCAGAAGCACGCCAATGTAGACGAGCACCACCGGCGACAGGTACGTGAATGCGCCGACCGACCAGCGCAGCGCGGCCGTCAGCCAGTCCCCCGCCAAGCCACCTGCCCAGCCGAGATACAGGACGAACACCAGGAACACGGCGACGGCGACGCAGGCGACGGCGCCGACCTCGCGACCGTGACGTGTCTGCGGTCGCGGTTTGGAGTGGGCAGCGCGCGGGCGCGCTGGTCGTGCCGCGCCCGCGCGCCTTGTCCTCGATTTTGGGCGCGCTACAGCCATGTCTCGCTATTCGACGGGCGGGGGTGAATCCCTAGCGCAGCCGGCGCTCAGACCTCGATGATCACGGGCATGATCAGCGGCCGCCGCTTGGTCTTCTTATAGATGTACGAACCAAGCGTGTCGTGCACGTCTTCCTTGATCAGACGCTGGCCGGTGACGTGTTCGGCGGCAAGCTCCTCGAGGCGTTCCTCGAGCCGCTCTGCCGCCTCGGCAAGGATCTCCTGCTGGCGCTCGTCGTCGTAGAGGAAGCCGCGGGCGACGAGCTCCGGCGGCGCCAGCATCTCGCCGTTCTGCACGCCGACGGTGACGACGGCGATGAGGATGCCGTCGCCGGCGAGTTGTTGACGGTCGCGCAACACGACGTGCTCGGCGTCACCGACCTCGTAGCCGTCGACGAAGACCATGCCCGCATGCACCTTGCCGGTGATCGCCGCGCCTTGAGCGTCGATCTCGAGCACGTCGCCGTTCTCGAGGAGGAAGATGTGGTCATCGCTGATGCCCGACTGGCGCGCGAGTTCGGCATGCAGGTACTGGTGGCGGTACTCACCGTGCACCGGCAGGAAGAACTTCGGTTTGATCAAGTTGAGCATCATCCGCAGGTCGTCCTGTGCGGCGTGCCCGGACACGTGAACGCCGGTCGCCTCCCCGTAGATGACGCGCGCGCCCGACTTGAGCAGGCGATTGACCGTGTTCATGACGCTGATCTCGTTGCCGGGCACCGGGCGCGCCGAGATCACGACCGTGTCGCCCTTGCGAAGCGCGACTTGCGGGTGATCGTCGAAGGCCATGCGGCTGAGCGCCGACAGCGGTTCGCCCTGACTGCCGGTAGTGACGATCAGCAGTTCGTCGGGCGGGTACTCGTCGATCTCATGGAGCTTGATCATCGCGTCCTCGGGGACCGTCAGGTAGCCGAGGTTGCGCCCGATGTTGACGTTCTTGATCATCGAGCGTCCGGCGACGGCGAACGAGCGCCCGTGCAGGTGAGCGATCTGGACGGCCTGTTGCACGCGATGGAGATTCGACGAGAAGCAGGCGAGGATCACCCGCCCCTCGGCCTCGGCGAAGATCTGATGGAACGCCTGGCCGACCATGCTCTCCGAGGGCGTCGAGCCGGGCGT
This sequence comes from Actinomycetota bacterium, assembly GCA_003132585.1. GTDB lineage: Bacteria > Actinomycetota > Thermoleophilia > UBA2241 > UBA2241 > PALSA-647. The sequence continues at coordinate 30,128 of PKYG01000121.1, forward strand.
CTCGGCGTTGGTCGAGTCGGCGAGCAGCGCCAGCACACCGCGTTCGCCCAGCCGCGCCAGCTTGTCGACGTCGGTGATGCGACCGTCGATCGGCGTGTGGTCGAACTTGTAGTCACCCGTGTCGATGATCGGTCCGAGCGGAGTGTCGACGATGATCGAGAGCGCGTCGGGCACGCTGTGACTCATCGCCGCGAACGTGATCGTGAACGGCCCGAGGTGGAGCACGGTCTCACCGTCGACCTCGTTGATCTGCGTCTTCTTGAGCAATCCGTGTTCGTCGAGCTTGGACTTCGCGAACGCAAGCGTGAGACGGCTGCCGTACACCGGCACGTTGAGCTGCCGGAGGATGAAGGGGAGCGCGCCGAAATGGTCTTCGTGGCCGTGCGTGATGAGGAACGCAAGCACGTCGTCGGCGCGCTCCTTGAGGTACGTGACATCAGGGAGAACGAGGTCGATGCCGAGCATCTCGTCGCGCGGAAAAGCGAGGCCGCAGTCGAGCACGACGATCTTGCCGCCATACTCGATCGCGGTCATGTTCTTGCCAATCTCCCCGAGGCCACCCAGGGGGACGATCCTTACTGCTTCATTCTTCATGTGATTCCTGACTGATCTGATTGCGGCACGGCCTCCGCGCCGGACGCGGGCTGTGTTCCGCGCACGGCCTGGCGAAAACCGTTCTTGCCGCTGCTTTTGACTTCATACATGAGGGCGTCGGCCTCGTGGATCATCGCTTCGAACGACGCCGGATGTTCGTAGTACGTGACGGCGCCGCCACTGACGCTGATCCCCCAGGCGGCACCGGCTTCGGCCTCGCGCAGACCTTGGGCGATCTTCTTGAGCACGGCGGCGGCGGCTCTGTCGTCGGTCGCCGGCAAAAGAGCGGCGAATTCGTCGCCGCCCAACCGCGCGATGACGTCGGTCGCCCGCAGCGAGCGCGCAAAGAGTTGAGCGACGGTCTGAATGAGGATGTCGCCGGAGCTGTGTCCGTGCTTGTCGTTCACCATCTTCAGGTTGTCGATGTCGAAGTAAACGAGCGTCAGCGGCCACTCGTAGCGCCGGGCGCGTCGCACTTCGAGGTCGGCGAGCTCGTAGAAGCTGCGCCCGTTCGATACGTGCGTGAGGGGATCAGTCCGCGCCAACCGCTGTTCGTGCCGCATCGCGTTGTGAAACGCCGAAAGCACAAGCACGATGAGCACGAAGAACGAAAGCCTCACGGCAGCGTTCCAGTAGAGGATCCCGCTGTGGAAACCGATATCACCGAGACCTTCGGGTACCGCCCAGCAGGCGACGCCGATCGCCGCCAGAACGACGCCGGCGCTGCGCCCGGCGAGCCACACACCGATCGCCACCGGGATCGCGTAGAACACCGACAGTGTGATGTCTTCGCCGGTGGCATAGTCGACGACGCAGACACCGGCGATCGCGAGGAGACAGAAGCCGAAGACGAGACTCTTCGGCAACGCTTCAAGTGCCGAAAGGGTCCTGGTCAGCATGACGTCACGAAAGGATGCCTTGGCGCCGCAGCTCCGCGGCGATCGCCTGCGTCTCCTCGGCCGTCGCCACGACGAGCGGCGGCCGCAATCCACCGACCTTGTGCCCGAGCAGCGCCAGCGCCGCCTTCACCGGGATGGGATTCGTTGTGACGGATAGAACCTTGTACAGGCTCGCGAGCTGCTCGTTGAGGGCTCTGCCGTGGGCGACATCGCCCGTGCGCACGGCATCGACGATCGCTCTCATGCGCAGACCGGCGACGTGGCTGGCGACGCAGATGCCGCCCAGGCCGCCCATCGCGAGCACGTCGAAGAGCATGTCGTCGTTGCCGGCGTAGAGGCCGAGGTCGCAGATCTCACCCAACGTGCGTGACTCGGCGAGATCGGGATTGGCCTGCTTGACGGCGACGATGTTGTCGATCTTGGCGAGTTCGGCCAGAGTCTGCGGCGACAGATTCACGATGCACCGCGAGGGGATGTTGTAGATGATCACCGGCAGGCTGGTTGCCGCGGCGACGGTGCGGAAATGAAGCAGCAACCCGCGCTCCGGCGGCTTGTTGTAGTAGGGCGTGACGACCAGCACCGCGTCAACGCCGGCTTTCTCCGCGCGCCGGGTGAGCTCTACGCTGTGCGCGGTGTCGTTTGACCCGGTGCCGGCGACCACCGCGCCGCGACCGTGAGCGGCGGCGACCACGGCGGCGAACATCTCGACCTTCTCGTCGTCGCTCAATGTCGGCGACTCACCCGTGGTACCGGCGACCACGACCCCGTCAGAGCCGTTCTCGAGGAGGTGAGCCGTCAGCGCGACCAGCTGCTCGAAGTCGACGGCCAGCCGCTCGTCGAACGGCGTCACCATCGCCGTGATCATCGCTCCCGGCGTTTCTCTCATCGGCACCCCTTCCCCACCGGCTCACGCATGTCAGTCAAGCAGGCGTTCCAAGCCTATCACGGTGCCTGAGAGACGGGCCGTCTTGCGGATCGCCAGGAGGACGCCGGGCATGAAGGACTCGTGCGAAAGAGAATCGTGGCGAAGCGTCAGCAGCTCTCCGGTGCCGCCGAAGAGGACCTCTTGGTGAGCGACGAGACCGGGCAAGCGGACACTGTGCACCGGGATGCCCTCGACCAGCTGTCCGCGAGACGGGGGGCCTTCGCCGGCGGATACGAGCGTCGCACCCTCTTGTGCCCGCATGAGCCTGGCGGTGCGCAGAGCCGTGCCGCTGGGCGCATCCACTTTCTTCTCATGATGCAGCTCGACGATCTCGGCCCGGACATAGTAACGGGCAGCCTCGGCGGCAAAGCGCATCACGAGCACGGCACCGAGGGCGAAGTTCGGCGCGATGAAGAGCCCAGCTCCGCGTGCTGCCGCGAGTTGCTCCAGTTCGCTGGTCTGCCCATCAGTCAGGCCGGTGGCACCGACCACCGTGTTGACACCGGCAGCGAGGGTGCGGCGGCAGTTCTCGTAGACCGACGCCGGTGTGGAGAACTCGACCGCGACCGTCGGGGAGATCTCGCGCAGGGCCGCGTCCAGATCGCTGAACGTCGGCGCCGCCGCACGCTCGCCGTCGCGGAAAGCGGGATCGACGACACCGACCAGGCGCATGTCGGGCTCGGCGGCGACCGTCGTGCTAACGAGCGTCCCCATGCGCCCGCGCGCACCGATGACGAGCACGTCGATCATGCTTCCTCCCAGTCGAACCCTCCGGTGACGGCGCGGAAGTGCTCCGGATTGGCACCGATACACGTCGTCGACCACTGTGCCGCATCGTAGTACTTCGCGGCAACGTCGGCGACATCCTCGCGTGTGACCGCTTCGAGCTTGTGCAGAATGTCGTCGACCGTGAGCAACTCGAGACTCATGAGCACGGAACGGCCGAGCAGTTGCATGCGGCTGGTGGGGCTCTCCATACCGAGCACCAGCTGCCCGCGAAGGTGGTTCTTGTTGCGCGCGATCTCGTCCGCGGGCAGATCGCGCGCCACCGCGGCGAGCTCGTCGAGGATCACCGACATCGCCTCTTCGAGCGCCTCCTCACGCGAGCCGAAGTAGATCGCCGCGAGGCCCGTGTCCGCGTAGAGCGATGTGTAGGAGTACACCGAGTACGCGAGTCCGCGCTTCTCGCGCACTTCCTGGAACAGGCGCGAACTCCACGCTCCGCCGAGCGCGGCATCGATCACCGAGAGGGCGAAGCGGTCGGGATCGTCGCGACGCGGACCGGGGCCACCGAGACACACGTGGTACTGCTCCGTCTCCTTCTGCGTGAAGACGGCGACGTGCCGTGACTCGGGCATGCTCAACACGGGCTCGATCACGGCTTCGTGCGGCGCGTGCTCGAAGTACTTGTCGGCGAGCCGGCAGAGCTGGTCGTGGTCGACATTGCCAGCTGCCGCGATCACGATCGCCGGATTGACGTAATGCCGCCCGTGGTAGTCGACGACCGACTCGAGAGTGAGCGCTTCGAGCGTCTTCGTGTGGCCGATCACGGCGCGACCGAGCGGGTGGTCGCCGAACACCGCCTCCGACACGTAGTCGTGGATGAGCTCCGGTGGCGAGTCTTCGTACATGGCCACCTCTTCGAGCACGACCTCGCGCTCGGCGTCGATCTCGGCGAGACGCGGCCGCACGACCATCTCGGCCATCAGTTCGAAGGCCTGCTCGAGATGCTCGTCGAGGAATCGGCCGTGGACGATCGTGTACTCCTTTGATGTGGCGGCGTTGAGCTCGCCGCCCATCTCATCAAGTTTGCGCGCGATATCGAGCGCCGACCACCTCTCCGTGCCCTTGAAGATCAGGTGCTCGATGAAGTGTGAGACGCCGGCGAGCTCGGGAGGTTCGGAGCGCGAGCCGGAGTCGATCCACAGGCCCAGGGCGATGGAGCGAACGCCGTCGAGGCGTTCGCTCACCACCCTGAGCCCGTTGTCGAGCGTCGAGAGCCGGTAGGGCACTATGGGCGCGCTTGCGGCCGTCCTAGACGTCTTTCTCCGGCAACTTCAGGGGCTTCAGGCCGATGCGGTTGCGCGCCTTGTCGACTTCGACGACCTCGACCGTGACCAGGTCGCCGCGATTGACGACGTCCTCGACTTGCTTGACCCGACCCTCGCCGAGCTGCGAGATGTGGATGAGACCGTCGGTGCCCTTCTTGAGCTCTACGAAGGCGCCGAACGCGGTCGTCTTGACCACCTTGCCGGTGAAGATGTCGCCGACCTCGACGTCCTTGGTCATCGACGTGATGCGGGCGATCACAGCCTCCGCCGCTTCCATATCGGGAGCGCAGATGAAGATCGTGCCGTCGTCCTCGATGTCGATCGAGACGCTGAACTCCTCGGTCATGCCGCGGATCGTCTCGCCGCCCTTGCCGATCACCATCCCGATCTGGTCGGGATTGATCTGGATCGAGAAGATCCGCGGTGCGTACTGGGAGAGCTCGGGGCGCGGCTCGGGCAGCACGGCGAGCATCTTGTCGAGGATGAACAGACGGGCCTTGCGTGCCTGCTCGAGGGCCTCTTTCAGGATCGCGAACGTGACGCCGCTGATCTTGATGTCCATCTGCAACGCGGTGATGCCGGCAGCGCTGCCGGCGACCTTGAAGTCCATGTCGCCGATGTGGTCCTCCACGCCGGCGATGTCGGTGAGCACGACGTAGTCGTCGCCCTCTTTGACGAGACCCATCGCGATGCCGGCCACCGGCGCCTTGATCTGCACGCCGGCATCCATCAGCGACAGCGAAGAGCCGCACACGCTTGCCATCGACGACGACCCGTTGCTCTCGAGGATCTCCGAGACGAGGCGCATCGCGTAGGGAAAGTCGACCTCGTTCGGGATCATCGGCAGCAGGGCGCGCTCGGCGAGTGCGCCGTGACCGATGTCGCGGCGCTTGGGTCCGCGCATGAAGCCGGTCTCGCCGACACTGTAGGGCGGGAAGTTGTAGTGATGCATGTAGCGCTTCGAGGTCTCGATGCCGAGCCCGTCGATGCGCTGATGCTCACCGGTCGCGCCCAGGGTGACCAGCGTCAGCGCCTGCGTCTGACCGCGCGTGAAGAGGGCGCTGCCGTGCGTACGTGGCATCACGCCGACCTCGCAGGAGATCTCGCGGATCTCATCGAGCGCGCGGCCGTCGGGGCGGCGCTTGTCGACGGCGATGCGCCGCCGGATCATGTCCTTTTCGAGCTTGCTGAAGGCCCGCCTGACTTGAACGGCCGTCTCCGGGTCGCACCCTTCGGGCGCGAGGGCGTCGATGACACGTTGCTTGAGCGTGCCGGTCGCCTCGCCTCTGGCCTTCTTGTCGACCAGCTCCGTCGCCGTCGCCAGCTCCGCCCCGAACTTCGCTTGGACGTCGGCGAGGATGGCGGCGTCGACGGTCCATTCCGGCACGAGCCACTTCGGCTTGCCGGCGAGCTTCTGCAGCTCGAGCTGGACGGCGACGATCTTCTTGATCTCGGCATGGGCGATCTCGAGCGCTTCGAGGATCTTCTCCTCGGAAACCTCGGTGGCGCCGGCCTCGACCATCACGATCGCCTCGGCGCTGCCGCTGACGACGAGATCGAGCGTCGCGTCCTGAAGCTGCTCGAGGGTGGGATTGACGACGAGCTCGCCGTCGATCATGCCGACGCGCACCGCGCCCAGAGGTCCGAGAAACGGGATCTCCGAGATCGTCAGCGCGGCGGAAGCGCCGATCATCGCGAGGATGTCGTGCGCGTTCTCCTGGTCGACCGACAAGACTGTGCCGATGACCTGGATCTCGTTCATGAAGCCTTTCGCGAAGAGCGGCCGGATCGGCCGGTCGATCTGACGCGCCGTCAGCGTCGCCTTCTCGCTGGGCCGGGTCTCGCGCTTGATGAAGCCGCCCGGGATCTTGCCCGCGGCGTACATCCGCTCCTCGATGTCGACCGTGAGCGGGAAGAAATCCTGCCCTTCGCGGCCTTCGTCCCTGCCGACGGCCGTCACGAGCACAACCGTGTCTCCACAACGGACAACAACGGCACCGTTCGCCTGCTTGGCGAGCTTGCCGGTCTCGAGGGAGATCGTCTTTCCCCCCACTTCCACTTCGACTCTGTTCATCTCTACCTTCGTTTCCTTCTGGCCCTTCTCTGGCAACGCCAATGGGCCCATCATCCGTGTGGGAAGAGCGGATCGTCGACGCCGTCGGCGTCTACTTGCGGAGCTCGAGCTCTTTCACAAGGTTGCGATAGCGGTCCACGTCGCGGGCCTGCAGGTAATTGAGCAGGCGGCGGCGATGACCGACCATCTTGAGCAGACCACGACGCGAATGGTGGTCTTTCTTGTGGTACTTGAGGTGCTCGGTGAGGGTGTCGATACGCTTCGTCAGAAGCGCGATCTGGACCTCCGGCGAGCCGGTGTCGCCCTCGTGTTTGGAGAACTTGGCGATTATGGATTGCTTGTCGTCGCTTTCGAGTGCCAGGGGATTCACCTCCCTTGCGGGAAAATCCGGAGACCCAGTAACAGGTCGGCGGCCTGAAACCGAGAAACGGTCGCCGCGTACTCTACCACAGCTCGGAGGCTGGCGAAACCGCGGCGCCTGC
>PKYG01000121.1:37158-39132 GCA_003132585.1 Actinomycetota bacterium
AGGAAGTCGACACGGATCGAGCGGCCATACACATCGCCGGAGAAACCCAGCAGGAACGCTTCGACGCGCACCACCGTGGTGTCGGCGTCGCGGCTCTGGAACGTCGGGTTGTGGCCGATGTTGACCGCCGCCCTGTACCATACGCCGTCGATCTGGGCGCGCGCCGCGTACACGCCGCGTCCCGGGAAGATCATTTCGGCCGTCACCTCGATGTTCGCCGTCGGGAACCCGAGCGTGCGGCCGCGGCGATCGCCCGGCACCACGGTGCCCAGGGCGCTCGGCGGCCGCCCGAGGATCTCTCTGACTTCTTCCAGCGCGCCTTTCTGCAGAAGGGCGCGAATGCGGGTCGAACTGATCGTCTTGCCGGCCTCAGTGACGAGGGGAACAACGACGGCCTCGAACCCCAGAGTTTCGCCGGCGACGGCGAGCATCGCCGGCGTGCCGCCGCCGCGACGACCGAAGCGGAAGTTCTCGCCGACGACGACGATCCGCGCGTCCAGGGCGGCGGCCAGCACGTCCGCGCAAAAAGCGTCCGGCGAAAGCTCGGCGAGGGCGCGATCGAAGTCGAGGAGAACGAGCTCATCGGGGCCGATCTCCGAGATCAATCTGATCTTCACCGGCAGCGGTGTCAGCGTGCGCGGCTTATGGGCGGGATCGATGACCGCAAGGGGATGCTGGCGGAACGTGAGCACGCTCGCCGTGAGCGCCGCCTGGCGAGCGCGCGCAACGGCCGTGCCGATGATCTGCTGATGACCGATGTGGACGCCGTCGAAGGCGCCGATGGCGACGGCTCGTGGGCGGGTCGGCAACGACGCGAGTTCAGAGAAGATCTCCATCTAGAGGATCACCAGCGGCTTGAGACCGCCGCCCTCCTCGAGGGGGCCGTAGATAGCGAGCAGTTCGCCTTTCAAAACGAGGCGGACCGGCCCTGGCGGCCCGCCGGGCAGCCGCGCGCCGTTGCGCACCGCGGCTGCCTGTGCAGGCGATACCTCGAGCGCCGGCAGGAACTGCAGTGCCCGCGCCGGCGGCACGAGTCCGGGGATGTGCAGGTCGTCGGCGGCGCGACCGCTCGCCGTCTGCTCGAAGGCCGCCAGACTGACGGCGTCTTCGAGGAGGAACTCACCGGTCGCCGTGCGCGAGAGCTCCTGCAGATGGGCGCCGGCGCCCGTTGCCGCGCCGATGTCTGTGGCGAGCTGGCGCACGTAGGTGCCTTTGGAGCACCTGATGCGACAGCGCGCCAGCTGCGCGGCGACATCGAACCCGAGCAAGTCGATCGACGTGATCTCGACGGTCTTGACCGGCGTTTCGACGACCTCGCCGCGGTGCGCCTTCTTGTAGAGACGCTCGCCGTCGACCTTGACGGCCGAAGTCATCGGCACCTGCTGCTCGACACGGCCGATGAAGTTGGGCAGCACGGCCTCGAGTTGCTCGCGATCGGTCGTGCGCCCTGTCTCCGTGAGCACGCCTGTGCCGTCGCCGGTGTCCGAAGCGATGCCGAAGCGCATCGTACACACGTACTCCTTGGGCAGGTCGACGAAGAAGCGCGCGAGCTTGGTGCCGCGACCGACGAGGACCAGCAGCAGACCGGTCGCGAACGGGTCGAGCGTACCGGCGTGACCGACCTTCTTCACCGTCGGGCGCAGCAGGCGACGCACGCGGGCGACGACGTCGTGCGAGGTGCAGCCCGCCGGCTTGTCGATCAGGACGACGCCGTCTGCAGGCGCTCGGCGAGTACGGAACTCAGCCACTCGGTCACCTCCCCGGGGTCGTCGTCGCAGGAGAACCCCGCAGCCTGGCGGTGGCCGCCGCCGCCGCGCAGCGCGGCCACGGCGCTCACGTCGAGGCCTTCGGAGCGCAGCGACACGCGCACGCGCGCTCCGCTGCTTTGCTCCTTGATCAGCGCCGCCACGTCGACGCCGTCGATCGCGCGCAGCGATTCGACGATGAGCTCGGTCTCGTTCTCGTCGGCGCCGG
>PKYG01000121.1:39245-58631 GCA_003132585.1 Actinomycetota bacterium
CTTGGAGCGCCGGCTTGAGGTCGAGAGCGCGCGCCAGGTCGCAGACGATCTCCGCCGTGCTGCTTGCTTCGTCGCGCACCAGAACGAGGTCACCGAACCGCGTGTTGTCGTGGTGGTGGTCGATGTTGACCACCACGCCGTCCCAGCGATCGACCGGCAGCGCCACGCGCGCGAACGAGCCGGTGTCCAGCACGTAGAGAGTTTGGCCCGCGGGCGGTACAGCGCGCACGATCTCGCCCGCATCGAGGAAGAATCCGCTGCGCGGCAGAGCCTCGGACGGATCGAGATAGAACGTTGCCGGCGAGCCCAGCTGGCCGAGCAGGTCGATGATCGCCGCGGCAGCCGCAAGACAGTCGACATCGGGCTTGCTGTGCACGGCGACCGCCACCTCTTCGCGCTCGCGCATCCGTGCGCAGACTGCGGCCACGTCAGCAGCGAGGACCTTCACGGCAGCACCTCGTCCCCCCCGTCGGTTTCAGGCTGCTCCGCGGACGTCAGCTCGCCCTCATAGCGCTTCAGCAGCCGTTCGAGCCGCATGGCTTTGTCGGTCGTTTCGTCATAGACGAACTCGAGCAACGGTGTGCGCTTCATGCGCACGGCCGTGGCGACACGTGCCTGCAGGTAACCGTGCGACGAGCGCAATCCCGCAAGGCTCGCCTCGCGCGCGCGGTTCGTGCCCAGGACGCTGACGAAGACGCGCGCGTGGCGGAGGTCCGGCGAGGTCTCCACGCCGGTCACCGTGACGAAGCCGATACGTGGGTCCTTCATCTCTCCGCTGATCGCGGCGGAGAGCACTTCCTTGATGCTCTCGTTGACCTTCAGGAGTCGATGTCCCACAGTGCCTCCACCGCCGCGACAGTCTTGACAAGCACTCGCGCGACCTCGAACTCACGTCCGTGAAGGTAGCGGTCGATCTCATCAAGGCGCTCGCCCGCCTGTCGCGCCGAGGACGCGGCGATCGTCACGAGAATCCGCGTGCGCTGCCAAGTCTCCTGGAACCCCACTTCGCTGAACGAAGCCTTGAAGCGGCCGTGCATGACGTCGCGCAGCGATGACACGGGAGAGCGTTTGCCCTTGAGCGAACGGCTCGTGGGAAAACGCAGATCGGCAAGCAGAACGCCGAGGAACGCCTCAGCCGTCACGGGCGACTTCCCTGGTCTCGTAGGCCTCCAACACATCTCCTTCTTTGAGATCGTTGAAGCCATCGAGCAGGATACCGCACTCGAACCCTTCCTGAACCTCTCTGGCGTCTTCTTGGAACCGCTTGAGTGAGGCCATCTTGCCGTCGTGGGTGACGACCCCGTCGCGGACGACCCTGATGTTGGCGCTGCGTGTGATCGCGCCGCTGGTGACCATGCACCCCGCGATAGCGCCGAGTCGGGATGCCTTGAACACCTGACGCACCTCGGCGGCGCCCAGCACCTGCTCGACGACCTCCGGCTTGAGCATGCCGACCAGCGCCGCGCGCACATCTTCGGTCACCTTGTAGATCACGCGGTAGGTGCGGATGTCGACGCCCTCAGTCTCGGCGAGCGCCTGAGCCGACGTGTTGGGACGCACGTTGAACCCGATGACGATCGCCTGCGAGGCGGCAGCCAGCATCACATCCGACTCCGTGATCGCACCGACGCCGGAGTGGATGATCTTGACCTTAACCTCGGCGTGCCTGATCTGCGTCAGCGCGTCCGCCAGCGCCTCGAGGCTGCCCTGCACGTCGGCCTTGATCACGAGGTTGAGGTCGAGCACTTCGCCCTCGGCGATGCGCGCGAAGACCTCGTCCAGGGTCAGCGTGCTCTGCTTGGCAAGCGCCTCCGCGCGCAGCCGGTTGGCGCGCTTGTTCGCCATTGCCCGTGCGACCTTCTCGTTCTTGACGACGCGGCAGTACTCGCCGGCGTTGGGCACATCATCGAAGCCGATGATCTCGACCGGCGTGGAAGGCCCCGCGGCGCTGAGCGTCTCGCCGCGGAAGTCGTGCATGGCGCGCACGCGTCCGCTGGCCTCACCGGCGACGACGCCGTCGCCGACGTGGATGGTGCCGCGGTTGATGAGCATCGTCGCCACCACACCGCGGCCGATGTCGATCTTGGACTCGATGATGTAGCCGCCCGCCGCAGCGTCGGGATTGGCCTTGAGGTCGCCCAGCTCGGCCACCAGGAGGAGCATGTCGAGGAAGTTGTCGAGGCCGATCCGCTTCTTGGCGCTGGCCTCGACGAACACCGTGTCGCCGCCCCACTCCTCGGGAACGATCTCGTATTCGGTGAGCTGCTGCTTGATCTTCTCGACGTTCGCGTCGGGCTTGTCGATCTTGTTGACGACGATCACCATCGGCACGCCGGCGGCCTTGGCATGGTCGATCGCTTCGACCGTCTGCGGCATGACGCCGTCGTCGGCGGCGACGACGATCGCGGCGATATCGGTGACCTTGGCGCCGCGGGCGCGCATCGCCGTGAAGGCCTCGTGGCCCGGAGTGTCGATGAACGTCACCGGCTTGCCGCCGTGCACCACCTGATAGGCGCCGATGTGCTGCGTTATGCCACCGGCCTCGCCGGCGGCCACTTCGGTCTCGCGGATCGCGTCGAGCAGGCTCGTCTTGCCGTGGTCGACGTGGCCCATCACGGTGATCACGGGAGCACGCGGCTTGAGGTCTTCGGGAGCGTCCTTCTGCTCCTCTTCGAGCAGTGCCTCTTCGTCGGCGGCGTGGACCATCTCGACCGTGCGTCCGAAATCGTCGGCGAGGATGCCGATCGCCTCGTCCGATAGCGACTGCGTGATCGTCACCATCTCGCCGTACCCCATCAGTGCCTTGATCAGCTCCGACGTCGACACGCCGATCAGTTGCGAGACATCCTTGACCGACGCGCCCGACGGGACTTTGGCGACCTGGCCCGGGACGGGGGCGGCGACCGGCGCTTCTTCGCGCTCGCCGCGACCGCCACGGCGATCGCGGCGGTTGCGCGGTCCGCCGGTCGGTCCGCCGCCGCGACGCGAAGCCGCGGCGTCGATGACCACGCGGCGCTTGCGGCCGCCGGCCGGTGCGCCGCGCGAGCGACGCGGAGCGGCCGCCGGCGCCGCGTACGCCTTCTCGATCTCTTCTTCGTCGACGGTGACATGCCCGTCCGTGACTTCGATTCCCGCCCGCTTGAGATGAGCGAGGACGTCATCGACACTGGTCCCGCGTTGGCGGGCGATATCCGACACCTTGTGCTTCTTCGTCACTCAGCTCACCGCCTCTCTCACTGCTATCTCCTGCGCGAAAAGCTCGCGGACACCATCGTCGCGTGCTTCGGCCCGGAACGCCCGCTTCAGTGCCTTACGCCTGAGCGCCTTGGCGAGGCACTCATCGTTCGGGCACAGATAGGCGCTGCGTCCTCGAGACGAGCCCTGCGCGAGCGTCACGCGGCCGTCGACGAGCGCCAAACGGATCAGCTGGTCGCGCGTCTTGCGGGAACGACAGCCGACACACGTGCGTTCGGGCGCGCCCACCAGTCTACTCCTCTTGGGGCGCCTGGTCCGAGACTGCGACCTCGGCTGCGTGGCCATCGGCGTGGATACCACAGTAGCGCCCGCCGGCCAAGGCCTGATTGACGCAGCGCTTGCCCGACCCTGTGACCGCGACACACTGCCCGGTGAACTCGTCGCCGGCCTCGGCGTACGGCGCCTCGGCGTCGACCTGGGCCATCTCGGTCTGACTCTTGATGTCGATGCGCCAACCGGTCAGCTTGCTCGCCAAGCGCGCATTCTGCCCTTCTTTGCCGATCGCCAGCGACAGCTGGTCGTCGGGAACGATGATCGTCGCCGAACGCTCCTCGTCGTCGACGATCACCTCACGCACGCGCGCCGGCGACAATGCCTTGGCGACGAATCGCGCGGCGTCCTCGTTGTACGGGATGATGTCGATACGCTCGCCACGCAGCTCGCTGACGACCATGCGCACGCGCGAGCCGCGGGGCCCGACGCAGGCGCCGACGGGATCGACGCCGTCGGCGTGCGAGATGACGGCGACCTTGCAGCGAAACCCGGGCTCGCGCGCGATGTTGCGGATCTCTACCAGACCGTCGTCGATCTCGGGGACCTCGAGCTGGAAGAGCTGGCGTACGAGATCGTCGCTGCGCCGCGAGAGGATCACTTGCGGTCCCTTGGTCGAGTTCTGCACTTTGACGATGACGGCCTTGATGCGTGCGCCGTGCTCATAGCGCTCGGTCTCGACCTGCTCGCTCTTGGGCAGCAGCGCCTCGACGCGGCCCAGCTCGACCAGCGTGTACCGCTGGTCGCTCTGTTGGACGATGCCGGTGACGAGCTCGCCGACACGGTCGACGTACTCCTCGAACATGAGGTCGCGCTCGGCCTCGCGGATGCGCTGCAGGATGACCTGCTTCGCGGTCTGTGCGGCGATGCGCCCGAAGTTGGCCGGCGTCACCTCGATCTTCTCGATCTGGCTCTCATCGATGCTGGAAAGGTCGAGACCGATCTCCTCGCCTTCTTCGTTGAGAACCTTGAGCGCCTCGACGTCGACGTGCTCGGGGAAGATCAGCTGGTAGACACGGATGTCGCCGACCTCGGGGTCGATCTCGACCTTGGCGTGCTCGACCGCGTCGGGCGTCTTCTTGTAGGCCGAATGGAGGGCGTCTTCGAGCGCGCTGACGAGCGCGTTGAAGCCGATGCCTTTCTCCTTTTCGATCTGCCGCAGTGCTTCGATGATCTCTTTACTCATGCTGGCCTCCGTTCTTCTTGAAACTGAAGACCACGTGTGCCCGTGAGATGGCGTCGTATGCGAGACGCGCCACGACGCCATCTTCGAGTGTGACGGTGATCCCTTGGCCATCCGCCGCCGACAACGTGCCGCGATAGTTGCTGCGGCCGTCGATCGGCGCGATGGTCTTGACTGCAATCGCCTTGCCGAGCGCGGCCGCGAAATGGCTCGGCTTGCGCAGCGGCCGGTCGAGTCCGGGCGAGGATACTTCGAGCGCGTAGTCCGCGCGCAGGTCGTCGAGTGCCGCGGAGATCTCGGCGCAGAGCTCGACGTCGATGCCGGCCTGGCGATCGACGAACAGCGTGAGCACAGCGTTGCGACCGCCGCGCAGCTCGAGGTCGACGAGCTCGACCTCCGGGTGACTGAGCGCCAGCGATGCTTCGACTGCGATGATCAGTTGCTCCTTGATCGACGACACGAGGACCCCTGACAAAACAAAAGTGGGTACCACACCCACTTCGAATGAAAGCCTGCGCCTCCCGGTTTCTTTGTAAGGTTTGTGCAGTATAGCACCGTGATTCCGGAACGGGCAACAGACTCCCGGGGCCTCCCTGCTCACCGACTTGCAGCCGCGTGAGACCGGGTGACACTCATCCCGCAGCGGCCTCGTGCCGATAGCCTTGGCGACGGTCACCGCGAGAGAGAGGTAAGCCACACCATGGGTGAGTACACGACTTTCCTGTGCCGCGAATGCGGCTACTCGGCAGAGCGCATCCGCTGGGGCGTGAGCGTCAGTGACCCACGGCAACGCTTCATGCCCGCCTACTGTGTGGAGTGCGACGCGATCGCCGAAGTCGACCTCACGGGTGCCGATCTGATGATCGACGAATTCACTTGTATCACGTGCGGTAGCGAGTTGTTCTTCCTCGAGAAGGCTGCTTCGTACACGTGTCCTAAGTGCAAGGCGAAGGACATGAAACTGATCCAGGGCGAATACTGGTGACCGCTACTTCTGGATGACCACTGGGCTGCCGGTGCGCACCCAGTCCCCCACCTTCTGCACATCGGCGTTGCGGAGGCGGATGCAGCCGTGGCTGACTGCCTGGCCGATCAGGTTCGGCTGATCCGTGCCATGGATGCCGACGATCCCACCCTCGGGCCAGAACGATAGCTTCGGCTGGAAGGCGCTGGTGCCCATCGCCAGCACCCCGTAGGGCCCGCCGGGGGTCGTCGGTATGAGCTTCTCGACGATGAAGAAGAACCCCGTCGGTGTGGGATACTGCGCCGTGCCGATCGCCACCGGGAAGCTCCCCAGCTCCTTCCCCGACTGATACACGGTCAGGCTGCGTTGTGAGAGGTCGATGACGATCTTCGTGGTCACGGTGTAGAACGACAGGCTGCCTTGCTCGACCCAGCCGCGGCTCTCGTTCGGCGGTATGGCCACCCACACGTCGAACCACGTCACGCCACCCTTCTGGCGAACGCCGTGCACGAGCACGAGCATCGGGGAGCCCGATGGCCGTATCTTGCCCAGCGTCGCCTTCACCGGCGACACGGCGTCGGGCGCGGTATGCACGACGACGTTCTTCGTCGCCTTGCCCACGAGCCAGCGATCGGGCGGCGCCGGCGTGCCTCCAGGACCGACCGTCGGCCTGGGAGCGGGCGGCACGATGGCCAGAGATTGCGACGTGCCGCCGCCTGCGGCGCGCACGTCGACGACGGCCAGCAAGCCGCCGACGACTGCAGCCAGCGCTGCCGCGACGATCAGCGTGGCGACCAGCGGACGGACTGTCGAACGAGCGTTCATCCCCGGCCAAGAATAGATGATGCCGCGTAGATATGCATACCGTGACACCATTCCCGCGCCAGTCAGTTACAATACCGCGGAGCAGTTCAAGTGATGGATTCGGAAAGGGGTGTGTTGTGACGCCATTCGTGATCGTCGTCGTCGTCGTGCTGGTCCTCCTCGTGATCATCATCGCGGCGATCTACAACGGGCTGATCCGCCGGCGCAACCAGGTGGACAACGCGTGGAGCCAGATCGACGTGCAGATCAAGCGTCGGCACGACCTGATCCCCAACTTGATCGAGACCGTCAAGGACTACATGCAGTACGAGCAGGAGACGCTCACCAACGTCACCAAGGCACGGCAGATGGCAGTCGACGCCGGCGCTCAGGGGCCGCAGGCTCAAGCGCAGGCAGAGAACGCGCTGACGCAGACCCTGCGCTCACTCTTCGCCGTGGTCGAGAATTACCCCGACCTCAAGGCGAATCAGAACGTCATGTCGCTCCAGGAGGAGCTGACCGCCACCGAGAACAAGATCTCGTTCGCGCGGCAGTTCTACAACGACAGCGTGATGAGCTTCAACATGAAGATCCAGACCTTCCCGAACAACATGATCGCCGGTATGTTCAACTTCAGCGAGCGCCAGTTCTTCCAGGCCGATGAGGCCGACAAAGAGGTCCCGAAGGTCGACCTCCGCTAGCCATGTACGAACAGATCGCCCGCAACAAGCGCGACTCGGTGCTGCTCTTCGCGATCATCTTCGTGATCCTCTGTCTTCTGGGGTACGTGATCGGCTACGCACAGTCAGGCAGCTCGACGGGAGGCATCGGCTTCCTCGGCATCTTCGGTGTCATCGCCATCGTCTGGAGCCTTGTGGGCTACTTCCACGGCGCCAAGATCGTGCTCGCCGTCACCGGCGCCAAGGAGATCGCGCACGACGACAACCCCCCGCTCTTCAACGTCGTCGATGAGATGCGCGTCGCCGCCGGTCTGCCGATGCCCAAGGTCTACCTCATCGACGATCCCGCGCCCAACGCCTTCGCCACCGGCCGCGACCCCCAGCACTCGGCGATCGCCGTCACCAGCGGCCTCCTGCAGCGGCTCAATCGCGAGGAGCTCCAGGGCGTCGTCGCGCACGAGATGTCCCACATCCGCAACTTCGACATCCGCTTCGCGATGCTCGTCGGCATCCTCGTCGGCATGATCGCTCTCGTCAGCGACTTCTTCCTCCGCGTCAGGTTCTGGGGCGGCGGCCGCCGCGACAGCGGCGGGGGTCAACTGCAGCTCATCATGCTCGTGATCGCGATCGTGCTGGCGATCGTCGCGCCGATCGTCGCCGTGATCGTGCAGTTCGCGATCTCGAGACATCGGGAGTATCTCGCCGACGCCTCCGGGGCGCAGCTCACGCGCGACCCGCTCGGTCTGGCCGGTGCTCTCGAGAAGATCGCTGCCGACGCGCAACCGCTGAGGCACGCCAACCGCGCTACCGCGCACCTGTACATCGCCAACCCACTGGCGAAGAAGAAGCTCAAGCAGACCGCGGGCCTTTTCGACACGCATCCGCCGATCCAGGAGCGCATCGACATCTTGCGCGCGATGGCGCACGTGGCGCCCGAGCAGCCGACTGCCTAGGCGCCGCGCACGCAGCTGCTGCCGGCGAGGCCGGCGAGCGCCACGCGGTAGCGTTGGCTGGCCGGCGAGAGAGCCTGCGCGAGCTTGAAGTGGGCGCGCGCTTCTTGCGCGCGGCCCAATCTCACCAGGCTCATCCCGAGAGCGAAGTGCGCATAGTCGTTGGTCGGCACGTCGGCGACGATCGCCGCGAACCTCGCCGTCGCGCGCTCGAAGTCACCGAGGGCGTAGTAAGCCCTTCCCAACGCTTCGCGGATGGAGTTCTTCCCTGGCTCGAGTCGTTCGGCGCGAGCGAGCAACAGCGCCGCTTGTCCGGGATGGCCCGAGGCAAGAAAGAAAGCGCCGCGACGAAACAGGTCGTAGGCGTCTTCCCCGCTGTCCGCCGTGGCCGGTGTCATCGCGAGCCGGTGCTCAGCCCGCGAGGCCGAGTTCGGCGGCGATGCTCTGCATCGCCGCCAATCCAATCGCCAGAAACTCGTCCATTTCGAGTCCCAGCTCGGCGCAACGGGCGATCGAGTCGCGGTCCACAGCACGTGCGAAAGCGGTCTCGCGAAAGCGCTTGCGCAGCGACTTGACGGCGACACTGGGAAGCGCTTTGTCGGGTCGCACGAGCGTCGCCGCCGTGATCAGACCGCTGAGCTGGTCGGCGGCGATCAGGGCGACGTCGATGGCATCTTCGGTGGCCGTTCCGGTGGCGGGATTGTGGGCGGCCACCGCGTGCACGACTTTCGGCGATGCGCCTGCAGCCGCGAGTGCTGCCGCCGCCAGGACACCGTGGCGGCTGAAGTCCTCACCGGCCTCCTCGGCGTCGAGATCGTGACCGAGACCGGCCAGACCCCATTCATCGGGATCTTCGCCGAGGCGTTCGGCGACGGCGCGCATGATCGCCTCTGTGGCAAGCATGTGCCGGCGCAGGTGGTCGTTGGCGACATGTTCGGCGACCAGGTGGAGCACGGTATCGCGGTCTGCCGGGGCCATTGGACTCCTTCGTCTCCGGGTGCGCTGCGGCTACGCGCCGACGAGCGTCGCCTCGATCTCCGTGACGATCGCCGCCGCGCAGCGGGTCTTGCTTGTGCGCGGCACATGCGTCTCACCCCGGCCCGTGATGATCGTGATCTCGTTCTCGTCGGAGCCGATGCCGACGCCCTCGGCGAGGATGTCGTTGAAGACCAGGATCTCCACACCCTTGGCCTTGCGCTTGGCGCGCGCCCGGTCCACCCTCGGACCGGCTTCGGCGGCGAAACCGACACGCAAGAGGCCGGGTCGCGCGCTCGCCGCCAGGATGTCCGACGTGGCGACGAGCTCAATCGAGAGCGATGGCTTGTTGTTGCGCTCGATCTTGCCGTCGACCGTCGCCGCCGGCGTGAAGTCGGCGACGGCCGCGGCCATCACCAGTACGTCGGCCGCGGCGCACTCGCGCGCCACGACCGCGGCCATCTCGGCGGTCGATTCGACGGCGTGCGTGGCGTACGGTGACTCTTCGGCTGGGGCCGCCGTGACGAGCACGACATCGGCACCGTGAAGGTACGCTTCGTCGGCCACCGCGCGGCCCATCTTGCCGCTCGACCGGTTACCCAGGAAGCGAACGGCGTCGACGCTCTCCCGGGTGCCCCCGGCCGTGACCACGACCCTGCGCCCGGCCAAGGGTCCCGAGGCCTGCGCCGCGAACGCCCGGCGGACGGCGAGCAGGATGGTCTGCGGGGACACCATGCGTCCCTGGCCCTCTTCGCCGCAGGCGAGCTCGCCACTGGTGGCAGCGAGGATCGTCACGCCACGCTCGGCGAGAACTCGCAGGTTTTCCGTCGTCGCCGGGTGCTCGTACATCGCCCAGTTCATGGATGGAGCGACGATGACCGGACCGCGGTACGCCAGGTAGGTCGCCGTGAGGAGGTTGTCGGCGATGCCATGCGCCAACTTGGCGATCGTGTTGGCCGTGGCCGGGGCGACGACCATCACGGCGGCGCGCCGTGCCGCCTCGATGTGCTGAAACCAGCCGCCGCTCGACTGCCAGGTGGTCTCGTCGTCGAGCACCGGCGCCTGGGAGACGGCGGCGAAGGTCAGCGGCATCACGAAACGACGCGCCGCCTCGGTCTCGATGACGAGCGGCTGAAAGCCCTCTTTGACGAGGCTACGCACGAGCTCGACTGCCTTGTAGACGGCGATACCGCCGGTGACGCCGACCAGCACCGTACGCGCGCCTGCAGGCGGGGCGACGGGTCTGTCTTGGGCGACCGGCACGAGAGCCGCCTTACTCCGGGCGCTCGAACCCGATCTTGCCTTCGGCGATCTCCTCGAGGCTGATCGTGAGCAGGTTCTTGCTGCGCGTCGTCACAAGCGGCGGCGGGAACTCCTCCATGGTCATTCCCAAGCCGTCGCCGAGGCTGTTGTAGTAGTTGTTGATCTGGCGGGCGCGCTTCGCCGCGATCATCGCGAGCATGTAGCGCGACGAGCCGGCGTGCACGAGTAGTTCGTCGATGCGGGGACGGTCCATCATTCTCCCTTGCGTGTGTCGGTGATGATCGTCGCCAGTCGGGTGGCGGCCTGCTCAGCTTCGTCGTTCACGACCACGAAGTCAAACTCCGAGGCCGCCGCCAGCTCGGTCTCAGCGATCCGCATCCTCGCGGCGATCGTGTCGTCGGCTTCGGTCGCGCGGCCGCGAAGGCGCGCGCGCAACTCGGCAAGCGACGGCGGCGCCACGAAGATGGTGACCGCCTCCGGCAGCGCCGCGTGTATGGCGCGTGCTCCCTGCAGCTCGATCTCGAGGATCACGTCGAGGCCGCGAGCGAGCTTGTCATCGACCTCGCGGCGCAGAGTCCCGTAAAGGTTGCCACTGTACTCTACCCATTCGAGGAACCGGCCATCGTGAACCGCCTGTTCAAACGCCGGTCGACTGATGAAGTGGTAGTGGACGCCGTCGATCTCGCCGGGTCGCGAGGCCCTCGTCGTCGCGGAAACCGACATCGCAAGGTTGTCGAGCGAACGGAGTGCAAGGCCGATGACGGTCCCCTTGCCGGCCCCCGACGGCCCCGAGACGACGAAGACCGCGCCGATGTGCTACCCCCCGAAGAGTTCGAGCAGATCGCGCCGCTGCCGGTCGGAAAGGCCGCCGACCGTCTTGCTCTGACTAATGCGACAAAGCTCCATGATCTTGGCGGACTTGACTCGCCCGCACTTGGGCGCCGACATCAGCACGTCGACGACCTTGGCCGTGAGGAGATACTCCGGAGGCGCTGCGAGGATCGTGCGGATGCTCACCCGGCCGCGCTTGAGGTCGGCTTTTAGTGCTGCCCGTTTGCTGCGCACGCCATTTGCGCGCGCCAGAGCCTCCATGCGCTGGTCGAGCGACCTGGCTGGGGCCGTGTTGAACTGCTTTGTCGAGGCGGACATGGCGGCCATTATATCGACACGCGGTCGGGCACTTCAACAGCCCCCGGAACAAGAAAGTGTTGCCTAGCGGCGGTTTTGCCCGCGATGACCTTAGCTGCCGGTGACCGCGGGCGGGCGGCGGTCGAGCGCCCGCCCGCGTACCTCGGAAAGCTTCGCAAGGCCGCGTTGGCGCATCTCCGCCCGGAGCTCAGCGACGATGCGATCGGGGGCGTCGATGGCGGTGAAGTTGGCGGCGCCAACGGCGACCGCCGTCGCGCCGCAGGCGATGAACTCGAGAACGTCGCGACCGCTGATCACGCCGCCCATCCCGATGATCGGCGCATCGAGCGCCTCGGCAAGCTCGCTCACCATGCGCAGGGCGAGCGGTTTGATCGCCGGTCCGCACAGTCCGCCAGTGCGATTGCCCAACAGCGGTGTGAGCGTGGCCGGATCGAGGACCATCGCTTTCAGCGTATTGATGAGTGACAGCCCGTCCGACCCGGCGGCCAGTGCGGCACGGCCGATCGCGACTACATCGGTAACGTTTGGCGTGAGCTTCGTCACGAGGAACCGCCGCGTGCGCGGCCGCACGGCGGCGACCAGCTGCTCTGTCTCATGCGCGTCCGTGCCGATCGAAAGGCAACCGCTGCGCACGTTCGGGCAGGAGACGTTGAGCTCGTAACCGACGACGTTCGGGGCGGCGCCGGCCGCGGCTGCGGCGAGCGCCGCCTCGTAGGCGTCGACGACGGCGACGTAATCCTCGACCGTCGTCCCTCCTACACTTACGATCACCGGCGCGCGCAGAGGCGCGAGTCGCGGCAGATCGGCGAGCGCCGCCGCCACACCCGGATTCGCCAGGCCGATAGCGTTGATCATCCCGCTCGGCGTTTCGGCGACGCGCGGCGGCGGGTTGCCGGGCCGCGGCTCGCGCGTGACCGTTTTGGGGACATACGCGGCAAACGGGAAGTCGGTGAGGAAATCGCGTTCATACCGTGCCGTCGCCTCGAGCACGTCGAACGTGCCCGACGCGTCGATCACCGGGTGGCGCAGCTCGATCGGGCCGAGCATCACCCTGAGATCGGGAGCCTTACTCATAGACGATCTCCTGCAGCGGCAGCACAGGACCCTCGGCACAGACACGCTGATAGCCGGATGTGGTGGGCACGACGCAGCCGTGACACGAACCCGTGCCGCAGGCCATGTGCGCTTCGAGCGAGGCGTGCCCACGCAGGGAGCGCTCGGCCGCCCATCGCTGAACGGCGGCCAGCATGGCGTCCGGGCCACAGGCAAAAAGCACGGTGTTCTTCGCGGCGCCGATTGCACCTACCAGGTCGATCACGGTGCCGCGACGGCCGGCTGAGCCGTCCTCCGTAGCCAACCAAAGGTGCTCGATGTGGAACGCCGCAGCCAGTCGCGCCTGGCGCGCGTCACGAAAGCCGAAGGCGGCGGTCACACCGACGCCGGCCGCCGCCAGCCTGTCCGCGAGAAACTGCAGCGGCGCGACCCCGATGCCCCCGCCGATAAGCAACGCTCGGCGCACGCCGGCGAGCGGGAATCCGTTGCCGAGCGGACCCTGGACCGAAAGGATGTCGCCGGCGCGCGTGCCGGTGAGCCTGGCACTGCCGGCGCCGCGCGCCTCGATCAGGAAGGTCACCTCGTCGTCGCGGACAGCGAAGATCGAGAGCGGCCGGCGCAGGAGGAAGCGCGAATCCGGAACCTGGATCATCACGAACTGTCCGGGTTCGGCGGCGGCGGCGAGCTGTGGCCCGACGACCGTCACGCACGCGAACGGCCCATAGTGACGCACCGCCGCCACCCGACAGCTATGCACCGCGGCCTTGGCCTGCGGGTGCGCGGACGCCGGCCCGGCGACGTCAGCCATCGTCGCCGCCGATGCGCCCGCTGCCGTGCAGGTCCTGGAGACAGTGCACCGTGATCCGCGGCCGCCGCGCCGCCTCGATCGCCGACACGGCCGCCGAAGCACCGGCGAGCGTCGTGATGCAGGGAACGCCCCTGTTGAGTGCAGCGCTGCGGATCTCATAGCCGTCGCTGCGCGCGCCGCGCCCGAACGGCGTGTTGACGACGAAGTCGATCTGTCCACTCTCGATCAGGTTCACCACGTGCGGCTCACCCTCGAGCACTTTGTTGACTTTCGTGGCGGGCACGGCGAGGCTCTGCAACGCCCGCGCCGTGCCCCCGGTAGCATAGATCGTGAAGCCGAGGCTGTGCAGCCGTTGCCCGAGGATGGTGGCAGCAGACTTGTCGCTGTCGCAGACCGAGAGGAACGCTGTCCCCTCGAGCGGCAGGGGCTGGCCAGCGGCGACCTGGGCCTTGCCGAACGCCGCTGGGAAGTTGTCGGCGATCGCCATCACTTCGCCGGTCGACTTCATCTCCGGGCCAAGCCGGCTGTCGGTGCCCGGAAAGCGGTTGAACGGCATCACGGCCTCTTTGACGCTCACGTGCTCAGGCACGCGACGGTGCGGCGGGTGCAGCTCCTTCAGCGTTGCGCCGAGGATCACCCTGGTGGCGAGCTTGGCCAGCTGCACGCCGGTGGCCTTGCTCACGAACGGAACGGTGCGCGAAGCGCGCGGGTTCACTTCGAGCACGTACAGTTCGTAGCTCTGGTAGGCGAACTGCACGTTGAGCAGACCGACGACCCCCAGGGACTCGGCGAGCTGCGCGGTCTGCTTGCGCACCTGTTCGAGCGTGCCCTCGCCGAGCGACACAGAAGGAATCACGCACGAGGAGTCGCCGGAATGGACGCCCGCCTCCTCGACGTGTTGCATGATCGCCCCGACGTACGTCTCGCGTCCGTCACAGACNNTCGACCTCGATCGCGTCCTCGAGGAACTTGTCGATGAGCACAGGGTGGTCGGGGCTGGCGCTGACCGCGGTCTGCATGTAGTGCGCCAGCTCCTCGGCATTGTAGACGATCTCCATCGCGCGGCCGCCGAGAACGTAGGACGGACGGACGAGCAGCGGATAGCCGATCTGCTCCGCGATCGCGATCGATTCGTCGGGACTGCGTGCGACGCCGTAGCGGGGACAGCGAATCCCTAGCCGCTCGAGCAGCGCGCCGAACCTGCCGCGGTCTTCGGCAAGGTCGATCGATTGCTGCGGCGTGCCGAGCAACGGGATGCCGGCGTCGGCGAGCGCCGCGGCGATCTTCAGCGGCGTCTGCCCTCCGAACTGCACGATAACACCCTTGGGCTGCTCGTTGGCGACGATGTTGGCGACGTCCTCGAAGGTCAGCGGTTCGAAGTAGAGACGGCTCGAGATGTCGTAGTCGGTCGAGACCGTCTCCGGGTTGCAGTTGACCATGATCGCCTCGTAGCCCTGTTCGCGAACGGTCATCGCGGCGTGCACGCAGCAGTAGTCGAACTCGATCCCCTGGCCGATGCGGTTCGGCCCGCTGCCGAGGATCACGACACGCTCGGCGTCGCCCGGCAGCGCCTCATTCTCGTCTTCGTATGTCGAGTAGAAGTACGGCGTCTCCGCCGGGAACTCGGCGGCGCACGTGTCGACCGCCTTGTAGACCGGCACCACGCCGTGTTCGAGCCGCAGCGCGCGAACCTCGCGCTCGGTGCGCCCGACGAGCTCGGCAAGCCGGCGGTCGGAGAAGCCGTAGCGCTTCATGCGCCGCATCAGCGGCTCGCCCAGCCCGCCGGCGTCGCGTACCTGGCGCTCGAGCTCGACGATGTCCTGCAGCTCGGCGAGGAAGAATCGAGCCACACCCGTGAGGTCGTGCAGCTCATCGATCGCGAAGCCCTGACGAAAGGCGTGGAGGATCAGCTCATAGCGCTCGCACGTGGGGATCGACAGCGCTTTTATGATCTGCCCGCGATCGAGCGGCAGTTCGGCGGTCGAATCGAGCTCGCGCGAGCGCATCGCTTTGAGGAACGACTCCTTGAACGTGCGCCCGATCGCCATTGCTTCGCCGACGCTCTTCATGTGGGTGGTCAGTTCGCGATCGGCGAGCGGGAACTTCTCGAACGCCCAACGTGGCATCTTCGTGACGACGTAGTCGAGTGTCGGTTCGAAACAGGCCGGGGTCTTCTTCGTGATGTCGTTGGGGATCTCGTCGAGCCTATAGCCGACGGCGAGCTTGGCCGCCATCTTGGCGATCGGAAACCCGGTGGCCTTGGATGCGAGCGCCGAGCTGCGCGAGACGCGCGGGTTCATCTCGATGACGACGACGCCGCCGTCAACCGGATTGACGGCGAACTGGATGTTGGATCCACCGGTGTCGACACCGATCTTGCGGATGATCGCCTTGGAGTAGTCACGCAGCTCCTGGTACTGCTCGTCGGTGAGCGTCAAAGCCGGAGCCACGGTGACGCTGTCGCCCGTATGCACGCCCATCGGATCGATGTTCTCGATCGAGCAGATGATGACCACGTTGTCGGCCTTGTCGCGCATCACCTCGAGTTCGAACTCGTGCCAACCGAGGACCGACTCCTCGAGCAGCACCTGGGTGATCGGGCTCAACCGCAAGCCATGGGCGACGATGCGGCGCAGGCTGTCGGCATCGTAGGCGATGCCGCCGCCGGAGCCGCCGAGGGTGAAAGCCGGTCGCACGACGAGTGGAAGGCCGAGCGTCGACACAGCCTGCTCGGCCTCGGTCATGGAGTGTGCCAGTGCGCTGCGTGGTACGCGCAAGCCGAGTTCTTCCATCGCCTGGCGGAACTCGGCACGGTCCTCGGCGCGGTTGATCGACTCGGCGGTCGCGCCGATCATCTCGACCTCCCAGAGGTCGAGCACGCCGCTCTCCTTGAGTTCCATCGCCAGGTTGAGCGCGGTCTGCCCGCCGAGCGTCGGCAGCAGGGCGTCGGGGCGCTCGATCTCGATGATCCGCGTCAGCGTGGCGAGATCGAGCGGTTCTATATAGGTGCGCGTGGCAAAGTCGGGATCGGTCATGATCGTCGCCGGATTGGAGTTGACGAGGACGACCTGGAAACCGTCTTCGATGAGCACCTTGCAGGCCTGTGTGCCCGAGTAGTCGAACTCGCAGGCCTGTCCGATGACGATCGGTCCAGAACCGATGATCAGGATCTTGTGCAGGTCGTCGCGGCGCGGCACTACCCCACCCCCCGGAAGCGCTCCATCTCCTCGCGGAAACGACGGAACAGATAGAGCGAGTCGTGCGGGCCGGGAGTGGATTCGGGGTGGAACTGCACGGAGAAGGCGTGCAGCTCCGGGCACGCGAGCCCTTCAACGGTGCCGTCGTTGAGGTTCACGTGCGTGACCTCGGCACCGGCCCGTCCGCCACCATCGGCGACGGCGAAGCCGTGGTTCTGGGTGGTGATCTCGATGATGCCGGTGCGCAGGTCCTTGACCGGGTGGTTGGCGCCGCGGTGACCGAACTTGAGCTTGTAGGTCGAGTACCCGAGCGCCAAGCCGAGCAGCTGATGCCCCAGGCAGATGCCGAAGAGAGGAACCTTGCCGAGCAGTCGGACGACCGCCTTCGCAGCGTAGTCCACAGCCGCGGGGTCGCCCGGGCCGTTGGAGAGGAACACGCCGTCGGGGGCGAGTCTCAGCACGTCCCGGGCCGTCGTCTCGGCCGGCACCACGGTCACCCGGAATCCCTGCGCCGCCAGGTAGCGGGTGATCGATCGCTTGATTCCGAAGTCGTAGGCGACGACGCGGAACACCGGCTCCGCCGGGGCCGCCGCGACCTCGTACGGCGTCGCGCACGTGACGACCCGGGCAAGGTCGAGTCCGCTCATCTCCGGGAGCTTGCGCGCCGTCTTGACCAGGGAACGCACGTCGGTGTCCTCGGTCGAGATCGCCGCGCGCAGGGCGCCGAACTCGCGGATATGGCGCGTCAGGGCGCGCGTGTCGACGCCGCCGACGGCGAGCACGTTGTGCTCCGACAGCCAGTCGAGCCACGTCGTCGTCGACGCCCGATTGTAGCGGTAGTTGGTGATCTCGCGCGCGACGATCGCCCGGGCGTGCGCCCGGTCAGACTCGTCGCGCGCGCCGTCGCACCCGTAGTTGCCGTTCATCGGGAAGGTGTATGTGATGATCTGTCCGCTGTAGGACGGATCGGTGGCGATCTCCTGGTAGCCGAGCATGCTCGTGTTGAACACGATCTCGCCACCCGTAGTGCCAGTGCCGGCAATCGCCTCGCCGACGAAGCTCGCCCCGTCCTCGAGAACGATGAGCGCTTTGCTAGGCACCGTCCTCCCACACGAGACGACCGGCGGCGACGGTGAGCTTGACACGGCCCTTCAAGGTAGTCCCCAACCACGCCGAATTGGCGCATTTCGAGTGCAGGCTGGCGGCGGTGACCTGCCACGTGGCTCTGGGGTCGACGACGCAGAAGTCGGCGGGCCGCTTTGGCTGGATCGTCGGTTCNNTTGCCCGGCACCATGGCGGCATAGATGACGGCGAACGCCGTCTCCAGGCCGACGGTGCCGAACGCCGCCTCTTCGAAGGGGACTTCTTTCTCTTGCTGCGCGTGTGGCGCGTGGTCGGTGGCGATACAGTCGATGACGCCACTGCGCAGCGCCTCGACCAGTGCCTTGCGGTCGCTCTCGGGGCGCAGCGGCGGGTTCATCTTGAGATTGGAGTCGAGCGACTCGACCGCTTCGTCGGTGAGCGTCAGATGGTGCGGCGTCGCCTCAGCGGTGACGCGCACTCCCGACTGGCGCGCCAGCGCCAGGTGCTCCAGCGAGCGCGCCGTGCTGACGTGGCAGAGGTGCAGGCGCGCGTCTTCGTACGCGGCGATCTCGAGCGAACGGGCGACGTCGATGCTCTCGCTGATCGTCGGGATGCCGGCGAGGCCGAGCCGTGCGGACACGGCGCCCTCGTGCATCACGCCGGCGCCCATCAGCGAGTCATCCTGAGCGTGGACGGCGATGAAGCGATCAGTCACCTTGAGGTATTGCATCGCCCGGCGGAGGATGTGGCAGTTGGCGAGTGGACGCCCGTCGTCGCTGAAGCCCACGGCGCCGGCCTCGGCCAGCTCCCACATCTCGGTCAGCTCAGCGCTCTGCAGGCCGCGCGTGACGGCGGCGAAGAGCCCGACCGGAACGAGTGCCTCGGCTTGCGCCTTGCGCTGCAGCGACTCGAGCACCGGAGCGGTGTCCACTGCCGGATCGGTGTTCGCCATGGCGAAGATCGCGACATAGCCACCGGCAGCGGCGGCGCGGGACACACTGGCAAGGTCTTCTTCGTCTTCGCGCCCGGGAACACGCGTGTGCGTGTGCAGGTCGACGAACCCCGGCAGCAGCAGGCAGCCGGCAGCGTCG
The DNA here is from genome assembly GCA_003132585.1 of Actinomycetota bacterium. Classification (GTDB taxonomy): domain Bacteria; phylum Actinomycetota; class Thermoleophilia; order UBA2241; family UBA2241; genus PALSA-647. The sequence goes on from PKYG01000121.1 coordinate 57,971, forward strand.
ACTACGCGCACACCCTTGGGCGTCTCGACGGCATCGCCGACAGCGGTGACGACGCCCTTGCGCACAAGCACGTCGCGCACCGCATCGAGGCCGATCAGCGGATCGACGACGCGAGCGCCGCGTACGAGCATGTCGGTGGTGGGCAGGTCGCGGCACCAGACGCGTTGCATCACACCGCCTCCTGCGCGTCGCTCTCGCTGAACCCGACGATCGTGCGATAGAGGATCGCCATGCGCACGGCCAGACCGCTCTCGACCTGCTGCGTGATCAACGTGTCTTCGTCGTCGGCGATCTCGGCACTGATCTCGACGCCGCGGTTGATGGGGCCCGGATGCATGACCTTCTGCCCTTTGCGCAAGCGCGCTCGGGAGATACCGTACATCGCCGTGTACTCGCGCAGTGACGGGATGAAGTTGGCGCCTTCTGCCATGCGCTCCTGCTGGATGCGCAGCAGGTAGACCACGTCAGCCTCGGCGAGCTTCTCCAGATCGTAGTCAACGCCCACACCCATCGCCTCGATCTCACGTGGGATCATCGCCGGTGGCCCCACGACGCTGACCCTCATGCCGAGCATCTGAAAGCCGCTGATGTCGCTGCGCGCAACGCGACTGTGGAGGATGTCGCCGACGATCGCGACCTTGAGCCCGTCGAGATCGCGGCC
>PKYG01000121.1:58652-68633 GCA_003132585.1 Actinomycetota bacterium
GGCGCCGGCGGCCGGGTGTCTGATGACGATGATGTCGGGCGAGTAGGCGGAGAGCGTCAACGTCGTGTCCTTGAGCGACTCGCCCTTGTCGATCGCCGACCCCTTCGCGCTGATCGCGATCGTGTCGGCAGAGAGTCGCTTGGCGGCCAGATCGAAGCTCGAGGATGTGCGCGTCGACGATTCGTAGAAGAGGTTGACCACGGTGCGCCCGCGCAGGGTCGGGACCTTCTTGATATCGCGGTGAAGGATGGGGAGGAAGCTCTCGGCCGTATCGAGGATGAGCTCGACATCGGCGCGGCTGAGGTCGGTCATCGACAGCAGATCGCGCTTGGCCACGCTCATTCCTCCCCGGTCGCGCGTATGAGGACGACCTCGTCGACGCCGTCACATTCTTGCAGCCGCACCGAGATGCGCTCGCGCAGCGCCGTCGGCAGGTTCTTGCCGACGTAGTCAGGTCTGATCGGCAGCTCACGGTGCCCGCGATCGACGAGGACAGCGAGCTGCACGCGCTCCGGCCGCCCGAAGTCAAAGAGCGCGTCGATCGCCGCGCGGATCGTGCGCCCGGTGTACAGAACGTCATCGACGAGGATCACCGTGCGGCCGTTCATCTCGAACGGCAGGTTCGTGTCTTTGACGACGGGCGCAGGGCCGAGCGGCACGGGTGCCGAGGCGCCGCGTGCCGACACGTCGTCGCGATAGAAGGAGATGTCGAGCGCGCCCAGAGGGATGTCACGCCCGCAGAAGGTCGAGAGCAGTGCGTGTAGCCGCACGCCAAGGTGCGCGCCGCGAGTGTGGATACCGACGACGGCGAGGGGCGCGTTGGCCGAGTTCTTCTCGAGGATCTCGTGAGCGATGCGCGTCAGCGTGCGCGTCATCTGCTCCGCGTCGAGGACCACGACTTCTGTGGCGCCCCTAGACATACGAAAACGCCGCCGTGGAGTGGAGTGCATACGGCAGCGCCATTTCAGCATCCTTTCCGGTCTCGCGGGACACGTTTAAAGGCCGCAGTGAGGATAGCAGCGGTGCCGCGGCCGGTCAAGGATGGTCTCGACGACGGGCGCCGACCGGGCCTGCGGTCAGGGCGCCAAGGGTTGGAGGCCGTTGAGAAACCCCTGAAGGTCGGCCGGCAGCGGCGCCGTGAAGTGCAGCTCGCGGTCGTCACCGGGATGACGGAAGACGAGCCCGGCGGCATGCAGGAACTGCCGGCTCAAGCCGCTGGGCCGGCGATGCGGTCCGTAGACGACATCGCCGGCCACGGGATACCCCAGCGCCGCGAAATGGACGCGGATCTGATGCGTACGGCCGGTCTCCAGACGAACGTCGGTCAGCGTGAATCCGGCGTAGCGGCACTGCACGTCGAAATGGGTCACCGCCGGCCGCGGCGTCGCCGTGTGCACCGACATCCGCTTGCGGTCGCGCACGTGGCGGCCGATCGCGACATCGACCGTGCCGCTCGGCTGCGGCAGATCGCCGTTCAGCAGCGCCACGTAGGAGCGCGTGATCGCCCGCCGGCTCATCGCCTCCGTCAATCGCCGGTACGCCTCGTCGTTGCGCGCGACGATCAGCAGTCCCGACGTGTCCTTGTCGAGACGATGCACGATGCCCGGCCGGCGCTTGTGCCCTCCGCCAATGCCGCGCGCGACCAGTCCCTGCACGAGCGTGCCGTGCTCATGCCCGGGCGCCGGGTGCACGACCACGCCGCCCGGCTTGTCGACGACGATCAGCCAGTCGTCTTCGTAGACGACCGAGAACGCCACCTCTTCGGGGGCAAGCGAAGTCGACACCGGCGGCGGCGGCGTGAACTCGACGCGCTCCCCCAAACGAATCAGGTGCTTCTTGCCCGCTGGAGCTCCATCGACAAGGATGGCGCCGGCTTCGGCGAGCCGTTGCGCAAGGTTGCGTGAGAAGCCCCCGCGGCGGGCGACGACAACGTCCAGGCGCTGCCCGGACTCGGCCTCTCCGCCGACGAACGACGGCACCGCCGTCTACCTCCTCTCGGTCGTGAGCAGGCGCACGGCGAGAAGGAGAGCCCCACCGACGATCGCGGCGTCGGCGAGGTTGAAGGTCGGCCACACTGAGATGTCGAGGTAGTCGATGACGTAGCCGAGCCTGATTCGGTCGACGAGGTTGCCGACGCTCCCCCCGAGGACCAGCGCGAGTGCCAGACTGTAACGCCTGGGCAGAATGAGAAGAAGAATGGCCACGACAGTGGTGACGAGCGCGACTGACAGCACGAGAGCGCCGCCGGCGCCCGTGAAACGGCTGAACGAGATACCCGTGTTGTGCACGATCTCCACCTTGACAGCGCCGAACATAGTGAGCGGCAGGTGGGCTGACGAATGCACGACGACCGCTTTGAGGAGCTGGTCGGCGAGAACGACGGCAGCAGCGGCAAAGGGTGCCCACCGCCAAGCGAGCCTAGGCTCGAGACGGGGAAACCTCGTCAATCTCCCGGACCTCGCTGTGACCCATGGGACAGGTGGGCTCTTTGATCTTGCCCGAACGGCCGCCGTCGGTCCTGACGATGATCAGCGGGTACGTGGCCCGGCATTGTTCACAGTAAGCGAGTCTCGCCATCGGCCCTCCCTGGGGGCAGGATCTTTGCGCGGAGCTGTTCCGCCGAGCGTCCGCGCACACGTACCAGTTTGCGTCGGCCACTCGCACCGCTGACTATCTCGACGTCGCTGCGCGGCACCGCTGACAGGTCGGCGAGCAAGCGCATCAACTCGGCGTTCGCAAGCCCGTCGTGGGCGCCCGCGCGGAGGTGCACTCGCAGACGCCCGTCGGCGATGCCGGCAATCTGCGCGAAGCGCGCGCCGGGCACGGCCCACACGGCGATCAGGCCGTCGCCGCGGGATTCGCCGAAGGGGTCTCCACCCTCACCACTTGAACTCATTCTCGCCGACCTCGCCGTCCATGTCGGCGAGCAGGTCGTCCTCGTCACCGACGAGGATGTGCTCGCTCGCCGGCGGTGCGTCGGACTCTGGCGCCTCAACGAACGCCGGCGCAGGGCCGAACTCGACCGCCGCCTCGGGTTCGGCGGGCGCCGGCGGCTCGGGAGCCGGTCCGGCGACCGGCGGCGCCTCCGGCGCCAGCCCGGATGCCTCCGAAGCCTCGTCAACGACGGTATCTTCGCGTGCGATCGCCTCTTTGATCGCCTCGGCCTGGCGGGCGAAGTCGGTCTCGGCCGGACCGGCCTCGATCGCCGGCTGCTCGATGGTCTTCTCGAGTGTCGCGATCTGTTTGAGGTAACCCTCAAGCATCGCCCGGAACTTGAACCGGAACTCCTCTTCGGCGTTGCGCAGGCCCGCCGTTTGATGCTCCAGCTTCTGCTTCTCGGCGTAGGCCTCGTTGGCCGCCGTGCGCGCCTTCAGCTCCGCGTCCTGGAGAATGATCTGCGCCTCCTTGGTGGCGTTCGTCTTGAGTTCATCAGCCGAACGCTGCGCCGAGATCAAGGTCTTCTGCAGCGTGTCCTCGAGTGTCTTGTACTGGCCGATTTTCTCCTCGAGCGTCTCCAGGCGCTCGGTGAGGTCGATGTTTTCCTTGAAGAGCCGCTCGAACTCGTCGGCGGTCTCGTCGAGGAACTCGTCGACCTCGGTGTCGGCGTAGCCGCGCATACCGCGCTTGAACTCCTTGTGCCTGATGTCCAGCGGTGTGAGCTTCATTCGGACGAACCCCCTTGGGCGTTAGAGGCGTGCCAGCACCTGAAGTGCGATCAACAGGACCAAAAGCCCGATCATAGGACTCAGATCGAAGCCGGACCCGCCCGCCAGAGACCGCGGCAGTAGGCCGCGAAAGAAGCGCAGATACGGCTCCGTCACATTGTATAGGAAGCGGTCCAATCCGTAGAGGGGTGCACCGGGGCGAAGATCGAACCACGACAACATCGCACGTCCGAAGATGAACGCCGAGTAGCCCATCAACGCAAGCGTGAGGACGAGGAGCACGCCGTTCTTCACGCCAGCTCCCCAGCCCGCCGCACGGCCGCTGCCACGGCGGCGGCGATGGCATCGCCGACGCCGGCCCGCTCGAGGCTGCGGATACCGGCCGCGGTCATCCCGCCGGGCGAACAGATGGCTTCGCGAACGGCCGCCGGCGCACGCCCGGAGCGTACGAGTTCGGCCGTGCCGGCGAACGCACCGGCACAGAGAGCGCGGGCGGCGGCCGGCTCGAGGCCGGCGGCGACCCCCGCGCTCTCCAGAGCCTCCATGAACAGTGCGACGAAGCCGGGCCCGCAGCCCGAGATCGCGGTCGCGGCATCGAAGCTCGACTCGTCGATCTCCACGACCTCGCCGATCTCGGCGAACAACGAGCGCACGGTACGCAGACTCGCCCCGAGGGAACCATCGGCGAGCAGGAACACACCGGCGCCGACGGCGGCGGCGACGTTGGGCATCAGGCGGCCGACTCTGGCGCCGGCCGGCAGTGCCGCCAGGAGATCGGCGAGGACGACGCCGGCGGCGAGCGACGCGAGCGGCCGGCGGCCCAGCGTGTCACGGACAGAGGCGAGCGCATCGCGCACATCGGGTGGCCGCACGGCGAGCACGACGATGTCGCTCGCCGAGACAAGCTCGGTGGCGCTCGCCACCACTGTGCCGCCGCAGCCGCCAGCGGCTTCGGCGGCGGCCTCAAGGGCGATGTCGAAGAAGAGCAGGCGCGGGCGGCGACTGGCGGCGATGACCTGGCGGCTCCAGCCGGCGCTCAGTGCCCGCGCGATGTGTCCAGACCCGAGAAGACCGACGTTCATTGGCGGCACCGCCGATCAGAACTGATTGAAGAAGCCCTTCTCGATCAGTCGCGCCTTTTCCTCGGCAGAGACCTCGACGTTACGCGGCGTGAGCAGAAAGATCTTGTCGGCGACGCGCTGCATGCCGCCATCGAGCGCATAGGTGAGCCCGCTGCAGAAGTCGATCATGCGCTTCGCGAGGTCCGTGTCCGAGCCCTGAAGGTTGATGATCACCGGGATGTCGACCTTGAACTTGTCGGCGATCTGCTGCGCGTCGTTGAAGTTCTTCGGCACGACGAGGTGCACTTCGACCCTGGGCGGCCGCGCCGGCTCGAGATGGCGCACGACCCGCGACGACCTCGCCGGCTCCTCGGCGAAGATGTCGTCGTACTCCGTGCGTCCGCGGCCGGCACGCGAAAGCTTGCGCACGTTCGGCCGCTCGAGATACGAGCGCTCCAACTCCTCCTGCGGGGCGAGTGTCGTCTCGTCGTCCTCGTACTCTTCCTCGTCGGCGACGCCGAAGTACACCATCACCTTGTGCCACGAATCGCCTAGGCCCATAGCTCCTCCAGCTTCACGTCAAAACAGGACGCTGCCAACGCGCACGATGGTCGCTCCCTCTTGCACGGCGACTTCATAGTCGGCGCTCGTTCCCATCGACAGTCTCGCGAAAGTATATCGACCGCGCCATGCATCCGAAAGTCGCTGTGCAAACTCCCGGGTGCGCGCGAACGACGACCGCGCCTGCTCGGGATCAGGAAACAGCGGCGGCATGCACATCAGGCCGACGAATTCGACCAGCTCGCATCTGGCGGCCTCATCGAGGAACGTGTCGACCACATCGGGAGCCACACCCCCTTTGGTTTCCTCCTCGTCAACGTTCACTTCGAGCAAAACGGGCACTGACCTCCCGGCGCGCTTGTTCAGCTCGGCCACGGCACTGAGACTGTCGATCGAGTGGATGAGGCGCACGCGCGGCATCACGAGTTTCGCCTTGCGACTCTGCAGCTCGCCGATGAAGTCGAAGTCGAAATCCCCGCCGAACAGCGCGTGCTTCTCGACCAGATCCTGAGCGCGATTCTCGCCGACGAGTCTGACGCCGGCATCGCGGAGCACGGCCATCTTGTCGGCGGGCACGTACTTGGTGGCGACGAGGATCTCGACGTCGTCGCCGCTGCGGCCCGCCGCAGCGGCGGCCGCAGCCACCTTCTCGCGCACTTCGGCAAATCGTTCGCGCACGTGCTCCGCCGTGCCCGTGAACTCCTTCATACACTCCTCCTTCTTGGTCCGATCCACGCGATCGCCGCCTGGCGCCCGGTTGCGCCGCGATCGCGGCGGTGCGAGTAGAAGCGGGCGTCGCAGCTCGTGCAGATGCCTGCCACGTCGATAGCTTCGGACGCAACGCCGCTCGCACGAAGCTCACCGACGGCACACCCCCACAAGTCGACGTGCCAGCCATCCGCGAGGTTGGTCACGACCTCCGCGCCGAAGCGCTCGGCAAAGCGCATCGCCAAAGCCTCGTCGACGACGAAGCAGCACGATCCGATGCTCGGCCCGATCAACGCAAAGTCGGCGGGTCCGTACTCCCACACGCGGCGCACGGCACGCGCGACGATGCCGTCCATCAGGCCCCGCCAGCCGGCGTGCACGAGCGCCAGTCCGGCACAGCCACCGGCCTCGTGCGCGGCAACGACCACGGCGAGGCAGTCCGCGTAGCCCACCGCCAATGGGACGCCGGGTACGTTCGTCACCAGCCCGTCCGTGTTCGGCACTGCCGTCTGAGGACTCAAGGCGCCGCGTCCGCGGTCGCCGCTCCCAATCGCCCTGATGTGCTTGCCGTGGACCTGCGCCGGCACGACCAGATCATCGAGCGCCACCCCCACAGCCGCGCACAGCAGCTCGCGATTGCGCCGCACTCTCACGGAGTCGTCGCCCACTGCGAAGCCGACATTCAACGATTCGTAGCAGCCGTCGGACACACCCCCGCGCCGCGTCGAGAATGCAACGTTCAGGTCTCCGTCAGACCACTCCAGCCACTCGAGTTGCCCGTCGCGATGCTCTCGCAGGTGCGCTTCCACGGCTGCGACCTACAACATCCGTCGCGCGGCTTCGAGTTCGTCCGCGCGGCCACTGACCACGCCGTTCAGCTTCAGGTGCAGCAGCGCGCGCAGCACGGTGCCGAGGCGCGGCGACGACTCGAACCCGAGGCTGATGAGGTCGTCGCCGCTCACATCCAGCTCGACGTGCCGGTCGACGTCGAGGAAGCGGCCGAGCCGCTCCTCCGCCGCGGCGCCAGGCTCGAGCACGATCGCGGCGACGACCGCTTCGAGCGGCTCGTGCTCGGCGACGTCGTACACCTCCGCCTCGGCGGGCCCGCGGCGCAGGTTCTCCGCCAGCCGGCGACCGACGACCAGGGTGCGCGCGACGACGTCCGCATCGCTGCGCCGCAGGCGCATCCGGCCGGCCCAGCCGAGGATCTCATCGGCACGCAAATCCCGGAGCAGCCAGACGAGTCGAAGCCGCCACAGCGGGACCTCGCCAGAAAGCGCGTGGCGGCGCCAGACGGCGTCGGCCGCACGGATGCATTCGCGCGCCTCGCCGCCGGCGTTGAAGCGCGGGTGGATGTTGCGCTCCAGGCCAAGCTCCTGCAGGCGCTGGAGCGCGAAGTCGACCTTGGTCTCGCCGAGCAGCAGGACGAGTTCGTCGCGCAGGCGCGCCGACGAGAGGTCGCCGACCAGGTCCATTTCGCTGCAACTTCGTGCCAAGTTCAGGGTATGCGGGTCCATTCGCAGTCCGTAACGCGTCTCATAGCGGATCGCGCGCAGGATCCGTGTGGGATCCTCGATGAAGCTCAGATTGTGGAGGACCACAATGCGCTTCTCCTTGAGATCGCCGACCCCGCCGAAGTAGTCGAGAAGGTCACCGTAGTTCTCCGGGGCGAGCGAAACCGCCATCGCGTTAACGGTGAAGTCGCGGCGCGCCAGATCGCTGCGGATACCCGCATGCTCCACCTTTGGCAGAGCCGCCGGGAAGTCGTAGAACTCGGTCCGCGTCGAGGCCACATCGATGCGCAGATGATCCAGATCGCTACCGGCAGGGGCGATCACGACGGCCGTCTGGAACTTCGCGTGCGGTCGCACCTTGCCCTTGATGCGCAGGGCAAGCTCCTGCGCGAACTCGACGCCGTCGCCCTCGACGGCGATGTCGACGTCGATCGTCCGTTCCCGCAGGAGCAGGTCGCGGACCGCGCCGCCGACCAGGTAGACGCCGCGGAAACCCACGCCGACCGCCTGCACGTGCGCGAAGAGGTCATCCATACCGAGTTCGCCGAGCCGGTCGGCCACGTTGAGGCCGGGGGTGACGCGCGCGGCGGGCGCGGCGGAGCGCACGACCGCCGCGCGCGACACGCCGCCGACCACATCGCTCACCTGCGGCGGATCGCCGCTGCCTGCGCGCGCGACCGGCACCCATCCGAGCGGCGTCTCGACGAGCATGCGCGTGAGCTCGTCGAGAGGGGTCGCTGTACTCGCCAGGGTGACGCTCGCCGTCATCACCGCCTTGACCGGCGCGTGACTGAGACGGTGCGCGGCAGCGCGCTCGAGGTCGTCACGCGCCACGGTTCCGATGACGATGCCGCCGTCGGTGACGAGCGCCCCGCCCATGCCCTGCCGGCGGCAGAGCACGAGCGCGTCGTCGACGGTGGTGTCGAGTGACACGACGGGCACGCGATCGGTCATCACATCAGCCGCGGTCGGGACGGCCTTCGCAATCGCACCGATCGCCGCCCGCAGTTTTGGCAGCACCGCCAACGGGTCACTCTCGCGGAGGACCGCCGATGCCGCAGAGGCATGCCCGCCGCCGCCCAGACCACTCAGGACCTCGGCCACGTCGAGTGCATCGCCACGGCTTCGGGCGACGACGAACAGGCGGTGCTCCATCTCGACCAGCAGGAAGAACGCGTCGCAGTCCGTCAGCTCCATGAACGCGTGGGCGACGACGCTGACGCTCTCGACGTACTCCGCCTGATGCACGCTCGCCACGAGTACCTTGCGGCCCGGCACGGCAACCTCTTCACACTCGCGCAGGGCCGTAGCGAGCACGTCCCGCTGCGCGGCGCTTAATGGGCTGTGCAGATAGCGTTCGATCAGCGCCGGGTCGGCGCCCTGACGCATGCAGAACGCGAGCGCCTCGGCGTCGCGCAGCGTGGTCGTCGCGAAGCTGAGAGAGCCCGTGTCTTCGTGGATGCCGAGCGCGAAGACCGTCGCTTCGAGCGCGCTGACGGGCAAGCCGCGTTCGGCGACGATGCGCAGCATCGCCGTCACCAGCGATCCGTCATCGGAGACGATGAAGTTGCCGTCGGTGACGAACCCCGGCCGCACGCCGTCGTGGTGATCGAAAACGATCACTTCGACGTCCGGCCGGGTGCACAACCCCCCGAGCTCCCCCAGTCGATTTGGGTGGACCGTATCGAGCAGGATCAACCGACGGACAGCGGTGAGATCCAGCGACCCCGGATCGACCGTCGGCAGCGAATCCGCGTACAGCCGGCGGAACTCGCGCACATTGCGGTTGACGGCGCCACCCAGGCAGACGACCGCCTCCGGGTACAACTTGTGCGCAGCGACCATCGCGGCAAACGCGTCGAAGTCGGTGTTGGTGTGCGTGGCGATGATCTGTGGCGCTTTCATGCGCCTAGTATACGCAGGCGACGACGGCGCTCCCCGCTATGCCTTCAGCAGCCACGCGAGCTCGCCACCGAAAGCATCGCGCACGGCGGCAGCCAGCGGCCCGTTCTCCGCGCGCGTGAGTTGCGGATCGCGCTGCAGGATCGCCGCCGCCATCTTGCGGGCCCGGGTAAGCGCGGCACGGTCGCGCGTCAGGCGCGCGAGCTTGAGATCGGGCACGCCCGCCTGCCGCGCTCCGAAGAGCTGCCCCTCGCCGCGGATCTCGAGATCGCGGTCGGCGAGCCGGAATCCGTCGACCGTCTCCAGTAACGCCGTCAACCGTGCTCGTGCCGACTCGGTCTGAGCCTGCGAGAAGAGCAGACAGTACGAACGCTCGGTGCCTCTCCCCACTCGGCCGCGCAACTGATGGAGCTGGGCGAGGCCGAACCGCTCCGCCCCCTCGACCATCATCACCGTCGCGTTCGGTACGTCGATGCCGACCTCGATCAGGCTCGTGGCGACGAGGACGTCGATGCACGCCGCCTTGAACTCGGCCATCACGCGTTCACGTGCGGCGACCTTCATCTGGCC
>PKYG01000046.1 GCA_003132585.1 Actinomycetota bacterium
TGCTGGCGAATCCGGCGGACGTGAGTGTCGTTGTCGTCGGCGCCAGCGGTACGGTCCGCACGTTCGATCTCGGCACCCGGTCGCCGGGTGTCGTTGCCGTGACGTGGGACGGACGCGGCGGCGGCGGCGCGACAGTGCCGCAGGGCGCCTACAGGTTCGTCGCCACGGCCAGCAACGATCTCGGCACCGTCACCGCGAACCGATCGGTCGGCGTCGATCTCACGAAGCCAGTAGTGACGGCACCGATGTCCTTGACTCTTGCCCTCGGTGGTACGGCCAAGATTAGGTACACGGCCAAGGATCCTTTCAGCGCGCTCGCCCACGTCACGGCCGTTGCGCGTCGAGCTTCGGGCGTGGTTGTGAGGAGGTTCGACTTCGGTTGGGTCCGCACTGGGACGGGGCACCTGTGCGCGTTCAAACCAACAGCGAGCGGTCGCTACACGGTCACATTCCGTGCGATCGACATTGCCTGGAACCCCGGCGTCGCCCCCGTCACGACCAGCGTCGTGGTCAAGTGACACACGCGGCTGCGGCCGCCGACAGACGATGTTTCACGATCCCGCCGCCGTACCGCTCTCTCTCGAAGTGTCGGCACTCTCCGACGATCCCGACGCTCAGCCTCAGAACGACAAGTTCGCTGACGCTGGGCGGGTCGAACTGCGCTAGCGCGCCCGACCCGCCCAGCGGCGAGTATTCGCGTCGGCGATCAGGCTAGGCTGGGTGCCGTCGGCCTCAGTTCTCGCAAAGCCGCTCGCGCCGCATGCGACAGTGCGGCAGGGAGCATGTCGCCATGCGTGCCGCATCGCAGAGTTCACACCGCTGTGCCGCCGTGCTGAGTGGAAGGTCGTAGCACGATGTGTCCTTGCGCGCCAGGTGCATCACCGCGTGCAGGGCGCGCGAGACAGCCTTCATGTCGGCGAAGGTGTCGGCCTTTTCGGGCAGGTCGATCAGACCCATGCGGCTGGCACGCTTGCGCACCCGCCCGTCGGGCACGAAGCCGAACTGATCGAGCGCCGGCAGCTGCCAGAGGCCGTAGCGGCGCATCTCGCGCACTACCCAGAAGGCGCGCGACTTGAGGGCGCCGCCCGATGCCGCATGCAACACATCGACGGCGACGTCGGGGTCGCGCGGCTCGGGGAGCAGACGCGACCAAGCGTCACGGGTCTCGCCGAGGCGCACGAACTCGATCACCTTGCCCTTGCTGTCGCCACGCGAGACGGGCGGGTCGACGGCATAGCGGGCGACGTCGAACGTGTGCGTGTAGATCTCGTCGACGACGCCGGCGCCGAGCATGCGTTGCCAGTCGGCATGCACGACCGCCTCCGGTGCCGGCTGGGCCGCCATGACGCCGTAGCAGAGCAACTTGAAGAAGATGCGCCGCCGGTCGTCGTCGTCGCCGGCGGCGAATAGCGCCACTTCATCGTCGTCGAGTATGCCGAATGGCTTTGGGGCCGAGCTGTCGAAGGCGTCGAGCAGGAATGCGATGTTGTCGCGGCGCTCCTTGTTGGTGAGTGGCGCCAGTTCTTCCACGGTGTCCTCCTGGTCGCTGGGGCACCGGCATCGGTGCCGGGCTCGTTGATTGGTCAGCCTATGAGTCGCACGGCGACCCGAGGAGGGCGACGATAGCCGTGCGGGGGTGACGCTCGCCCGGCGAGCGGTGCACGATCAGTGACCTCGCGCAGAACGGTTGACCGGGAAAGCGGACCACAATACTCTGGTTTCCCGGCCCGCCAGAGGGTGCGGCCGCTCACGCTAACGTTTATGATTCGTCCGGCGTCACTCCTCGGGAGGCAGGTTTCAGCAGCGAATGGCTTCACTTGGCATAGACATCGGCTGCATCAGCCTCAAGGCGGCGCTCCTCGGAGACGCCGAGGACGTCGACCGGTTCGTCGCGCTCGCCGCCGATCATCCAGACCTGTTCTTCACGCCGGCCTCCGGCGTGCCGTCCGCCGGCTGGCGACCCCTCCTGGTCACCCGTTACCGGCGGATCAAGGGTAGCCCCGCCGAATCGGCGCGCGCTCTGTTCGAGGATCTCTTCGCCGTCTTCCCACGCGAGAGCATGACCGGGGTGCGCGTCACCGGGTCCGGCGGACGTCTGATCGGCAAGTCGCTCGGAGCCGCCTTCGAGAACGAGTTCAAAGCGATCGCCCGCGGCATGGCCGCCCTGCACCCCGCGACGGTGACGATCTTCGAGATGGGCGGCGAGACATCGAAGTTCATCCGGCTCGAGGCCGACTGCGACGTCGGCAGCGTCGGCATCTCCGACTATCAGACGAACGGCGATTGCGCCGCCGGTACCGGCTCGTTCATGGACCAGCAAGCCAGTCGCCTGCTGTACGAGATCGAAGACGTCGGCGACATCGTGCTCGGAGCGGGCAAGGCGGCGAGCATTGCCGGGCGTTGCAGCGTTTTCGCCAAGTCGGACATGATCCACGCGCAGCAGAAGGGTTACGAGCCGCCCGAGGTCCTCAGGGGTCTCTGCGACGCCGTGGTCCGGAACTACAGAAGCACGATCACCAAGGGCAAGCTCATCGAGGCGCCGGTCGCGTTCATCGGCGGCGTCGCCGCCAACAAGGGCGCCGTCGAGGCGCTGCGCGAAGCGTTCGGGTTCGGCGACGGCGAACTCTTCGTGCCGGAGCTGTACGTATGGATGGGCGCCGTGGGCGCGGCCCTGATCGAGGCCGACGTCACCACGGCGCAGGGTGCCGCTGTGGACCTGCAGGCGTTTGCGCCGCCGGCCGGCGACTTTCCGACCACCGAGCCGCTGAGCATGGCCGACGTCTTGCTGCTTCGCGACAAGGTCAAGCCTTACGAGCTTCCCTGCGGCGAGGGTGTCGACGCCTACCTGGGCATTGACGTCGGCTCCGTCTCGACCAACCTCGCCGTTATCGATGATGCCGGCGAGGTGATGAAGGAGATCTACGTCAAGACCGACGCGCGGCCCGTCGAAGTCGTCAACAAGGCGCTGGGCGAGATCCGCGCCGACCTCGGCGATCGCATCAGAGTGCTCGGTGTCGGCACGACGGGCTCGGGGCGCGAGCTCATCGGCGAGCTTTGTGGCGCCGACATCATCACCGACGAGATCACCGCGCACAAGACCGGCGCCGGCCACGTCGGCCGGCGCATCGACCGCCAGGTCGACACCATCTTCGAGATCGGCGGCCAGGACTCCAAGTTCATCTCGCTGCAAGACGGCATCGTCGTCGATTTCGCGATGAACGAAGCCTGCGCCGCCGGCACCGGCTCGTTCCTCGAGGAGCAGGCCGAGAAGCTCGGCATCAACATCATCGGCGAGTTCGCCGAGCTCGCGTTGTCGGCCAAGGCGCCGGTGCGCCTCGGCGAGCGCTGCACCGTCTTCATGGAGCGTGACGTCGTTGGCTACCAGCAACGCGGCGCGCGGCGCGAGGACCTCGTCGCCGGACTCGCCTACTCGATCGCCCACAACTACCTCAACCGCCTGGTGCGCGAGCGCACGATCGGCGACTGTGTGTTCTTCCAGGGCGGCACGGCGTACAACGATGCCGTCGCCGCCGCCTTTTCGCAGATCCTCGGCAAGCAGATCATCGTGCCGCCGCACAACGGCGTCATCGGGGCGATCGGTGTGGCGCTGCTGGCACGCGAGCGCATGCAGCGCACCGGCGCCGCCACCAAGTTCCGCGGCTGGGACCTCGACGCCGTCGACCACACGGTCGTCGATTTCGTCTGCAAAGGCTGTTCCAACGAATGCGATGTGCGCCAGTTCACGGTCGAGGGTCAGAAGACGTACTGGGGCGACAAGTGCTCCGACCGCTACCGCAAGCCGGCCAAGGTCGACAAGGAGCCCGTGATCGACGATCTCATCGCCGTGCGCGAAACGGCGATGATGGAGTCGCTGCGGCGGGCGGAACAGCAGGTCGCTGAGGGCGCGCGCACCGTCGGCATCCCGCGCGCCATGTATACCTTCGACCGCCTCCCGTTCTGGGCGACGCTCTTCGCCGCGCTCGGGCTGCGTCCTGTGCTCTCGCCGGAGAGCGATCGGGCGATCCGTGAGATGGGCGTCGACGCCACCGTAGCCGAGCCGTGCTTTCCGATCCGGGTCGCGCACGGCCACGTCGAATGGCTCGCCAAGGAAGGCGTCGACCATCTCTTCGTGCCCAATCTGATCAACGAAGAGACGGATTTCCCGGCGGTCAATTCGCACTCCTGCCCGTGGGGTCAGACGCTGCCCTTCGTGGTGCGCGCCGCGCCGCGGCTCGAGCACTATCGTGACCGTTTACTGATGCCGCTGGTTCGCTTCCGCGACGGGCTCGACGGTCTCAGTCGCGACCTCAAGGAGATGGCCGCCCAACTCGGCGCCGGGCCGGCGGAGCTGCGCGCGGCGCTCGAGTCGGCGCTGGCCGCTCAGGGCGAGTTCCGTGGCACGCTGCTCAACGAAGGGCGGCGCGCGATGAAGCGCCTCGAAGAAAGTGGCGAGATGGGCATCGTGCTCGTCGGTCGTCCCTATAACATGTACGACAAGGGCATCAACATGGACATCCCGCGCAAGCTACGCAAGTTCTACGGGGTCAATGTGATCCCGCTGGACTTTCTCCCGATCCGCGGCATCGACGTCAGCGATGTCGTGCCCAACATGTACTGGAACTACGGTCGCAAGATCCTGCAGACAGCGCGCTTCGTCGGCGACCGCGACCACTTGCACATGATCTACATCACCAACTTCAAGTGCGGTCCGGACTCGTACATCAAGCACTACGTCCGCGAGGCCTCCGGCAAGCCGTTCCTCACCCTGCAGTTCGACGAGCACCAGAACGACGCCGGGGCGATGACCCGCTGCGAGGCCTATCTCGATAGCAAGGGCTTCCTGCGCTGGTGGGCGCAGGGCGCCGTCCGCGAAGAGGTCTCCGTTGGCTAGCGGCGCCGGCGCCGGCGGCGCGGTCAAGGTGGAGGCTGCGGTGCGCGCCTTCGGCCTCGAAGGTCGCCGCCTGTACCTACCGCAGATGCCCTACGGCGGCTCCTACCTGCTCGCGGCGGCGATCCGCTCGATCGGCGTCGACGCGCGGCCGGCGCCGGATTCGGGAGAGCGCACGCTGCAGCTCGGCGGCACCGTGACGTCGGGCGACGAGTGCTACCCGCAGAAGATCACGATCGGCGACTTCCTCACGCTCATCGAGGATCAGGGTCGCGACAAGGTCGCGTTCCTCATGCCGACGGCCAACGGGCCGTGCCGTTTCGGCCAGTATCATCACCTCGTGCGGCGTACGCTCGACGATCTCGGATACCCGGACGTGCCGGTGATCACGATCACGTCCAGCGACGGTTACGCCTCGATCGGCGAGTATTCGCAGCATCTCGTGCGCACGGGGTGGCGGGCCGTGGTCGCTCAGGACGCGCTGCAGAAGATGCTGCTCAAGACGCGCCCGTACGAAGTCGAGAAGGGCGCGTCGGATGCTGTCTACCAGGCGAGCCTGGAGGATGTCGGCGAGGCGCTCTCGGCGAGAGCCATCTCGCACAAGGAGCGCCTCGCGCGCTTGATCGCCGCCTTGACCCGGTCACGGGAGCGATTCCGCGGCGTCGAAGCCGTCTACGACCCGTCGAGGCCGCTCATCGGTGTCGTCGGCGAGATCTTCTGCCGCCTCAACACGTTCGCCAATTCCGATCTCATCCGGCGCGTCGAGGAACAGGGTGGCGAATGCTGGCTCTCCGACATCGCCGAGTGGATCTGGTACACGGACGACGAGCACGCCCGGCGACTCGCGGACGAGGGGCGCACGTACTCGAAGGCCAACGCCATCCGCAAGATCAAGGCCGCCATTCAGCGGCGCGATGAAGAAGCGCTGCTCCAGCCGTTTGCCGAGGAGTTCGTCGGCTACGAGGAGGCGCACGACGTGCGCGAGGTGCTCGCGGCGAGCTTCCCCTATCTGCCCTACACGGGGGCGCTCGGCGAGATGGTCCTCAGCACCGGCAAGGCGGTCTACCTGCACGGCAAGGGTGCTGACGGCATCATCGATATCAGTCCGTTCACCTGCATGAACGGGATCGTCACTGAGGCGATCTACCCGGTCGTGCAGAGGGACCTCGACGGGCTGCCGATACGCACATTCTACTTCGACGGCACGCAGGCCGAGCTGGAGCGCGACATCGGCATCTTCCTCGAGCTGGCGCGCACGTATCAGCGGCGCAAGAAGGTGGCGCGCCGTTACCCGGCCTACTTCCCCGGCGCGCGCTAGCCTCCGCCTTCGGGACTCGGTCGCGCGCCGCTGACGGCGCGGTTCTCCAGCTCAAGCGCCCAGAGGGCGTTGCCGGTGGCAAGGATGCTTGCGATCGCCCACCACCCGAGATTCGCGCCGATCGTTGCCGCGACCGCAGCCGCCGAGCTCACCAGGAAAGCGTGCAGGATCATCCGTCGCTGTCTCATCGAAAGACCGAGTTCGGTGGCACACGAGCGCACGACGTGGTCGGGCAGCAGGAACGCGGCGACGCAGGCGAGCAGGTAACCGGCAGCGAGCAGCGCCGAGCGGAAGCTGCGGCCGTGGGCGAGTCCCCAGAGTGCCCCGCAAATCAGCGCCACCTCCAGGAACCAGACTCCATAGAGCCAGAGTCTCCGCTGTGAGAGGTCACGCAGCAGTGAACGTACTGCCTCCAGTGCGTGGGCCGTCGGACGTTCCGGGAGCGCCATGCCGTGTGTATTGGCACGGCTGCGGGGAGCCTTGAGCGGAAGGAGAAACGGGCGCGGGCGCAGTCGCCTGAGCGACCACGCCCGCGCCGCACACCGGGGGGTGGGGGTGTCCTAGCTAGTGCCGCGTGCGCGCGGCAAGCAGGCCCGAGAAACAGGGTTGTCCGTCGCTGCCAGGCTGGCAGTAGCTCCGCAGGAGGTCGACGTTGACCCCTGCGGGAGTGGAGAGCGCCTCACCCGCATCGGAGAAGAACCGGGCAAGCGCAGAACGTACACGTGGATTCATCGTCGCCTCCTTTCGGGACTATTTCTTGGTTCGTCAGCAACCTTTTACCCTGCCACTACAGTGCTAAACGGGGCAGGATGTGCTGGCGGTCGCCGGCGCTCAGCGCCGGTCAGTCGGCGACTTGCACTTGCCGCCGAAATAGTTCGGCAAGCCGGCGAGGTCGCTGCGGCCATAGGCACGCAAGAGGTCGACATTCACTCCGGAAGGCGTACGGACGGCATCGCCGAGACCATCCAAGGGTCGGGTGATCAGGAACAGGACACGGTTCGTCATCACGCCTCCCTTCAATCGGATAGGGTAGTAGGCTACATGAGAGGAATATCACAAGAGCGGGTGGTTTCCAAGGGTGGGGCGACATACGCGCGGCGGTCGCCGTGACTAAGGTCAAGATCGGTCATGCGCGCGGCCGGGTATGCTCGTAGGCGGAATCGCGACGTCTACCGAATGGAGCCCAGGATGGTCGAGAGCCAACCCGTGGTGGTCGATCTGCTCGCCATGACCGAGGTGGCGGACAAGGGGATCGTCAGCAAGAGCGTGGTCGAGAACGACCACCACAAGATCATCCATTTCACGCTGGCGGCCGGCCAGGAGCTCTCGGAGCACACCGCCAGCGTGCCGGCGTCGATCCAGATCGTCTCCGGCGCCGGCGGCGTGACACTCGACGGCAGGAGCTACGAGGCGAAGCCGGGCTCCCTGTACTACATGCCTGCCGAGATGCGCCACGCGATCGTCGCCGACGAGCCTCTGGTCTTCCTGCTGACGATGTTCCGCACCTGAGGCGAGGAGCGCCGGCAGCCTAACGGGCGACCGGCAGGCGTACCTCGGTGACGTACTCCGCCGGGTCGGCGACCGACTCCGCGCCTGTCAAGTACACCTCGGTCGCCGGTCCGGCGATCGCGTAGCCCAAAGTCGCCGACTCCGCGAGCAGGGCCGCATACGCCGGTTGCATCTCGCTGTGGCGGCCGACGTGAGTCGTCACCAGGGCCAGGTGGGTCGGGATGATGTCGGTGCGTGCTTCGCCGATGCGGTCGGGTACCCAGCCGTCGGCGCGCGCGTCGATCGGCAGGCACACCTCGTAGTCGAGCGACGGACTCGCGGAGTCATCCTCGAAAAAGCGCGCCATCAGCGACCCCTTCGTCGCGAACCCGCTTCCTTCGAGCGCCGCACGAAGACGTCGGATGCGCGTGCCGATCTCGCCAAGGCGACCGCGCTCGCGGATCCCGGCGATCGGCTGCTCGGGGATCAGCATGAGCTCAACCTCGTACGGCACGCCGCCTCCCTGTCGCCCGCCGTTCGACCTCGTTGTCACAGGGTAATCCGAACGATGGGTCGGCGGTCAAGCGAGGGCGCCGTTAGGCAAGTTCGACGAGCTCGCCAACAAGGCGCAAGAGACCGTCGCCTTCGAGCAGGGAGATGATCTCATCGACATCCTCCGGTGGCAGATTGAGCAGCTCCGGCAATGCGGCCAGAGCACGGGGACTCTGCTCGACAAGCAGGCGCACGAGACGCGCGCGATACCAGCGGCGCGAACGCACGAAGGCGCTCTGTTTCGTGCGTGGCGCAATGCCTGTGGCACGCGCTGTGAGTACCAGGGCGCCGTAGTCCATCACGGCGTTGTGCCAGGTGCGCGACCTGCCGGCCGGCAGAACGCGCTCGGCGACGACCTGGAGAGCGGCAGGAGTCAGGTCGGCGGGCAAGCGCAGCTCGTGAGTGAGCACACGGCGAACGTTGGCGTCGACCGCGGCGAGGTCGGCATCGTGGGCGAAGATCAGCACGGCACGCGCGGTGTACGGCCCGATGCCCGGAAGCGCTTCGAGCTCGGCGAGTGTCCCGGGCAGGCGCGGCGCATCCGGGCGGTCGGCGGTGACCGCTCGCGCGCAGGACCGGAGGCGCACGGCGCGATTGTTGTAGCCGAGTCCCGCCCAGACGGCGAGCACCTCGGCGAGAGGTGCCTGAGCGAGCGCGCCGAGTGTCGGGAAGCGCAGCATGAACGCCTGGTATCTGGCGATCACGCGGGCGACCTGAGTCTGCTGCAACATCACTTCGGCGACGAGAATCGCAAACGGGTCGTCGGTGTGCCGCCACGGCAGGTCGCGGCCGTTGGTGGCATACCACTCGAGGATGCGTCGTTGCAGTCGCTCGACACCGGCGGGGCTCAGTGTGGTCGACGACGACGATCGGCTCATAGCGACAGAGAGTAGCACGCGACGCCGGGGTGCGGGCGGCGCTGCGGACCGGCGCCCGCCCACAGCCTAGACGGTTGCGTCGGCGAGACTCTCCCACTCCACGTAGAGTTCCTCGAGCCGTGCGTCGACACGACCGCGCTCGGCAAGTACGGCGGCGGCGCGATCCCGGTCGGCGTAGGTATCGGGGTCGACCAGTTCGCCGTCGATCTCTCCGAGTTTCTTCTCCGCTTTGAGGATCTCGGTTTCGACGGCCCGCAGCCGCGCCCGATGGCGCCGTGCCGCTTCGGGGTCGGCAGGGTGCGCCGCCCCCGTCTTAGCGGCGCCCGCGGGGGCGGTCTGCCGGGAGCCACTCGAGGCACCCGCGGTGAGCGCTGCCGAGCCGCCGTCTCGCGCTGCCCTTGCCTCCCGGTACCGCTCGACGGAGAGATGGTTGAGCAGTACCCCGTCATTGATCTCGAGCACCCGCCCGGCCACCCTTTCAATGAGGTGGCGGTCGTGGGTGATCAGGAGGACTGTCCCGGAGTACTCGGCGAGCGCCTCGGAGAGCGCTTCGACGGAGGCGATGTCGAGGTGGTTCGTGGGCTCGTCGAGGACGAGGAAGTTGGCGTCGCCGACGAGCAGCATGAGCAGGCGCAGCCTGCTGCGCTCGCCGCCGGAGAGGCGTGCGACGAGCTTGCCGACGTCGTCGGCGCCGAACAGGAAGCGTCCAAGCAGGCTGCGCGCCTGCTGCTCGTCATGGCCGACGAGCGGCAGAACGTTGTCGAGGACCGTCGCCGACTCGTCGAGCTCGCGACCCTGCTGAGAGAAATAGGCGAGGCGGACGTTGTGACCGAGATGAGCGGCGCCTGTTGCCAGCGAGCGCAAACCGACGATCGTCTCGGCGAGGGTGGTCTTGCCCGATCCGTTGGGGCCCAACAAAGCCAGCTTCTCGCCGCGCTCGAGGACGAATTCGACGTCGGCTATCAGCCGCCGCACACCTTGCGTCTCATCCGCCGAGCCGACGGTCACGGCGCGCGTCTTGACCTCGAGCACGACGCGCGCCGACGGCTTGGGTTGGGGGAGGCCGAGCTTCAAGCGGTGCTCGCGCCTCGGCGGTGGCCGCATCTCACGTTTGATCCGCTCGATTTGGGTAAGTTTGGCCTGCGCCTGCTTGGCCTTGAGCTTCTTCGCATGGAATCGGTCGTAGAATCGCTGCAGCTGTTCGACCTTCTCCTGATCCTCCTGGTAGCGGCGCGCCATCAGGGCGATCGCCGTCTCGCGCTCGCGCACGTAGGTCGCGAAGTCGCAGGTCATCGTCTCGACATGGTCCTGCTCGACCGAGAGCACGCGCGAACCGACACGCTCGAGCAGTCGTCGATCGTGAGTCACCAGCACGAAGGCACGGCTGTAGTCGAGCAGGAACTGCTCGAGCCACTCGACCGAATCGATGTCGAGATGGTTGGTCGGTTCGTCGAGCAGCAACAGGTCGGCATCGGCGAGCAGGGCACGCGCCAGCGTGACGCGCGTGAGCTCTCCGCCGGACAAGGAGAGGATAGGCCTTTCGAGCATCGTCTCGGGCAGCCCGAGACCGATGAGCACATCGGCCAGCTCGGCACGGAAGTGATAGCCGCCGGCGGCCTCGAAGCGGCGCTGCAGCTG
>PKYG01000082.1 GCA_003132585.1 Actinomycetota bacterium
ACGAGCACCACACCGCCACCGGGGACGATGCCCTCCTCGAGGGCGGCACGCGTAGCGCTGAGCGCGTCCTCGACGCGGTGCTTGGTCTCCTTCATCTCCGTCTCGGTGGCCGCGCCGACCTTGACGACGGCGACGCCGCCGGCCAGCTTGGCGAGGCGCTCCTGGAGCTTCTCGCGGTCGAAGTCGGAATCAGTGGTCTCGATCTCGGCCTTGATCTGCTTGATGCGGCCCTTGATCGCGTCGGAGTCGCCGGCGCCGTCGATGATCGTCGTGTCGTCCTTCGTCACGACGACCTTGCGGGCGCGCCCGAGCTGAGTGGTCTGCGTGTTCTCAAGCTTGAGACCCAACTCCTCGGTGATCACCTCACCACCGGTGAGGATGGCGATGTCCTCGAGCATCCGCTTGCGGCGGTCGCCGAAGCCCGGTGCCTTGACGGCGACGCAGGTGAACGTGCCGCGCAGCTTGTTGACGACGATCGTCGCCAGTGCCTCGCCTTCGAGGTCTTCGGCGACGATCAGCAGTTGCTTGCCCTGCTGGATGACCTTCTCGAGCACCGGGAGCAGGTCCTGCACGGCGCCGATCTTCTGATTGGCGATGAGGATGTACGGATCTTCGAGCACGGCTTCCATGCGCTCGGCGTCGGTGATCATGTACGGCGACAGGTAGCCCTTGTCGAACTGCATGCCCTCGGTGAACTCGAGGTCCATGCCGAACGTGTTCGACTCCTCGACGTTGACGACGCCGTCCTTGCCGACCTTCTCGATCGCGTCGGCGATGACGTCACCGACGGCGCGGTCGCGCGCCGAAATGGTGGCGACGCGGGCGATGTCTTCCTTACCGGAGACTTCGCGCGACTGGCTCTTGATCGACGCGACGGCCTCATCGACAGCCGCCTCGATACCCCGCTTGATCGCCATCGGGTTACCGCCGGCGGCCACGTTGCGCAGACCTTCGCGGACGATCGCCTGCGCGAGCAGGGTCGCCGTCGTGGTGCCGTCGCCGGCGATGTCGTTGGTCTTGGTCGCGACCTCGCGGAGGAGCTGGGCGCCCTGGTTCTCGAAGACGTCCTCGAGCTCGATCTCGCGGGCGATGGTCACGCCGTCGTTGGTGATCGTCGGTGCGCCGAACTTCTTGTCGAGCACGACGTAGCGGCCCTTGGGGCCGAGGGTGATCTTCACTGCGTCGGCGAGTGCGTTGACGCCCCGTTCCAGAGCGCGTCGCGCCTCGTCGGCATACTTGAGTTCTTTAGCCACGTTTCGTCAGCCTCCGTTCTAAAGTACCTTCGCCAGGACCTCGCTGGCGCGTAGGATCAACACGTCGTCGCCATCCGACGTCTTGTACTCGGTGCCCGAGTACTTGCCATAGATGACCTTGTCTCCGACTTTGAGGTCCATCGGGATACGGTTCTTGCCTTCCTCGTCCCACTTGCCGTCGCCGGCGGCGATGACCTTGCCCTTCATCGGCTTCTCTTTGGCCGTGTCGGGGAGGACGATGCCACTGGCCGTCTTTTCTTCTTCCTCGACGGCCTTCACGATGACGCGGTCTTCGAGTGGCTTGAGCTTCATGCAGCAACCCTCCTTACTCATAAATCTGGCACTCGCATGGTGAGAGTGCCGGTTTCTTGCGGGATGCTATGTTATGGCCCATCCCGAAGCTTGTCAAACCGTCGGCCGGTGACGTTCTCAGGCACACGGCCGAGGCTGGCGGCAGGCGCGAACGGGTCGCTACGGTGCAGGGCAGCAGACGTGTAGAATGCCCCCATGAAGGTGCTGATCCAACGCGTCGCGAGCGCCAGTGTGCGCGTCGAAGGACGGCCGGTGGCCGTCATCGACGCGGGCCTGCTGGCGCTCGTCGGTGTGACCCACGCGGACAGCGTCGAGACGGCGCGCAAGCTCGCCGCCAAGACAATCAAGCTGCGTCTCTTCGGCGACGAAGCCGGCCTGATGAACAAAGCGATCGGCGATGTCGGTGGCGAGGTACTCGCCGTCGCGCAGTTCACGCTCTACGGCAACACCCGCAAGGGCAACCGACCGAGCTTCACCGACGCTGCCCGCCCCGAGCAGGGCGAGGAGGTCTATGAGGCGTTCGTGGAGGCCGTGCGCGCCGCCGGTGTGCCCGTGCACACGGGCGTCTTCGGCGCGCACATGCACGTCGAACTCGTCAACGACGGGCCGGTGACGATCCTGCTCGAGGGCTAGCGTCTGACCCGCGCCGGCGGCCGGCGCGTGACCGCTGGCGTCGCCCCCGCCACATCGTGCCGTCGACGTTCCGGAGGATCGTCCGGCGCTCTCACGCCACGTCCGGCGCCAGGCGCCAGAGGTCGATGCCGAGCTTCTCGTTCTCCGTATAGTCGATCGGGATCTCGACAACGACGGGCCCGTCGGCGGCGAACGCCCTCTGGAGAACGGCCGGCAGCTCGCCGGCGTTGCTCACACGCACGCCCTCGACGCCGAAGGCGCCGGCGAGGGCGACGAAATCGGGATTGCCGAAACGCGTACCGGAGATGCGGCCGTATCGCCGCATCTGATGCATCTCGATCAGCCCGTAACCGCCATCGACCCACACCAGAACGACGAACGGCAGCGCCAGACGGCGTGCCGTCTCCAGCTCCTGCACGTTCATCAGGAACCCGCCATCGCCGCAGATCGCCGCGACCTTGTGCCTGCCGCGACTGGCAAGCGACGCGGCGACGGCAGCCGGCAGGGCGAACCCCATCGCCGCGAATCCATTGCTGATGAGAACGGTGTTGGGCTCGGCCGCCTCCCAGAAGCGCGCCACCCAGAGCTTGTGGGCGCCGACATCGGAGATGAGCACGTCCTGCGCACCCATCGCCGCACGCAGGTCGCGCAACACCCGCTGCGGTTTGATCGGCGCGTCGTCATCGGCGCCGATGTCGAGCACCACGTCGAAGGCCTTCTTGTAGGGCGGCACGGAGTAGTGCTCGAGTCGCTTTCCCCTGAGCAGGCGACTCAGCTCACCGAGGGTGAGGCTGATGTCGCCGATCAGTTCGATTTCGGGCACGAAGTGCGCGTCGATCTCCGGCGTCATGGTGTCGACGCAGATGATCTTGAGATCGCCCGCGGGGTTCCAAGCGGACGGCGCCCATTCGACCAGGTCGTACCCGACGGCGACGACGAGGTCGACCGTGCCGAAGAAACCAGCCGGGTAGTTCTGCGCGCCCAGACCCGCAGTGAACAGGAAGTGCTCGTCGGCCGAGTCGATCACGCCCTTGCCCATGAACGTCGAGATTACGTGCAGTCCGGTCTCGTCACAGAAGTGCCGCAAGGCTGGCGACGCGCCCTGGCGGACGACTCCGTTGCCGACCAGCAGAACCGGCCGACGGGCATGCTGCAACAACTCGGCGGCGCGCTTCAGAGCGACGGTGTCGGGCTCCGTCACGGCGACGGGCGCCCTCTGCAGGCACCTGCCCGCGACCGGCGAAGCCATCACGCCGGCAGGCAGCTCGAGATGGGTGGCCCCGGGTTTCTCCGCGACCGCCACCGAGAACGCCTTGCGAACCGCTTCAGAGATCATCCGCGGATCGTGGACGCGTGCGTTCCACTTCGTCATCGGGCGCATCATCTCGACCGTGTCGATGAACTGGTGGGTCTCCTTGTACATGCCGGAGAGATTCACCTGGCCAGTGAACGCGACGACGGGCGAGTGGTCGAGGTTGGCGTCGGCGATGCCGGTGGCCAGGTTGGTCGCCCCCGGGCCGAGCGTCGCCAGGCAGACACCCGGTTTGCCGGTGAGCCGGCCCCAGGCGTTGGCCATGAACGCCGCACCCTGTTCGTGCCGGGTCGGGATGAACGTGATCTGTGACGAGCGGTCGAGCGCCTCGCTGACGTCGAGCGTCTCCTCGCCGGGGATGCCGAAGACGTACTCCACGCCTTCGCTCTCGAGGCAGCGGACCAAGAGGTCGGCGGCGAGCTGCGGGTGTTCCGCAGCCTCGTCGCCGAAACGCGACGCTGGTTTCGATGCGCGTGCCATTCTCTTCACGAGTGTATCAGGACGACACGGGCGGGCGCAGCGGACGTCAGCCGGACAGCACCGTCGCCGCATACGCATCGAGCGCCAGGAAGTCGGGCCACTCGATCGCCGGGAGGCAGCCGGCGGCGAGACCGATCATCGCCGCATTGTCGGTGCAGAGCGAGAGCGGCGGCACGAAGAGCTCGATGCCGCCGCTCTCGCATGCTTCCGCCAGTGCCCGCCGCAGACCCGAGTTGGCGGCGACGCCGCCGCCGACGGCGACGCGACGGAGGCCTTCATCTCGAGCGCAGCGCAGGGTCTTGTCGACGAGCTGACCGACGATCGCCGCCTGATAGCTCGCAGCGATGTCGGCACGATGCGCGGCGATCGCCTCCTCGCCCTGATCGCGCAGGTAGTACAGCAACGCCGTCTTGAGACCGCTGAAACTGAAGTCGGCGCCCCGCGGCACGGCGCGCGGGAAGCGCGCGAAGCGCGCGTCGCCGGCTGCGGCCAGACGGTCGAGTTCGGCGCCGCCCGGGTAGCCGAGGCCGAGCAGCCGGGCGCCCTTGTCGAAGGCCTCGCCGGCGGCGTCATCGAGAGTGCGCCCCGCAAGCCGAAAGGCGACGCCTTCGTTGACGACGGCGACGAGCGTGTGACCACCGCTGGCCACCAGGCAGACAAAGGGCGCTTGGACGCCGATCGCGTAGTTTGCGGCGATGTGCCCTTGGAGGTGGTCGACCGGGATCATCGGCAGGCGGCGGCGATAGGCGATCGCCTTCGCCGCCGCCAGGCCGACGAGCAAGGCACCGATGAGGCCGGGGCCGACGGTGACGGCCACGGCGGCGATCTCATCCCAGCCGAGGCCGGCGACGCCGAGCGCCTCGGCGACGACCACGTTGACGAGCTCCGTGTGACGCCGCGCGGCGACTTCGGGGACGATGCCGCCGAACTGCGCATGCAACTCGTTCTGCGACGACACGATCGACGCCAGTACGGAGCCGCCGGCGACCACGGCGGCGCTGGTGTCGTCGCACGACGTCTCGATGCAGAGGACCGGGCCGCGGGCGACCGTGGTGACCGGCCCCTTCACGCGAACTCGCCCTCCCAGTCCTTCCACATAATCACCGCGTCCTCTTTGTCGTCGGGGTAGTACTTAGGGCGCACGCCGCTGGCGATGAAGCCGAAGCTACGGTACAGCTCAATCGCGGCTTCGTTGGAGACCCTGACCTCGAGTGTGTGGCCGCGGTGTTCGGACTGCTCGGTGATCGCGAAGTACGCCTCGATGAGCTCGGAGGCGACGTGGTCGCGGCGGTGGGGTACGTCGACGGCGATGTTCATGATGTGCCACACGTCAACGAAGCTGTCGGCGATGAGGTAGCCGGCAAGAACGCCCTCGATCTCGCAGACGAGGAGGATCGACGTCGACCGCCGCAGCTGGCCCATGAAGAGGTCGGTCGACCACGGGACGGTGAACGTCGCTCGCTCGATCGCGGCGACGCGGTCGATGTCGCTGAAGGTCATCGGGCGGATGACGCGCGCGGCCACGGGTCAGCCTCTCGCCGTCCAGCGCACGGCGTCCGGCGCGCGACCGTAGATTGGCAGCACATCGGCAAGACCCTCGACTCTGCCCGGCACGCCGCCGAGCCAGGCGCGTGCGACCATCGTCGCCGTCGGGCCGACAACGTCACGATCGAGACGAACCGCTACCGGAATCGATTCCGCGTAGAGCAACGCGCCGTCGCCGCCGACGATGGCATCCGGCCAGTTCGATAGATACGCGGCGATGTCGGCGGCGCGCACGACTGCCGGCGCCTCCTCGACCGGCGCCGGCAAGCCTGCGCGCAGCGCGTAGCACGCCGCGAAGACCTCCTTGCGGCGCCCGTCGACGAGCGCCACGACGTGGCCGACCGCCGCACCATCGACAGGGGCACTCGCCCGACTGCCTGCGGCGAGCGCCCAGGCGAGCGCGCCGAGCGTCGGCACGCCGACGAGGCACGCGCCCTCGCCGGCCTGGGCGAGGGCGCGCGCCGTGGCGATGCCGATGCGCATGCCCGTGTACGACCCCGGACCGAGACCGACGGCGATCGTCTCGACATCATCCAGTTCGACCGCCGCCGCGCGCAGCACCGCGTGCACGCCCGGCAACAGGCGCTGCGTGTGCGCCGGGCCCTCGCGATCGATCGACTCCGCCAGCACGGCACCGTCGTCGGCGACCAAAGCGACGGAGCAGGCGACGGTCGCCGTCTCGAGCGCGAGGATCAACCCGGTGCCTCCGTCGCGATGCCCGCCGCCGCAAGCGCGACGCGCAGGCGGCGTTCGACCGCCGGCACGGCGCGCACTTCGGCGCGCCGGCTCGCGCGCGCGTCGTGGGCGAGGCGGATGTCGATGTCGGCGGGCGGCAGCTCCGCCGCGCCCGCCTCCGGCCACTCCACGAAGGTGATCGCCTCTCCGAAGTAGTCCTCCCAAGCAAAGAGTTCCACATCGGCGCCGGGGTGAAGCCGGTACAGATCGAGGTGGTGGAGCCGCAGGCCGCCGCGACCCGTGTAGCTTTGCGCAAGCGTGAACGACGGACTGGCGACGACGCCGCGCACGCCAAAGGCGCGCAGCGCTGCGCGGACAAGCGTCGTCTTGCCGGTGCCCAGCTCGCCGGCGAGCGTGACCAGCGCCGGCGGCCGCAGAAGCGCGGCCAACGAACGCCCAAAGCGCCGCGTCACCGCCGGCGAAGACAACGCCAGGCCGATCACACTCAGAAGAGGCCGAGTTGCTCGGCGGCTGACGGCGCCGCGACCGGCTCGGTCGCCGGCGGCGGCCCGAGCTCCGCTGCCGAGGGCGCCACGACCGGCTCAGCCGCCGTCAGCGGCAGCGCCGGCGCGGTCAGCTGCGCGTCGGCCGGCGCTCCGGCAAGCTCCGGCGCCGCCTCGGCGACACTCTCGTCGGCGAGCAGCGCCGGCAGACGCGCGAAGTCCTCTCTCAGCGTCGTCAGCATCGCCGGCGTGTAGAGCGCCGCCGCGGGATGGAAGATCGGGAAGAGCGTGGCCACGTGACCGCCGAGCTCGTGGCGCTGCGGTCTGCCATGCACCTTGGTGATCCCCGTGACCGGGTCTCCCGACAGGAGTTTGGTGGCGAAGTTGCCCAGCGTACAGATCACGCGCGGCTTGATCAACGCGATCTGCCGCCAGAGATACGGTTGGCAGGCTTCGATCTCTCCCGGCTGCGGATCGCGGTTGTTGGGCGGCCGCGACTTGAGCACGTTGGCGATGAAGACCTGCTCGCGGGTGAGGCCGATCGCGCCCAGCAGCTCCTCGAGCAGCTTGCCCGCGGCGCCGACGAACGGGCGTCCCTGCTGGTCCTCGTGGTAGCCGGGCGCCTCGCCGACGAACATCAACCGTGCCCGCGGATCGCCCTCGCCGAACACGGCGCGAGTACGCGTCGCGTGCAGGTCGCAGCGCGTGCACGTCTCGACCTCGCGACGCAAGGCCTCGAGCGCGCTCAGGTCGTCGGATTCAGTTGCAGGTGGCACAGGAGGAACTCGCGCAGGACGAGCAGCTCTTGGTAGCCCCCTTGCCGCCCATGTCGGGCGACGAAGAGTGGACGGCGAAACGCGAGAGCAGGCGACGCACATCGCCCGATGAGCACTGCGGGCACGCCGGCTTGGTGCCGTTGCGCATCAACTCCTCGAAGGGCGTCTCGCACTTGTTGCAGATGAACTCGTAGATCGGCATGGCATCAGTCTACCACCGGCGATACTGGCCGGAACACGAGAGAGACTTGCGCGAAGCAAGTCGTCCATGATGGCGAAGCGGCGCCGCGAAGTGCCGCCCATCGGGCGGTGGGACGCGGCGCCCATCTCGGGTACAATCAACAGACGAAGTGACGGTCTCCGCTTCGAGCCGCGTGCGGCAGGAGACGGAGAGCAACCACAGTGCGTCGGGCCATCGGCCGGCACGGTACCGCCCCCAAAGGCGGACTGCAGCCAGGAGCGCCACGGCTTGCTCAGCAGCGCGACACGCTTTTGTTTGATCGGTCCCGGCCGTCTCGGGTCGACGCTCGCTGTCGTCCTCGAGCGGGCAGGCTTCGCCGTGATCGCCGTCGTCGGCCGACCCGGCTTGGCCACCGAGCCCGACCGGCGACCTCCGAGGCTGCCGCTGGCCGACGCGGTGAGCCATGCCGATGTGCTCTGGCTCACGGTGCCGGACGATCAGATCGGCACGGTCGCGGCGCAGGTCGCGGCGCAGGCGACCGCGACCATCGGCGCCGCCGATGAGAACGCCGCCGACCCGACTTCGCTCACCGCGATCCACTCGAGCGGCCTCGGTTCGCTCGACCTGCTCGCGCCGCTGGCTCGCCTCGGCGTGCGCACCCTCTGCCTGCACCCGCTGCAATCGTTCGCCGCCGGCGAGCCGGCGCCCGCGGCGCTCGCCGGCGTGCCGATCGCCGTCACGGCGAGGCCAGACGACGAGGCCTTCGGCTTCGCCCTTGCCGCGGCGATCGGCGGGCGGCCGTTCGCGCTGCCCGACGCGAACAAGCCGCTCTACCACCTCGCGGCGACGGTCGCCAGCAACCTTTTCGTGGCGCTCGAGAGCGAGGCCGCCGGGCTCATCGCCGAAGCGATCGGCGGCGACCCGGGGGACGGCCTCGATCTACTCGCGCATCTCGTCGAGACGACCGCCGCCAACCTGCGCGCCGGGGGGCCGAGCCGGGCGCTCACCGGGCCCGTCGCCAGGGGCGACGTGGGCACCGTTCGCGCCCACGTCGCTCTGCTCCAGGCGCGCGCGCCACGACTCGCCGCCGCCTACCGTGCGCTCTCGCTGGAGGCGCTCGCCTTGGCGGCGCCACGGCTCGACGACGAGAACGTGCGCGCGCTGAGACGTGTACTCGAAGAGGGAGCGCCACGATGAAGCTCGCGCGCACGATCATCGGCGCGCGCGCCGACGTCGCCCACCTGCCGCGGCCGCTCGCACTCGTACCGACGATGGGCGCCCTGCACGAAGGACATCTCGCCCTTGTGCGCGCCGCCCGCAGCCGCTGCGCCGGCGTCGTCGCCTCGATCTTCGTCAACCCGACGCAGTTCGGCGAGGGCGAGGACTACGACCGCTACCCGCGCAACGAGGAGCGCGATCTCAGACTGTTCGCTGCGGAAGGCGTCGACCTCGTATTCGCGCCGGTGCCGGCGGAGATGTACCGCACCGGCGCGGCGACGGTCGTGAAGGTAGACGGACCGCTAGCGAACACGCTCGAGGGAGCCAGCAGGCCGGGCCACTTCGACGGCGTCGCGACGATCGTCGCGAAGCTGTTCACGATCGTCGCCCCCGACGTCGCCTTCTTCGGCAAGAAGGACGCCCAGCAACTCGCCGTCGTCCGTCGGCTGACCGCCGACCTCGACCTGCCTGTCGAGATCGTCGGCGTGCCCACCGTGCGCGAGCCCGATGGCCTGGCGATGAGCTCGCGCAACGCCCGACTCACCGCCGACGAGCGCGAAGCGGCGCCGCGACTGTATCAAGCTCTCGAAGCCGGACGCGCCGCCGCGCAGACAGGCGGCGCGCAGCCTGGCGCCGAGCGGGCCGCCGCCGCCCAGACCTCCGTCGCCCCGCCCGACACATCGGCGCCGGCCGTTGTTGTCGCCGTTGTCGGCGCCGCGCTGGCGACGGAGCCGCGCTTCGCGGTCGAGTACGTCGCCGCCGTCGACCGCGATTCCTTCTTGCCGGCAGAGACGCTCGGCGAGCGTTCGCTCATCGTCTGCGCCGTGAGCCTCGGAACAACTCGTTTGATCGATAATCTGCCGGCTCTCCCGAGTCCCGCGCCCGTAGACGGCGCTCGGCATGACACAAGTGAGGTGGAGAAATGACCCAGCACCACGTGACCCAGGAAAGGAAGGCGAGGATGGTACGCGAGGGCCTCGTGCGCGTCGTCACGGAGTCGATCGAGTTCGACACGCCGGGCAACGCGCACGTCGAGAAGATCACCGCGCACGTCGCCGCCGTGATCGCGCGCAGTGACATCGGCGATGGCGTCGTCACCGTCTTCGCCCCCGGCGCCACCGGCGCGATCACGACGCTCGAGTTCGAACCCGGTGTGATCCACGACTGGCAGGCGTTCCTCGACTCGATCGTCCCGGTCGACGGGCACTATCAGCACAGCGTCAACCTGCGCGACGGCAACGGCCACTCGCACATCCGCGCCGGGTTGATCGGTCCGTCGCTGACCGTTCCGGTCTCGGGCGGCGCGATGACGCTCGGCCGCTGGCAGGAGATCGTCTTCTGCGATTTCGACGCCCGTCCAAGGGAGCGCAGCCTGGTCGTGCAGGTGATGGGCGTATGAACAAGGTGATCCTGCAGGTAGCGCTCGACTTCGTCGACCTGCCGCGCGCTTTGCAGGTCGCCAAGGAGGCCGTCGCCGGCGGCGTCGACTGGGTCGAAGCCGGAACGCCGCTGATCAAGGCCGAAGGTCTCAACGCCGTGCGCGAGCTCAAGGCGGCGTTTCCCGACAAGATGATCTTTGCCGACCTGAAGACGATGGACGCCGGCCGCATCGAGGTCGAGTACGCCGCCAAGGCCGGCGCGGGTCTGGTCGGCGTGCTCGGCGCCGCCAGCGATGCGACGATCAAGGAGTGCATCGAGGCGGCGCACAATTACGGCGCCAAGCTCATCGTCGACATGGTCGAGGTTGCCGATCCTGTCGCGCGCGCCAAGCAGGCCGAGGCCTGGGGCGCCGATTACATCGGCATCCACACGGCGATCGACCAGCAGATGCGCGGCGAGGCGCCGTTCGCGACTCTCAGGGCCGTCGCCGCAGCCGTTTCGATCCCCGTCAGCGCCGCCGGCGGCATCAACTCGGAGACGGCGGCGGCGGCGGTCGCCGCCGGCGCCGCGATCGTCGTCGTCGGCGGCGCGATCATCAAGGCCACCGACGCAGCCGCCGCCGCCGCCGAGATCCGGCGCGCGATCGATGAGGGCGTCTCGATCGAGACGACCCTCTACAAGCGCACCGGTGAGGCCGGCATCCGCACCGTTCTCGAGCAAGTCTCCACCGCCAACATCTCCGACGCCTGGCACCGGCAACCGAGTCTGCACGGCATCCGCCCGCTGCTCCCCGGCGCGCACATGTGCGGCCCGGCGGTCACCGTTCGCACCCACCCCGGCGACTGGGCCAAGCCGGTCGAGGCGATCGACGTCTGCAGACCCGGCGATGTGCTCGTCGTCGACGCGTTCAACAGCTATCCCGCGATCTGGGGCGAGCTGGCCACCCACAGCGCCAAGGTCAAGGGACTCGCCGGCCTTGTGGTCTGGGGCGCGATCCGCGATACGCCGGAGATCGTGCACATCGGCTTTCCCGCCTTCTCCAGCCTGGTCAGCGCCAACGCCGGTGAACCGAAGGGCTTTGGCGAGATCAACGTGCCGGTGTTCATCGCCGGCCAGACGATCGCGCCCGGCGACTGGGTCGTCGGCGACGACGACGGCGTCATCGTGCTGCCCAAGGCCCAAGCCGTTGAGCTCGCCAACCGTGCCATGGACGTGCTCGAGAAGGAGAACCGCCTGCGCGCCGAGATCGACGCCGGCAAAACGCTCAGCGAGGTCGCCTACCTGCAGAAATGGGAGAAGCGATAGCCGCGAGCTGAGCGCCCTCGCCTCACCGCTCCCTGGGATCGTACCGGCGGCCGGTCTGATCGACGCGCGCGAAGACCTCGGTGATCCGATCCTCCGTCAGCCGCCCATAGAGATGTGGCCGGCGGAAGCACCCGCCCCAGACCTCGGTCCGCCGCCAGGCCCGCAGCTCGTCCAGGTCGAAACGCGCGACGAGAATCTCCTCGCCCTCACCTGCCCGCGCGACCAGCGTGTCCCGGCTTTCGCCGGCGCTGCCGTAGACGCACGGATGGAAGGCGACCGAATGGCCGTCGGTGTCCTCGCCGGCGGGATAGTTGGCGAGGGCGACCGCGACCATGTTCTCGAAGGCGCGGACGCGCATCTGCGCCGTGCGATTGTCCTCCATCGGGCAGGCGTTGGGTACGAGGATAAGCTCGGCGCCGTCGAGAGCAAGGATGCGTGCCGTCTCGGGAAACTCGCGGTCGAAACAGATCATGGCGCCCACCCGGACCTCACCGGCGCCCGTGTCGAGGGCCGCCACCGGGAACGCGTCGCCGGGAGTGAGTGCCGCCTCCGGCTGGTCGAAGTCGCATGTGTGCACCTTGGCGTAGGTCAGGACCTCGCGGCCCTGGCGGTCGAACAGCGTGACGGCGTTGCGAGGGCCCCGTGGTGTCGCTTCGAGATAAGTGATCGCGATGGCCATGCCGAGTTCGGCGGCGAGATGCGCGAAGTGCGTCACGAACGCGCCGTCACGGGGCACCGCCTGCGCCTGCCAGCGCGCCAGCGCGGCGGGTCGCTCGCTCTCTGCGTCACCGGCCTCGAACGCATAGCCGATGTTCCACATCTCGGGGAAGAGCGCGACGTCGGTGCCCTGGGCAGCGGCCCGGCGGCAGCCGCCCTCACCCTTAGCGAGGTTGGCCGCCTGGTCGTAGCCGGCGGTAGCGAGCTGCAGCAGCGCGACACTGAGCGTGGCCATGGGGATAGGATAGCACCGGCCGGTACGAATCTGGGCAGCGGGGCGACTACGGGGCCCCTGCTGTTGCGGTGGAGGTAGACTCGGGCCGAACCGGTCCGCATCGCAAGGAGGTCACATGCAACCGCTGCCACCTGAGGTCCTGCCCGGCGTCCCCCACGTCACGTTCACGCTGCTGCGCATCCCGTTCGAGGTCGCCTGGCCGAACCTGATCGCCTGGATCGTCGTGATCGCCGCGTTCGTGGTCGGCGCCTGGGCGCGCCTGCCGCGTTGGATCGGGTGAGGAGGCCGCCGTGAACCTGACGACGAGCGCGCAGCGCGCCCTGAAGCGGAACCTCACCCTCGAGGACGCACTGCCGACCCGCATGCCCGTCTACGTCGATTCGGTTGCCTACCTGTTCGGCGCCACCGCGCTCATGTCGTTCCTCCTCCTTGTCGTGACCGGCGTGCTGCTCGCCCTCGGCGGTCCCTTCTGGTACCACACCAACAGCGTCGGGCGGTTCCTCGACGACGCGCACTTCTGGAGCGTGCAGGTCTTCTTCGCCGGCCTCATCGCCCATCTCGCGACCAAGTTCTTCCTCGGCGCCTGGCGCGGCGGCCGCTGGGCCACCTGGATGGTCGGCGCGCTGCTGTTCGCGAGCGGCATCTTCACCGGTCTGACCGGCTACCTGCTGCAGACCAACTGGGACTCGCAGTGGATCGCGACGCAGGCCAAGGACGCGATGAACGCGGCCGGCATCGGCGCGATCTTCAACACCATGGACGTGGGCCAGGTCCTCATGCTGCACGCCGTCGTCATGCCGCTGGTCGTCGGCGCCGGCATCGGTGTGCACCTGTTCCTCATCCGCCGCGACAGCCCTGTGCGGCCGTACGAGGACTGACGCCATGAACGTGCGAACGACAGAGGATGTACGGGCGCTCGATCTGCTCGGCGCCGGGCCGCGCGCCCGCGAGAACCTTCGCGGCGTGCCGCTCAAGCCGTACGACCTGCTGCGCGAGGGCATCGTCGTCTTCGGCTTCGTGCTGATCCTGGTCGTCGTGCTGTCGATCGTCCTCAAGGCGCCCGACTACCCGACGGTGAACGCCGAGAACGTGGCCACGATGCAGCCGCTGGCCTTCGTGCAGACGGCGGCCGGCATCCTCGCCCAGGACTCCGACATCTCAGCGGTCGCGGACTATGGCCCGCCCTACGGCGCTGACACGAGTGCCGCCGAGCACATCGGTCCGATCGCGCCGGCGGCGTGGGCGAAGGACATCTTCGGGGTCACCCGCCCGATCGACCCTCCGCGCGACCTGATCATCAGACCGTTGCAGCGCGCCGCCGCGCTCGATCCCGCGCTCGGGCTCGCGGTCGACCGTTACGCGTCCGCGACGGCGCAGCAGCAAGGTGTCTGGCTTGCGGCCTACCGCAAGGCGCTCTCGACCGCGACGGTGTCCAAAGGTGACGTCGTCGTGGCGCCGGGCGACTACGGACCCGTGGCGAGAATGATGGACGGCATGCTTCGCCTCGGCCGCTCGGGCCTGCTCGAGGGGGCGTTCGCGGCCGACGACAACCGCTACTACCCGTACTCCTTCGACCTCACGAAGGCGCTGCTGTTCTTCAGCATCGCGAGCCCCTACACGGACAGCGCCACGCACCTGCAGCAGCTGGGCAACCCGCAGTGGGGCATCGTCCATGAGACCGGGAACTACCCCGGCGCCTGGTGGCTCGACGCCTACCAGGTCTGGTATGAGGTGCCGGCGATCGCCGACGCCGACAACGCCGATCTGATCGTCGTCGGCATCATGACCGTCCTGTTCGTGGTGCTGCTCGTGCTGCCGCTCATCCCGGGCCTGCGGCGCATCCCGCACGGGGTCAAGGTCTATCGCCTGATCTGGCGCGACTGGTACCGTACGTACGCGGCCGAGGCCCGTAGTCGAGAGTAGGTCGCCTACCTGCAGAAGTGGGAGAAGGCGCGGTAGGAATGTGAGAAAGGGTCGGGGCGGGCCGGAGGGGGCTTCAGCTCAGCATGCGTTGTCCAAAGTACCGCCGCCGCGGCGGATGCAAGCCCGGCCCGAAACCCGGTGAGGAGGAGGAAGACCGAGGCGACGCTTCCGGCCGAGGCGAGCCAGCGCACCGTGCGCTCTCGCAACCCGGAAGAGGTCGCGCCCATGGTCCCTTCCTCCTCTCACCGTCTCGTAGCCGAATGCCCTTTGCACAAACAATCATCGTCGCGCGTCTTCCCGTCCGAGATGGGAGTGGTTCCCTCACTTTGGCGGGAAAGNNCGGCGCGGCTGGCAGCGCGGGCAGAAGTGCGTGCCGCGACCGGAGATGACGACACGCTTGATCGGCGTCCCGCAGACCCGGCACGGCGCGCCCGTGCGCTGGTACACGTTGAGGATCTCCTGGAAGCTGCCGCGCTCGCCGGCCGGGTCGACGAAGCTCTCTACCGAGGACCCCTCGTGCTCGATCGCGAGCTCGAGTGTCGCGATAATCGCCGCGTGCAGGCGCTGCGCCTCACGCGGCCCCACGCCGCCGGCCTTGCGCAGCGGGTGCAGGCGGGCGCGGAAGAGCACCTCGTCGGCGTAGATGTTGCCGACGCCGGCGAGGCGCCGCTGGTCGAGAAGGAACGCCTTGAGCGGAGCGCTGCGACCGGCGAGCTGAGCGCGGAGAGCGGCAACGCCGAACTCCGCGCTCAGCGGTTCGACCCCCATGTCGCCGAAGCGCTCGGCCGCCGCGTCGACACCGATCACCTCGAGCGTGCCGAAGCGGCGCTGGTCGTAGAACCAGAGGCGCCGGCCGTCGTCGAGATCCATCGTCCAGCGCGGCCCCTTCTGCGCGTGGTCGGGCTGCAGAAGCAGCTGACCGGTCATGCGCAGGTGGACGATCATCAGGCGCTCACCCAGATCGAGAGTGAGCCATTTGCCCCTGCGGCCGGTGGCGACGATGCGCGCGCCGACGAGCAGCCGCCGGAGTTCCGCCTCGGACTGCTCGCTGACACGCGCATCGAACACCGCCAGCCCGGCGATCGTGCGGCCGACGACGTGCGGGTCGAGGCGGCGGCGGATGGTCTCGACTTCGGGCAGCTCAGGCACCGGCATCTCCGCGCGGCGGACCGGCCACGCGTCGCGCCCACCACCCGCGCAGGAACGCCTCGGCCTGCTCGCCCGTGGTCACGTCGCCGGCCTCGACCTCCTCGCGCAGCGCCGCCAGCGCCTCTCCCACTTCCGGACCCTCCGCGAGACCGAGCAGACGCATCACGGCTTCGCCGTCGAGCACGTCAGGGACTGGATCCTTGGCGACCTCGCCCCACACGTCGCGGGCGAGGCGAAAGTGGCGCGCGATCGATGTGAGCGACGTCTTCGGCCCGCGCGTCGCCATGCGGTCGGCAAGCGAGAGCGCCACTGCCTCGAAGACGAACGGCTCCACATCGCGGCGATAGCGCGCGAGGGCGCGCCGCGAGAGCGGCGCCTCGCGCGCGAGGAATCCCAGACGCAGGTGCTGGCGCACGAGCAGCGCCAGGTAGTGTTCGAAACGGCGGCTCAGCTTGAGCCGTCGCGCGATCGTGGCGACGATCTCGGTGCCGGCCTGGTCGTGGTACCAGAACATCACATTCCCCTGCTCGTCGACCTTGCGCACGTTCGGCTTGGCGAGGTCGTGGAAGAGCGTGGCGTAGGCGAGCGGTGCGAGCGGGGCGACGCCGGCGAGGCCGGCGGCCCCTGGCGTCGCCAGCCAGCGCTCGCCACCCAGCTGCTCGACGATCCCCGGCAGGTAGCCGAGGGCTTCCAGAGTATGGTCGAACACGTCCAGGTGGTGGTACGGGTTCTGCACGCACCCCTTGAGTGCCGTCAGCTCGGGCAGCACGACCTCGAGGGCCCCGAGCGCGTCCAACCCGTAGAGAGCGGCGACCCGCATCGGCAGCGCCAGCGTCGCCGAGAGCTCCTGCTCGACGCGCTCGCCACTCACCGACGCCAATGCGGGAGCGGCCGCGCGCGCCGCGTCGAGTGCCGTCGCTTCGGGCAGCATCCCAAGCGCCTTTTCGAAGCGCACGAGGCGCAGCACGCGCAGCGGATCGGCGGCGAGCGCATCGGGAGCGCACAGCCTGAGGCGGCGCGTGGCAAGATCGTCGGCGCCGCCCAGTGGATCCGCCAGATGCTCGCCGCCGAGGTCGCAGGCCATCGCATTGACGGTGAAGTCGCGCGCGCGCAGGTCGTCGTCAAGAGTCTCACCGCGCAGGGACGCGAAATCGACGTGCCCCTCGGCGGTCACGACACGAAAAGCGGAGAAGCGCTCGGAGTAGGTGAAGACGGACCCGTCGAGGCCGTCGGCGACAGCGGTCGCCAGCCGGCCGGCGTCGCCACGCACGACCACGTCGATATCGTCGGGAGCTCGGCCGCTGAGCGCGTCGCGCAGCAGACCGCCGACGAACCAGGCCGACTCGCCGCTGACCAGCGCCGGAGTGACGAGAGCGGCGATCTCGCGAGAGCGGGCGGAGAGCGGCGGCAGGCCACCGCCCGCATGAAGCCTCCCCCCGGGCGCACCGCCGGCCATCGAGTCGCTAGGCCGCGGACTCGGCGCCGACGTAGCGACGCGCCACGCGCGGCCCCACGTCGCACACGACCTCGTAGTTGATCGTGCCGAGCAGCTGCGCGACTTCTTCAGCGAGGATCCGCTGATCATTGCCGAGGCCGATGAACACGACCTCGTCGCCGGGCTTGCCGACCGCACCGGGCAGCTCGACCGTGAGCTGGTCCATGCTGATCGTGCCCTTGATCGCGCAGCGATGACCGCCGATCAGGACCGTACCACGGTCGGTGAGCGATCGTGCGATGCCATCGGCGTAGCCGATCGGCACGATCGCGACACGGGTCTCGCGCTCGGCGATGAACCGCCGCCCGTACCCGACCGACTCGCCGGGTCGGACGACCCGGACGTCGGCGATGTAGGAGCTCAACCGCATCGCCGGCCGCAGGTCGTCCTTGAAAGGGTCGTCGTTGGCGGGCGCCAGCCCGTAGATCGCGATGCCGGTGCGGACCATGTCGCAGTGCGCGCGTGGCTCGCGCAACGTCGCGGCGCTGTTCGCGGTGTGCGCGATCATCTCCGGGAAGCGCTGCTTGAGCTTGGTCGCGAGATCAAGGAAGCGGTCGAGCTGCAGGTTGAAGTAACTCGTCTCGGCCTCGTCGGCCGTGGCGAAGTGGCTCATCAGGCCGGCGAGCCGGCCCGACGCGGCGGCGGCCACCGCAAGGCGCTCTGCCGTGGCCGCGTCGGCCCCGAGCCGGCCCATGCCCGAGTTGAACTTCACGTGCAGGCGAGCGCCGACCTTCTGCGCCTCGATCAGGAAACGTTCCGACCAGACGCTCACGTCGGCATCGGCGGTGACGGCATTCTGCAGCTCGCTGCCGGTCAGCGCGCCGAAGATCATCAAGGGCCCGGCGAGGCCGGCGGCGCGCAACTCCGCGGCCTCGTCGACCGTCGCCACGCCGAGCCAGGCCGCTCCGGCGGCTTGCGCCGCCTCCGCGACGGCGACCGCGCCGTGCCCATAGCCGTTGGCCTTGACGACGGCGCAGAGCTTGCCGCCCGGCGGCAGCAGCGATGCCAGCCGGACGACGTTGTGCCGAACAGCGCCGAGATCGACGGTCGCCAGCGCCCGCTCGCGGCCGGCAAGCATCTAGAACCCCAGGCTGGCGATCACGTCGTGGCGCGTGACGATACCGACCAGCTTGTCGCCGTCGACAACCGGCACGAGGTTGATCTTGTGGTCGCGCATGAGCGTCGCCGCCGCCGACATCGGGTCCTGCGGCGCGACGGAGAAGACCTCGTCGGTCATGATGTCGCCGACGGTCGTGCCGACTGCCTTCTTGAGCCGCTCCTCGAACTTCTTCGTGCTCTCGAGGTAGATGAAGCTGTCGAGAAACTGGATGTAGTGCGGGAAGTGAAGGTCCGCGTCCTGGGCGACGATGTCACCCTCGGTGACGACGCCGACCAGACGGCCCTCGTCGACAACGGGCAGGCCGCGAACGTCCTTGTCGCGGAGCAGGACGGCGAGCTCCTTGACGGTCGCCTTGGGACCGATGGTCACGACCGCACGCTCCATGATGTCGGCCACGCGCGGCTCCTCGGCGTTCTGGTCGCTCTGCGGCGTCATTGCATCTCCTCGTCGTCTTCGTCGCCTTTGAGGCGTTCGACCGCCTGGGGCAGGAACTCGAACAGGTCGCTGGCAATCATGCCCTCGGTGCCCGTCGCGATGCGTGCGGCAAGGTCGGCGGCGAGCCCGTGCAGGTAGCCGCCGAGGCACGCCGCGTCGGTCGCGCCGAGGCCCTTGGCAAGTTGCGCGGTGATCACGCCGCTGAGCACGTCGCCGGTGCCGGGCGTGGCGAGGCCGGGGTTGCCGACCGGGATCACATAGGCTTCGCCGGACGGGTCGGCAACGATGCTGGCCTCGCCCTTGAGCAGCACCGTGGCGCCGCTCAGCGCCGCCGCTTCGCGCGCCGCGGCGAGCCGGTGCGCGGCTACCTCNNCATCGGCACGTTCTCCTTACACAGCTGGCGCAGCAAAGTCTGCGTGTCGGCGGCGCGTCCGGCGCCGGGGCCGACGGCCACCGCGGTCAGCCGCGCCATCTCCCCCTTGATCGCCGCGGCACTGCCGGCGCCGAGATGATCGCCGCCCGGCACACTCACGGTGATCACCTCGAGGAACGGCTTGGGGTCACCGGCGCCGGCCGGCAGCACGCAGTGCACGAGGCCGGCGCCGCCACGCAGGGCGGCCATCGCCGCCAGATGAGCGGCGCCCGTCATGCCCTTCGACCCGCCGACGACGAGCACGGTGCCGACGGAGCGCTTGTGGTCGAGCGCGCCTTTCGGGCGCACCAGCGGCGCCAGCGCCTCCGGCGTGAGCAGCCAGAGGTCGGGACGGTGGTCACAGATCGGCGGGATGCCGATCGGCACGACGACCACTTCACCCGAGCAGGCGCCGCCGGGAGTGACGAAGTGGCCGATCTTGGCGGCGTGCAAGGCGATCGTCATGTCGGCGTGCACCGCCGGCCCGTGCACGGCCCCGGTGCTCGCCTCGACGCCGCTGGCGATGTCGATCGACACGATCGCGGCGGGCGATTCGTTGATCGCCGCGATCGCCGCCGCCTGCGGGCCTTTGGCGGCGCCGGTGAAGCCGGTGCCGAAGATCGCGTCGACGACGACATCGACCTCGTCGACGGTCACGTCGCCATCCGCGCCGATTCCCTCGCGGATCTCCACACCGAGGCGGTCGAGCATCGCCAGGTTGAGCGCCGCGTCGCCCTTGTAGCCACGCTTGCCCTCGACTGCGTACACGACGACCTCGCAGCCGGCATTGAAGAGCTCGCGCGCGACGACGAAGCCGTCGCCGCCGTTGTTGCCGCGGCCGGCGTAGACCACGACCGACTCGGGCGCGTACTCCTCGATGATCTCCTCGGCGACCGCCGCGCCGGCACGCTCCATGAGGTGCGCGCCGGGAATGCCGACGCCCTCGATGGCGTCGGCGTCGATGGCACGCATCGTCTCGGCGGAGTACAGCCCGTACAGCAACGATTCAAACATCGTCACCCTCCTTGACGGCGGCCGCCACGGCGTACGCCTGATCGACGGTGTGGCTCAGTGAGAGCTCCACACGGGTGATGCCGAGCTGGGCGGCGGCCTGAGCCGTGCGCCCGTGCAGGGCGACACGTGGCTTGCCGCCGCCCAGCACCTCTATCTCTACCCACGAGATGATACCGGTTCCCAGTGCCTTGGCGACGGCCTCTTTGGCGGCGAAGCGTGCCGCGTAGCGCGGATAGGGGTCGGCGAAGCGCCGGCAGTACCCCGCTTCTCCCTCCGTGAACAGCCGGTCTTCGGCCGACTGCCAGCACTGGAGCAGCTTGCGCACGCGGGCGACCTCGATCGCGTCGACGCCGATGCCTGCGAGACCAGTGCCCATTTCCCCTAGGGACGCCGTCCATTCTTCCGGGCTGCGCGAGCTCCGGTTCGTTGGTTACTCAACCGTCACCGTCTTCGCGAGATTGCGCGGCTGATCGACGTTGAGTCCCATCTGCCGCGCGATGTGGTAGGCGAGCAACTGCAGGGGCACTACCGCCAGCATCGGCGAGAGCAACCAGTGAGTCCGCGGCACGTGCACTACCGACTCGCAGAGCTCGTCGATCTCGGGATCGCCCTCGTTGGCGACGGCGATCACGTCGGCGCCGCGGGCGCGCACCTCCTCGATGTTCGAAACGAGCTTGGAGAGCACGTGGCTGTCGGTCGCGACGACGACCACGGGGGAACCGTTGTCGAGCAGCGCGATCGGACCGTGCTTCATCTCGCCGGCGGCGTACGCCTCCGTGGGGATGTAGGAGATCTCCTTGAGTTTGAGCGCGCCCTCCAGGCAGACGGCGAAGCCGGTGCCGCGGCCGAGGTAGAGGAAGAAGCGCTGGTACCGGTACTTCGCCGCGATCGCTTCGATCGGCGTCTCTCGATCGAGGAAGCTGTGGACGAGGTCGGGCACGGTGTCGAGCTCGCGCCCGAACGCCAGCCGATCTGCCTCGCTCATCGTCCCGCGAACGCGTGCCAGGTCGAGTGCGAAGAGCAGCAGGGCAGCGATCTGGGCGACGTGCGTCTTGGTCGCCGCCACGCCGATCTCGAGGCCGGCGCGCGTGAAGAGCACGGCGTCGGCGTCACGCGTCGCCTGGCTGCCTTGGATGTTGGTCAGCGCCAGCACCGGCGCGCCGGCGTCGCGGGCGAGACGCATGGCGGCCAGCGTGTCGGCGGTCTCGCCCGATTGGCTGATGCCGATCACCAGCGTCTCGGGATCGAGCACCGGATTGCGGTAGCGGAACTCGCTGGCGACGTCGATCTGCACCGGCAGGCGCGCGAACTCCTCGAGCGCGTAGGCGGCGACGAGGCCGGCGTGGTACGAGGTGCCGCAGGCGACGATGAAGACGCGCCGCAGGCGGCGCAACTCATCGTCGCCCAGACCCACCTCGGTGAGATCGATGGAACCGTCGTCGCGTAGCCTTCCGGC
>PKYG01000062.1:0-5264 GCA_003132585.1 Actinomycetota bacterium
GGGCGCGGCGATCGTGCGGCTCGACGCTTCTGCGGCGGTCGAGCCGCACGATCGCTTCATCCTGCGTTCGCTCTCGCCAATGGCGACGATCGGCGGCGGCACAGTGCTCGACGCACTGCCGCGCCGCTGGCACGAGCGCGGCGCGCGGGCGGAGTTTCTCGCCGCACTGCACGAAGGCGACGTGGCGCGCGCGGCGCTGACGCTGGCTGCCGCGCGCGCCGAGCTGGGTCTTGGGGCGGCTGATCTCGCCGGCGTCGGGCTCGCCGCCCCGGCGGCGGCCGATGTGCTCGACGACGCGGAGCAGCGCGGCGAGCTCGAGTCGCTCGACGTGTCCGGTAGTGGCGAGCGTCGCGACGCGATCACGCGCCGCTGGTTCGTGCCCGGCACGTTGGCGAAGCTGCGCGCGGCGCTCGCGCAAGTACTTGCGCGCCGCGCGCAGGAGCGCCCCGATCGGCCGTTCGTCACGCTCGCCGAGCTGGCCGCCGCGACTCCCGGCCTCGCCGCCGCGCAGATCGTCGCGTTGCTCGCCGAGCTGCCCGGTGGCGCGCGCGCCGTCGAGGGTGAGGGCGGCTATGCGCTCGAGGGCGCCGGCGGCGCGCTCGGTGAGGCGCAGGAGCGCCTCGCCGCCGCCGTGCTCGAGCGCATGACGCGCG
Organism: Actinomycetota bacterium; assembly: GCA_003132585.1. Lineage (GTDB taxonomy): Bacteria > Actinomycetota > Thermoleophilia > UBA2241 > UBA2241 > PALSA-647. Next base: position 654 of record PKYG01000062.1, read on the forward strand.
AACCATTCGCGCCGCCGACGCTCGCCGCTCTCGCCGAGCAGCTCGGCGCGGAACGACGCTCGTTGACGACGGTGCTCGAGGTGCTCGTCCGTCGCGGCGAGCTGGTGCGTGTGAAGGAGGATCTGTGGTTCGCGCGCGTTGCCGTGGACGCAGCGCGCGAGCGCCTGCTGGCGGCGCTCGCGCACAGTGGTCAGATCACCTTGGCGGAGTTTCGCGATCTGGTCGACACGGGGCGACGCAACGCGCAGGCGCTGCTCGAGTCGTTCGATCGCGAGGGACTGACGCGTCGCCGCGGCGACGCGCGCGTCCCTCGCACCCGCCGCCCGTAGTCACCGCCCCGGCTCAGCCCTCGGGCTCACCGACCAGGTCCGGCACGGCCTTGCCGGCGGTGAACGGCAGCACCATGTTGCGTCCCTTGCGTTTGGCGAGCCGCTTCGCCCAGTCGGCGCGGTCGAGGAGCTCCTCCTTGATGCTGCCGTCTTCGGGGAAGGTGGCCACGCCGATGCTGATCGTCAATGGTTCGCGCGACGGTGGGAAGATTGCCTCTTCGAGCTTCTCGCGGATGCGCTCGGCGACGAGCACGGCGCCGTCCTTCGGCGTGTCGACGAGCACGACGACGAACTCCTCGCCGCCGAACCGCGCCACGAGATCGACGTCCCGGGTCGACTGTTCGAGGATGTGGGCCACAGAGCGCAGAGCCACGTCGCCGACGCTGTGGCCCACCCGCTGATTGAACTGTTTGAAGTTGTCGAGGTCACAGTAGAGCACCGAGAGCGGGCTGCCGTGCTCTGCCGAGCGCGCGATCTCGTTTTTCAGGCGATCGTGAAGATAGCGGTGGTTGTAAATGCCGGTGAGACTGTCGGTGATCGCGTCGATCTCGGTGCGGCTGAGGCGCACGGCGGCGCTGCGCAGGATGCCGGCGAGCGTGTGCTTCCTGTCGCCCGAGAGGCCGGCGATCCGTGCTCCGGCGATCGCCGGCAAGTCGGCGTTGACCGCGGCGACGATCTCGCCGGCGGCGTCGCAGATCGTCGCCACACCACTGATCCACACGCCGTACTCGTCGGCGACCAGAGTGTTGCGCGACGGCCGTACGCCGGCAAGCAGGCCGGGCATCGTGTGGTCGGCGTCGACCTCTTCGCCGAGCGGCGAGTGCGTCTCGGGCTCGGTCTCGGCGTCGGCGACGATCGCATACTTGTTGCCGAAGCGCGCCACCGTGGTCATGTAGCGGATAGGCGGATTGGCGTCGCGCACCTGACGCAGCACATCCGCGATCTCGCGGTACTCGGGCCGCCGCTCATCGTCCGGCAGGCGCAGCAACCGGTGCTTGTCGCCGTCGATGCGGGCGGCGGCCTCCTCCGCGATCGCATCGGCCTTGTCGTGCACCGCCTCCAGCCGCTTCAACACGCGCAGGAACGCGACGACCATCTTGGGGTCGAACTGTGCGCCCGAGCAGCGCCGGAGCTCCTCGAGGCACTGCTCGGCGTTGGAGGCCAGCTTGTACGGCCGCTGGAAGCTCATCGCGTCGTATGAATCGACCACGCACATCGCCCGGGCGATCAGCGGGATCTGCATGGCCGCCAGTCCGTCGGGGTAGCCCTTGCCGTCGTAGCGCTCGTGGTGGTGGCGTACGCCGAGCACGAGCTCCTCGGCGAACAGCGACCTGATGATGTCGGCGCTGAGCACTGGGTGCTGGCGCATCAAGTCCCACTCCTGGTTGTTCAGCTTGCCGGCCTTGAGCAGGACGCGGTCGGAGATGCCGATCTTGCCGATGTCGTGCAGATAGGCGGCCTCTTCGGCCTGTTCGATGAAATCTCCCGGCCAGCTCAACTCCTGGCCGAGCAGCACCATGTAACCGCTCACGCGGGCGGCGTGGCCGAGCGTGTAGAAATCCTTGGCGTTGAGCGCCGCCCCAAGCGCCTTGAGATTGTTGAGATGCATGCGCTTGATGTCGTCGTAGAGGCGGGCGTTGTGGATCGCCGTCGCCGCCTGGTCGCTCAACGCGCGCACGAACTCGACCTCCTGCGGCGTGAAGTGGCGCTCGCATCCGGTCTCGATCAGCACGAGGATTCCCAACGGCTCGCCGCCGAACTTGAGCGGCACGTTCAGACAGGTCTTCTCGCCGAACCGTTGCATCGAGGCAAGGCTGTCGGGATGCACGGTCGGGTCCGAGATCGTCTCCTCGAGGATCTCGTCGCCCTCGAGGATCATCTTGTCGACGGGGGATTCGCTCAGCGGTATGGGATCGCCGAGGCTGTCGTAGTCCACAGGGTCGGTGTGGTGCATCGCCCTGAGTGCGATCGTGTCGTCTTCTCTGTCGTACACGTAGATGATGCACTCCGGCGTGCCCAAGGCCGTGGCCGTCGTCCGTGTGACGATATTGAGCACGTCGTCGAGCACCAGCGTGGAGGCGGTGGCGCGGCCCGCTTCGAGCAGCGACTCGAGCCGCGCGTTCTGCTCACCGAGGCGGCGGAAGAGGGTGGCGTTGGCGAGCGCTCCGGCGGCGATCTGCGCCAGTCCCTGAGGCAGGTCGAGGTCGTCGAAGTTGCGCAGTCGCTCGTCGTACACGCTCGCAAAGCCGACGACCTCGCCCTTGACAACGAGCGGGATGTCGAGCTCGGCGCGAAAATCGAACTGGAGCGCCTCGGCGCGTTCGACGTCGGTCGCGCCGGGGTCGGTGCGCGCGTCGCGCGTGACGACCGGCTGTTTCTCCCGCAGGGCCCGCTTGAGAATGTTGTAGTCGTTCACGTCGTAGGTCGCGCCGACCGACTTGGCGGCGAATTGCCGGCCTGCGGTGACCAGAGTGCGAATGCGGCCGTCCTCGAACGCGTATATGTCGCAGAAGTCCGTCCCGGTGACGGCGCACATGCGCTCGGCGATCACCTGCAGCACGCGGTCGACATCGAGCGTCGTGCCGAGCTCGACCCCGGAGTCGACGAGCAGGCGTAAGTCGCGGTTGCTCGCTTCGAGGCGCTCGAGCAGCAGGGTCTTCTCGAGCGCCGCGGCAAGGATCTGCCCGGCGCTCGTGATGACGTCGAGATGCTCTGCAAAGTCGCGCTCGCGCACGTCGAAGATGTCGACAAACCCGACCTTGCGGCCGTTGACGACGAGCGGCAGGACGAACTCGCTGCGGAAGCCCCAGTCCGCCAGCGACTTGACCTCGAGTGGGGTGAGACGGGGGTCGTCGAGCGAGCCGACGATCGCCGGCACGTTCGCCTTCAGCGCTTTCACGGTCATCGGGTACCTGGCGAGGTCGAGCACGCGACCCGCCTGGCTGGGGTCAGGTCCGTTGGGCTCGAAGCTGCCGAGACTGACGATGTCGCCCTCGTGCACGCGCCAGATGTCGCAGTCGGCGGCGCCGGTGATCTCAAGCAGGCGGTTGCCGATCAACGCGACGAGGTCCTCGAGGCCGTTGGTGCGAGCGGCAGCCTGGCTGAACTCGACGATCGTCCGCAGTACCTGCTCGCGCTGCTCGATGCCGTGCAGCGCGTCAGTCGGCTCGCCCGGCCGCGAGACCGGCGAGCCCTCGCCGAGCAATCCCGTGATCTCGTGGCGCAGGTAGCGCCGGTGGCCGCCCGGGCTGCGGTGCGTGCGCACCTTGCCGGCATCGGTCCACCGGCGCACCGTGTTGGCGCTCACGCCGAGGAGCCGCGCGACGTCGGAGACGCGCAGCCAGTGCGCCTCGGACTTCTGGGTTGGCGATCTCTCCTCCACGACCCGCATGCCCGATTTATCGGCACCTGCGGGAGGGAACTTGACGAAAGCTCTCACCGATTCGGCAAACTTGCGCAGACTTCGTCAGCCTTGCCGCCGCGCAGGCTCGAAAGAGGAGTAGAACACGGCCACTCAACGGCCGGTGCCGGCCTGCTGGTACTCAACGGCCAGTGCCGGTCTGCTGGTATCATCCGTGACTGAGCGGAGCGGCTCGCGGTCCGGTGACCGTCGCGGTCTTCAAAACCGTCTGCGGGGCGGTGCTCCCGTCCTGGGTGGGTTCGACTCCCATGTCGCTCCGCCATACTTAATGGTGAAGGGGCGGCGCGGAGCGCCGCCCCTTCACATACCCGACTCGACAGCGGCGACGCTCTTCGAGTCAGGCGCCCTCTCCGTTTCGCCGACTACAGACCGGGCTCATTGTGCTCGGCGACGACTGCGCGGGCGCCGCTGAGGGCTCCCCACGCCTCGCCATCGGTCGCTCCGTGAGTCGGCGCTCTTGGTGACACTGGCTCAGCCGGGTGGTAGATTCGCGGCCTGAGCCAGACTCGTTGCGTGAAGGCTCGTCCGCGAGCGACCCCGGGGGGACAGACCGATGAAGCGCAAAGGCAGACTGGAGGGCAAGGTCGCCCTCATCACCGGCGTCGCCAAGCAGAACAGCATCGGCTTCGCCACTGCCAGGGTCTTCGCCGCAGAGGGCGCGCGGCTGGCGATCGTCGACATCTCCGACAAGGCGCACGAGTGCGCCGACGTGCTGCGCAAGGACGGTCACGTGGTCACGTCCCACACGGCCGACCTGACGCAGGCCGACCAGGTCGGCACGGCGATCGACGAAGCGCTCGGCCGCCACGGCCGCATCGACGTGCTCGTCAACAACGCTGGCATGGTCGTCTGCGGCGAGGC
>PKYG01000062.1:5367-5651 GCA_003132585.1 Actinomycetota bacterium
GGGATCACCGTCAATGCGATCGGGCCGGGGTGGGTCGACACCGGCTCGACCGCGCCGGACGAGGTCGCCGCCGGCCGGAACACGCCGTTCGGCCGCGCCGCCCATCCGGAGGAGATCGGCAAGCTGGCCTGCTTCCTCGGCTCCGACGACGCGAGCTACATCACCGGCCAGCTCGTGGTGATCGACGGCGGCAACACCATCCAGGAGTACAAGGGGCCGAGCGAGCTGTACTACTGACGGCGGGCGCTCAGCCGGCCGCACGGAAGAGAGGCCGCATATGTCTG
>PKYG01000066.1 GCA_003132585.1 Actinomycetota bacterium
GATGGCCGTCGGCGGTGTAGATCGTCTCGGCGGCGAGCAGCGCGGCGATCCGCCCCGCCGCCTCGCCGCCGACGACACGCAGCCGGTGGATGGTGCCGTCCTTGTCGGTGACTTTGGCGACGCGGGCCGACGGCGCCGCCGCGGCCAGGGCCGCTGAGATCTCACCCTTGTCGTCCGGGTAGAGCATGAAGATCTGGCTGAGGTCGGCGTGCGTGGCGCGCATCAGCGCGAGACGGTCGCGCTTGGGGCCGACGTGCGTCATCTCGTGCGGCAGCACGACTCGCTCAGAGAAGTCGGCAAGGCGCAGCCGGCCGGCGAAGCCGCGCCGGGTGCGCTCGAATCCGTCCGGACCGCGGAACGTCTGGTCGATCAGGTAGAAACGGGGCTCGCCGTCGCGGCGCAGAACGCCGTCTCGCCGCCATTCGGCGAAGAGCCGGCCGGCGCGGGCGTACTCGTCGCCGCCGGCGTCGTCATGGGGCATGTCGATGTGGATCGCGTTGTAGGGGCTACGCGCGCGCAGCGCCGCCGCCTCGGCGGCGGCGATCACGTCGTACGGCGGCGATACGACCTCTTGCAGATCGATCGACTGGGCATAGCGGACGCCGCGGAAAGGACGTACTTCGGCCATCGCCCTCCGTTCAGGCCCGGATGATGACCGGCATGCCGACGGTCACCATTTCGAAGAGCTTCTCCACGTCGGGCACGTACATGCGGATGCAGCCGTGTGAGACGTGCGAGCCGATCGACGACGGTTCGTTGGTACCGTGGATGCCCACACCCGGCGCGCTCGTGCCGATCCAGCGCGGCCCGAGAGGGTTGGTCTCGCCGGGCGGGATCGGCACGGCCCCCGCCGCCCACGGTGAATTGGGCGGCGTCCACGTCGGGTTCTTGACCATCTCGATGACGTAGAAATGGCCGATGGGTGTGGGGTAGGTGGGCTGGCCCACGGCCACCGGGTACGTCGCGACCAGCCGGGTGCCCTTGTAGAAGTAGAGCTTGCACTGCGAGAGGTCGATGACGATGTGGCCGCTGAGGGCGCCGATCACTTGCTCGCCGACGATGCCGTCGGTGGGCATCCCCATCTTCTTCTCGAACGCCTGGACGGCATGCAAGGTGGAGACCCCGAAGACGCCGTCCCTGGGACCATCGTAAACGCCGGCTTTGGCGAGCCGTCGCTGGAGCTCCTTCACGTCGGCGCCGCGCGCTCCCGCGAGGAGCGTCGCGGCGCCGAACTTCTCCGTGCTGTCGACGATGAAGGTGGAGTCCATGGAGACGCGCTGGTCGTTGCCGACCAGCGCGATGATCGCGAGCTCGTGCCGGCCTTCGGCAAGGCCGGACAGCTTGACGGTGCCCTGTGGTGAGTCGGTGGTGACCGCGAGCGGCTTGCCGTCGATGTTTGCCTGCAGGCGCGGCGGCACACCCGCGCCGGCGGCGACAAAGCCGATCTTGGGCGAGTCCGTCTTGACGATCGTGCGCGGGCTGGTGAGCGCCAGCATGAAGGGAGTGGCGCTCACGTACACGGCGGTCTCGCTCGACGTGGCATTGCCGGCACGGTCGACCGCCTCAACGGTCACGTGCGCGGCGCCTTTCGGCAGCGTCAGTTTGAGCGTGTAGCGGCCGTTGTCGCCGGCGGTCGTCTTGCCGGTGGCGTCTGCCGTCGCGCTGGCGACGGTGGCCCCGGGTTCGGTGGCGCCGCTCAGCTTGACGCCGCGGGACGCGGCGCCGATGCCGTCGACGGTGAGCGGCGGCGCCACGGTGTCGACCGTGAACGACCACGTCGTCGCGACGTGGCGACGGAGCGGGTTGGAGCTGGCGCCGTCGACCGTCACCGTGTGAGCGCCGTCGGCGAGTCCTTTGGTGGCGACACCGATAGTGTCGCCGGACCGGCTCGCGTCGGCGCTCACATCAGTGCCGTCGAGGAGTACCGTGATGTCGTGGACGCCGCCGATGCCGCTGATCCTGGCGGCGACGGTCGGCGCGGTGGACTTGAGGAACGCGCCGGCTGTCGGCGAAACGACGTGGATGCGTGGCGCCTGCCAGAGCGCGACGCCTACGGCGGCGGCGAGCAGCAGGAGGAGCGCGATGCCGACGATCGCCAGGACGCGAGGCCAGCGGCGGCGGCGATAGCGTTGCGCGGCGGAATACGACATGGACTCGATTCGTTTCGCGGGTGATGTACGCTACCATCATACTTGAGCCGGGAAGGGTGGGATTCGTTGCGCCGTCGAGTATGGCGTTGCTCGCGCCGCGGAAGGAAAAGTGCCAGATGCGACTAATCGGTCAGCCATGAGCGATTCCCTCAAGGACCTGCTGGAGCGCGTCGCCAACGGACGGCAGCCGGTCGCCGACGCGCTCGCCGAGCTCGAGCGGCTCGGTGTGAGCGCGGTCGGCGACTTCGCCTGCCTCGATCTCGGCCGCGCTCGCCGCAAAGGTGTGCCCGAGGTCGTCTTCAGCCAAGGCAAGTCGGCCGACCAACTCGTGGCGATCGTGGCCGCGTTCCTCAAGCATTCGCCGAGCGCCTTGTGCAGCCGCGTATCGGCCGAACAGGCGAAGGCGGTGCGCGACGCGGGTCTCGGCGCGGTCGACTACGATGACCGCGCCGGCGTGCTCGTCGCGCGCCGCCCGGACTACGTGCCGCCGGAGCCGCGCGGCGTCGCCGGCGTGCTCGCCGCCGGCACCAGCGACGTGGCCATTGCCGAGGAGGCCGCCGTGGTGTGCCGTGAGATGGGCGTCACCGTGCACACCGCCTACGACGTCGGCGTCGCCGGCGTGCACCGGTTGGGCGAACCGCTGGAGCGCATCATCAGCGGCGGCGCCACGGTGCTCGTCGTCGCCGCCGGCATGGAGGGGGCGCTGCCCTCAGTGGTCGCCGGCATGGTCGACGTGCCCGTCATCGGGCTGCCCACGTCGAGCGGCTACGGCATCGGCGGCAAGGGCGAGGCGGCGATCCTCGGCATGCTGCAGAGCTGCAGCCCCGGCCTCGTCGTGGTCAACGTCGACAACGGCGTCGGCGCCGGCGTGACGGCGGCGATGATCGCGCGCAGGTGCGCGGCATGAGCGAGTTCGCCCTGATCATGCGCGACTATCGCGACGAGATCGAGCGCAAGTGGGTCAAGCGCCTGCCCGGAGTCGTCAGCGAAGAGTACCTCGAGATCCTCGCGAGCCCGCTCGGCACGCGCATCCTGCGCAAGGTCATCGATGACTTCCTCGAGTACAGCGACGCGGAGGACTTCAAGATCGAGTCGACCCTGCGTGGCATCCTCGACCAGACGGCTACCGAAGCGTCTCACCGGGCGGCGCTGGGCTTCGAGCTCGCGGATCTGCTCGGGGGGCTGCAGGAGTTGCGGCAGGCGATCTGGGACGCGCTCGGCGACGCCAACGTCGCGGGGCGCCTGCCCGGGCTCGGCACTACGCTTGAGCAGGTCACGTTCATCGACGACTTCTTCGACCGGCTGCAGCGCGCCCAGGTTTGCGGCTTCCTGCAGGGCGGCCAGGTCAGTACCGAGGACTGAGCCGGCGACGGGCGCGGCGCAGCGGGCCGCCCGTCGCCCGGGCCGCCTCGCGCCGCGCGGCGGCGATCGCCTCGGCTTGCGCCAGGTCCTCGAAACTGTCGTCGAGCGGCGTCAGCCGCGCCTCACCGCCGGCATGCGACACGGCCAGGCTCAGCAAGTGATCGGTCAGCCAGGCGTTCTTGGGCAGCACCGGTCCATGCAGGTAGGTCGCGATCACGTTGCCGTTGCGCGCGCCCTCGCTGCCGTCCTCGCCGTTGTTGCCGAAGCCGGCAAGTACGCGGCCGAGTGGCTCGACGTCGCCGAGCCACGTGCGCCCGCCGTGGTTCTCGAAGCCAGCCATGACGTGCGCACCGTCGCTTATCGCGACTTCGACGACGACATTGCCGATCAACCGCCATTCGCCGGGTTTCGCGGCAAGCGTTTCGAGGTCGAGCAGACCGAGGCCGGCGAGCTCGCTGCCATCGGCAGCGACGTAGCGCCGGCCCAGCAGCTGCAACCCGGCGCACACGGCGAACACGACGGCGCCGCCGGCGACGACGCCCGCCAACCACTCGCGCCGTGTGCGCAGGTCGTCGGCGACGGCGTGCTGCACGCGGTCCTGGCCGCCGCCCATGAAGACGAGATCGCAGCGCGGTGGCGGTTCGTTGCCGAGCTCGACGGCGTGCCATTCGAGCTCGAGGTCGCGCGCCGCCGCGCGCCGACTTAAAGCGGCGACGTTGCCACGGTCGCCGTAGGTGTTCATCGTCGTCGGGAAGAGGTGGACGGCGTGGATCACGGCGCGCTCACCGGCTCGGCGTGTGCCAGCGTGCGGCGCACCTCTTTGAGGGCGGTGTAGGTAGGCAGCACGAAGATCGAGTCGGCGCTGCGCTGCTTGAGCAGCGCGAGCGCGGCGCCGAGGTCTTCGGCGGTGTCGATAGCTGTCGCCGGCGCGCCGGCGTAACGCAGTCGCAGAGCCATCTCGTGACGGCGCGTGCCGCAGGCGACGATGTGGCGCGCCGGCGGCAGCAGCTCCTCCATGTCCACGTCCCAGATCCACGAGATGTCGCGGCCGTCGGCGATGTTGTCGTTGAGGATGAAGACGAGCGCCTTCTCGCCGGGTACGCCGCGCAAGGTGCGCAGCGTCTGGTTCATGCCGGCCGGGTTCTTGACGAGGTTCACCTTGACCGTGGCGCCGTCGAGGCGTACGTGGCTCCAGCGCCCGAACACCGGCTGGTAGCGCGCCAGCGAGGCGACCGCCGCGGCGGGCGCGAGGCCAAGGCGCGCAGCGAGACCGAGCGCCGCCAGCGCGTTGTAGATGTTGTGCAGACCCGGCACGCGCAGGTCGAGACGTCCCGAGTAGGCCTNNGCCTTGGAGCTCCGCCGTGGCGCGCTCCTCGCCGACGTCGATCGCCGCCGCGGCGAGGTCACGCGGTGGCCGCGCGAAACCGCACTGCGGGCAGGTGTACTCGCCGAGCTGCGAGAGCCAGCGCGTGGTGTAGACGAGTAGCCCGGCGCAGCGTGGACAGAGGATCACATCGCTGACCTCGCGGTCGGCGTGACCGGCCTGTGCCTCGACGCCGAAGAACAGCGTGGGCAGCCCCGACTCGAGCGCCACATGGGCGATGAGCGGGTCGTCGGCGTTGGCGACGAGCGCGCAGTCGCCAAGGCCGCGAAGGGCGGCGAGCCAACCCGCGGCGAGCCGGTCGACCTCGCCGTAGCGGTCGAGCTGGTCGCGGAAGAGATTGGTGAGCACGATCGCCCGTGGCGTGCCGAGCCGGGCGATCGCCGGTGGCACGATCGCTTCGTCGACTTCGAGCAGCGCGAATCGCGCAAGAGGGCGACGGGCGAAGGCCGTGGCGATGCCTGAGAGCAGGTTCGCGCCCTCGCTGTTGTGCACGAAGTCGCGACCGGCGTCGTCGAGGATACGTGCCGTCATGTTGGCGGACGTCGTCTTGCCGTTGGTGCCGCTGATCAGGGCGACGCCCTCGCCGAGACGACGGGCGTGGTCGCGGATGTACCCGGGAAAGAGGGTGTTGGCGATCTTACCGGGCAGGCTGCTGGCCTGACCGGCGCCGGCCAGGCGGATGGCGGCGGCGACGGTGCGGCAGGTGATGCGCGGCAGGAGCTCCATTCCCCGCGAGTTTACACTGCCGGATGGCGCACGTAAGCTACTCCGCGATGCTGAAGCTCGCCCTCATCTTCGGCGGCCGTTCCGCAGAGCATGAGATTTCGCTCATCTCCGCCAAGTCCGTGCTCGCCGTGCTCGATCGAAGCAAGTATGAGGTGGTGCCGATCGGCATCACGCGCGATGGCGCCTGGGTGTGCCCGGGCGATGTGCAGGCGGCGTTGCGCGACGGGCTCGCGGCTTCGCCGTGCACGCCCGTCGCGCTTCTGCCCGACCCGTCGCGCCCCGGCCTGTTCGTCGGCGCCGGCCGCAGCGTCGTGCCGATCGACTTCGCCTTTCCCGTCCTCCACGGGCCGTTCGGCGAGGACGGCACCATCCAGGGCCTCTTCGAGCTCGCCGACGTACCCTACGCCGGCGCCGGCGTGGTCGCCAGCGCCGTAGGCATGGACAAGCATCTGATGAAGGCGGCATTCGCCGCCGCCGGTCTGCCGCAGGTCGACTACGTCGTTCTGCGCGAGGGCAATGGCGAGCAGGCTGTGATCGCCGTCGAAGAGGCCTTCGACTACCCGGTGTTCGTCAAGCCGGTCAACCTCGGGTCGAGTGTCGGCATCACCAAGGCTCACGACCGTGGCGAGCTGGAGGCCGCGGTCGAGATCGCGTTCCGCTACGACCGCAAGGTCATCGTCGAAGCGTTTGCCGACGCGCGCGAGTTCGAGTGTGGTGTGATCGGCAACGACGAACCGCAGGTCTCGGTCGCCGGCGAGGTGGTCCCCGGCAACGAGTTCTACGACTACGAAGCGAAGTACACCGAGGGCAAGATGGCGTTCCGCATACCGGCCGAGCTCGAGGCGGAGCAGGCGGCCGCGCTGCGCGAGCTTGCCGCGGCCGCCTACCGGGCGGTCGACTGTGCGGGCTATGCGCGCTGCGACTTCTTCGTCGAGCGCGCCTCCGGTCGCGTGTTGATCAACGAGATCAACACGATCCCCGGCATGACGTCGATGAGTGCGTTTCCGAAGGTGTGGGAGGCGAGCGGAGTGCCCTACGGCGAGCTCGTCGACCGGATCATCGCGCTCGGTCGTGAGCGGCATGCGGCGCGCGGCCGGCTGCTCACCTCGCGCGACGCGGCGGCGGCGACCTGAGCTACTGGGCCGTGGTGCCCGTACCCGTCTGCACCAGAAGGTTGGCCACGCTGTGGCCGACCCACGGCAGGTGCGTGAAGTACTTCAGCACGTAGGTGTTCACGTCGCGCTTGGCCGCGACGTAGAAATCGGGCGTCTGAGCGGTCGGCGGCGTCTGGGTCCAGAACTTCGTCATTGTGTCGTCGTGGGCGCGCAGGAACGACACGGCCGACGTCTGGGCCTCGGCGAGGTTGCCTTGCGTGGCCACGTAGGTGTGCAGGGACTCGCTGGCGGCGTTGTTGGCGTCGCCCATGACCGTGCGGTGGGTACCGAACACCGAGAACGTGTCGAGCAGCGCGACGGCGATGATCGCGATGATCGCGAAGATCTTGATCGACTCGCGGATGAGACCATCTTGTTCGCGCAAGCGGTTACGCTTCATCGTCGGCCTCCGAATGGTTCATGGGTAGCGCGGCTACGTGTCTTATCGACCGTGCGCACTTGTTAGTTTACTTTAGATTATGGGCTGGTAGCGAAGGAGAATCAGCGCGACGTCATCGACGGGAGGGCCGGCAGCGAAGCCGACGGCGTCGGCGTAGAGGCGCTCGACGAGCTGCGCGGCCGGCAGGCCGCGCAGCTCGTCGAGCGCCTCACCCATGCGCGTCTCCTCATAGAAGCGCCCATCTGCGTCGCGCAACTCGGCGATGCCGTCGGTGAAAAGCAGCACGGCATCGCCCGGCTGCAGGGCGATGCGCTCGACCGGGTACGCGTCGATCTCAGCGACGCTCTGCACACCGATTGCCGGCACGGTGACCAGCAACGGTCGCTCAACGGCGCCGGCGCGCACGATGAACGGCACGGGGTGTCCTGCGCTGGTGACGAGGAAGATGCCCCGCTTGGTGTCGAGCAGACCGAGCTGCAGGGTGAGGAAGTGGTCGGGGTCGATCTGCTGGAAGAGCGCGTTCTGCACATCGCGCAGCGCTTCGCCCGGCCGGGTCGGCCACGGCAGGGTGGCGACGATCGCGCGCAGCGCGTACTTCGCCATCACCGTGATCGCCATCGCCTCGACACCCTTGCCCGAGACATCGCCGATCGCGACCGCGAGCTGGTTGTCGGTGAGACTGAAGAAGTCGAGGAAGTCGCCGCCACGCTCGATGCCTTCTCCAGCGCTACGGTAGAAGACGCCGATCTCGAGACCTTCGAGCACCGGCGCTTCGGCGGGCAGCAAACGCTCCTGCAGCTGACGGGCGATCTCGTGCTGGGTCTGGTAGAGCGTGGCATGTTCGAGCGCAACCGCGGCGCGCTCGGCGAGCATGTCCATCAGTGAGAGTTGCCAGGGAGCGAACGGTTCGGCGGAGGAGCGAAGCACGACGACGCCGACTGTGCGGCCGTCGGTGACCAGGGGGACGGCCGCGCGCGATACCACGTCGTCGCCCTGTTGCTCCTCCGTGTCGATGCGCGCGCGGCCTTCGGCAATGGCGGCCTCGGCGAGCTTCACCTCGTGACGATCGAGACTCGTGCTGGCGCGCAGTCGATCGAACTGGACGGGCACGGCGACGGCCGTTGCGCCGGCGGCGGTCGCCGCCATGCGCGCGGCCGTTTCACGGAGCACCTCGCCGGGGTCGAGCGAGAAGAGCCCGCGGGCACTGAGACAAGTCTCCGCCAGTAGCCGCTCCTCGAGGCATTGGCGGTCACCACTTGTGATCACCTGCAGCCGCATGACGGCGTGGCGTGCCAGCAGGTTGAGTGCGCGCACATCATCCGGTGAGTAGCCGGTCGGCTTGTTGCCGACCTCGAGGAACCCCAGAGGGGAACCGAGCTCGTCGGCGAGCGGCACACAGGCGAAGCATGAGAGTTCGAGTGTCTCCGTCGCCTCGCTGAGGCCCTCGGCGGTGGGCGGCAGGTCGTTGCAGACGAGGGCCGTGCCGGATTGGCAGACGCGGCCCGGCCCGCCTTCGCCCACCGCCCAGTTCATCGGTTCCCCGGTCCAGCCGCGGTCGATGTCGTACCAGCTGTGGGCGCTTACGGTGCGGCCGTCGCTGAGACCGGCCATGCCACGGGGCGAGCCGGTCGCCGCGCATGCCGCACCGGTGACCGTCTCAAGCACACGCTCGACGGTGTCGGCCTCCTGCAGCAGGCGCAGGCACTCGAGGACCGTCAGCATTGTCTGATCCGGGTCGAAGCCGCCGGGCATGTCAGGGTATGAGGCGCCGGGCGGCATCGCCGCGTCTACCGGCGTCGCGTGAAAGTGAACTGTATGGCCGCCGCCTGGACGAGCACGGCGGTGAAGCACAGGAGCATCGTGATCGGCAGGGGGATGTGGAGCACGAGGACGAGCACGCCGATCGCGGCGCCCCAGAGCAGCGAACCGGGGAGCAGCCGGCGGGCGAAGCGGCGGCGGAACCCGAGCCACGCCAGCCGTCGCCGCATGCGCGAACCTTGAGCCTCGTCGTCGAGGTGCGTGGCGCCGCGGCTCTGGAGCTGCGGCGTGAGGTCGGTGCCGTCGGCGGCGATCAGCCGGCACTGCAGCTGCACGCCGCCGTTCTCGCGCAGGAAGATCCGCTGCGCACGCACGTAGTACTCCACAAGCGAGAAGAAGCGGTCGTCGGCGGTAAGCCGCATGTCGGCGAGGCTGAGGCGCAGGCAGAGCCGGGCGGCGGCGGCGTCGTACTCGATCTCCGACCGCCAGCCCTTCTTCGCGAAGAAGTTGTCGAGGAACCGGTCGAGGTCGGCCGGCAGCGATTCGACGTAGTGTTCGCTGTAGGCGGTCATGGCGCCATTGTACCGCGCCGTCGACGGGCCGACACCGCAGGCTGCACGGGCCCGCCGCGTCCGTTAGACTGGCGCCATGTCCAGACCCACCCTGCTCACGGTCGTCGGCAACCGGCCGCAGTTCATCAAGTGCGCGGTCGTCTCGGCGCTGGTGCGCGCGCACTTCTACGAGGTGCTGCTCGATACCGGCCAGCACTACGACCACGAGCTCGCCGGCATCTTCTACGACCAGCTCGACCTGCCGCAGCCGGATATCTCGCTCGGTGTCGGCTCGGGCTCGCACGCCGAGCAGACGGCGCACATGCTGATCGGCATCGAGAAGGCGATCGTCGAGCTGCAGCCCGGCGCAGTGCTCGTGTATGGCGACACCAACTCCACCCTGGCGGGGGCGCTGGCCGCCGCCAAGCTCTGCGTGCCGGTGGCGCACGTCGAAGCCGGCCTGCGTTCGTTCGACCGGCGCATGCCGGAGGAGGTCAACCGTGTCGTCGCCGACCATGTCGCGACGATCCTGTTCTGTCCGACCGACACGGCGGTCGCCAACCTGCGCCGCGAAGGCATCGAACACGGCGTGCACAAGGTCGGCGACGTGATGTTCGACCTCGCTGAGCGCGCGCTGACACCGGAGGTCGAGGAGCGCGCGCTCAGCCGGTTTGCCGTGAGCCCGGGTGAGTACGTGATGGCGACGCTGCACCGGCCGGCCAACGTCGATTCCGAGCAGCGCCTGGCGGCGCTGCTCGGCGTACTCGGCGAGCTTGACGAGCGCGTCGTCTTCCCCGTCCACCCGCGCACGCGAGCGAGCATCGCGCGCTTCGGCCTCGAGCGGCTCCTCGGGCCGAACGTGATCGTCTCGCCGCCGGTCGGGTACTTCGAGTCGCTGGCGCTGGTCAAGAACGCGCGCGTCGTCGCCACCGACTCCGGCGGCATGCAGAAGGAGGCGTACTTCTTCGGCACGCCGTGCGTGACGATGCGCGATACGAGCGAGTGGGTGGAGACGCTCAAGTCGGGCTGGAACGTGCTCGTCGCCGCCGACCCCGGCGCGCTCGCCGCGGCCCTCGCCGCGGCGGCTCCCGGGCACACCCGGGAGCCGTACTACGGCGAGGGCGACGCCGGCGAGCGCATCGTCGC
>PKYG01000029.1:0-1620 GCA_003132585.1 Actinomycetota bacterium
AATGGTGACCGCTCACGCCTGAGAGCGGCGCTGACGCGCCATTCGTCGGGCCATGCGGTTCGGGAGTTATGCGCGATTTGCAGGAGAATAGGTGGTGGCGGGGGACAGAATTGAACTGTCGACACCATGATTTTCAGTCATGTGCTCTACCAACTGAGCTACCCCGCCACGGGGTGAGCTGGCGCTCCGAAGAGCGCGGTCTATCGTAGCCACGGCCGTGATAGCGGTCAACCGAGGCGCGGGGCGCCGGCGCCGCCGTGCGCGCCCCGCGCCCCCCGCCGTTCAGCCCCCGGAACCGGCCAGCTCGGCGTCTTCTTGCACCTTCTCGGCCGACTCCTCGGGCAGGAATATCTTGATCAGCTCGGTCGCCTTGCCGGGCTCGATCAGGCAGAGCACGTAGTCGCCCGGCACGATCTCCTCCGACTTGCGCGCCAGCACAGCGGTGCCGTGGCGCATGATCGCCGAGAGCAGCACGCCGTCGGGCAGTGAGATCTCCTCGACGCGCTTGTGCGCGAACGGCGAGGTCTCCCCCACCTCTAGCTCGACGATGTCGATGTTCTCGTTCTTCAGTGTGAGCAGATGGACGAACTTGTGCGCCGGCAGCTCGTGCTGGATGAGCGACAGCAGCGCCGTCGTGGCGCACACCGTCGCGTCCACACCGAGCAGGTCGAAGGTGGGCTGGTTATAGGGGTTGTTGACGCGCGCGACGACCTTGGGCACGCCGTACTTGAACTTGGCGATCTGCGAGATGATCAGGTTGTCCTCGTCGTCGCCGGTGACGGCGACGATCATGTCGGCGCGCGCGATGCCGACCTTCTCCAGCACCCAGACCTCGGTGCCATCGCCCTTGAAGATGCTCTCCTCGAACTCCTCGAGCAGAGACTCGTAGCGGAACTTGCGCTGCTCGACGAGCACGATCTCGTGCCCCATGTGGCGCAGGTTGCGCGCCGTGTTGAGGCCGATCTTGCCGCCACCGACGATGACCACGAACATCGCGCTCACCCCTCCGGAAGCGCGCACGAACTGACGGCGTCGTGCAGTAGGTCTTTGGCGTCCTTGGTCGGGCACACGGTGCGGATACCCTGCCCCTTGAAGAGCTCGGCACGCAGCGGGTCGTACACGCGCGCGACCGCGCACTTGACGGCGAAGTGCTTGGCGGCGATCTGCGCCGTGATGATGTTGGTGTTGTCGCCGTCGGTGGCGGCGACGAAGGCATCGGCATGGTCGGTACCGGCCTCGCGCAGTGTCTCCCAGTCGAGCGCCCGGCCGACGATGAACTGACCGCCGAAGTCGTCGCCGAGGAGCTCGAACGCGTCGGCGGTTTCGTCGATGATGGCTACCTCATGACCCTCTGCGACCAGATCGCGAGCAAGACCCGAGCCGACCCTGCCGCACCCGGCGATCACCACATACATCGCTCACTCACCTCTCATTACTCTGCGCCGCTGGGCGCATCATCTGACTCTTCGCTGGGCGCCCCATCGGCGGAAGCCTCTCCGTCGCCGCCTTCGGACGACCGGTGGACGACGCGCGAGCGCGCCGCCTCCGACTCGACGAAGCCCTCTGTAGGGTACTCGCGCGGCACGAGATTGACGAGCACCTCGCACGGAGCGTGCTGCA
>PKYG01000029.1:1630-4596 GCA_003132585.1 Actinomycetota bacterium
ACGACCGGCCGCATCTCGATGTCGAACTGGTCGGCGATCACCTGCGCGGCGTCGAGCAGCTCCCCGGCCCGCGCACGCTCGGTCGTCAGCCGCGCGTCGAGCGGCAGGTTCATCGGCACCTCGATAACGTACATGACGTCGATCGCCGACTGCTTCTGGGTGGCGAGCTGGCAGGCGAGCACCACCATTTCGTCGGTGATCCGCGAACCGACGATCGGCACCAGCATCTGGTCGTAGAGGATGTCGGTGCTGACCGCCGCGGGCAGCGGCACCACCTTGACCGTCTCGGTCAGCGAGAATCCCTGCCGCCGGCGGTACACGACGTACATCACCAGGCCAACGACCATCCAGCTGATGCCCACGGTGCGCCCGGTGGCGTGCGTCAGCACCACGACGACCCACACCGTGGCGGTCCCCAGGCCGCCGATGACCGCGAGGACCGGGATGCTCCTGCCGCGGAAGGGGATGTTGATGGGGGTACGCCAAGGGCGCTCGGCGTCCGGCATCTTGAAGCGCAGCGCCACCACGCACACGTGCGCGACCGTGAACGAGATCATCGCTCCGAATGCATAGAGGTCGGCCAGCGCGGAGATGCTGCCCGGAGCCACCAGCGCGGAGGCGATTATGCCGAACAGCGCGATCGCCACGTATGGCGTGTAGCGCCGCGGATGGACGCGACTGAGGATCGACGGCAGCTGCTTGTGGCCCGCCATCGAGTAGGCCAGACGGGACGAGCCGATGATGCCGGCGTTCGTGCCGATGATGAGGATCGTCGCCGCGAGGATGCCGACCCAGGGCTTGAGGATCAGCTTGAGCCACTGCAGCTTGGCGGGCAGGTTCTCGACGATGCCCAGCAGCGGATCGGTTTCGTAGACATTGCCCAGCTGGGTGCCCCAGAGGTTCGTCACCCAGCTACCGTTCAGCTGGTAGGTCTTGCCGGTGGCGTGCAGCGACCTCTCGGGTGGCGAGATCTCGAGCGTCTTTGGATCGACCTGGACGTAGACTGGCTGCGTCGGGTCGCTCGCGAGAACCCACGGCCCGGTCTCGGCCGGTTTACCCTTTTGGGGCAGGACGTGCGTCGGCAAGATCACCTTTGTCTGCGGATCCACGGGCAAGACGTTGTAGTGCACCGTCATCGCCGAGAGTCCGACCATCGAGATCGCAAAGTAAACGCCGAGCACGGCGGCGAGCACGTACTTGATGGCTCGCGGCACATCTCGCCCGGGATGGGAGGACTCCTCGGCCATGTTCGAGATCGTCTCGATGCCGGTGTAGGCGACCGTGCCGATCGAGATGCCGTAGATGAACTGATGCCATGTCGGGGCCACGCCGAGGTGGATCTGCGAGATCAGGATCTTTGGCGAGAGGAAGACGAACAGGCCGACGACCGCCAGCAGCACCTGCGTGCACAGGTCGAGGATGGCGAGCACGATGTTGAGACGCGCCGCCTCCTTGATGCCGACGATGTTGACGATGGCCAGGATGACGATGACGAGGATCCCGCCGATGGAGTTGTAGGGCCAGGTCTTCAGCGGATGCCAGAAGGCGGACAGGTAGTTGGGCACGAAGAACGCCGAGATCGCGATCGTGATGATGTAGTCGAGCATCAGCGCCCAGCCGGCGCCGAAGCTGACGAACTCGTTGAACGTGTGGCGGGCGAAGCTCGACGAGCCACCCGCCTCGGGGAACATCGTCGTCGCCTCGGCGTAAGAGAGGGCGGTGGTGACGAACAGCAGGCCGGTGAGCATGAACACGGCCCAGGTGAGCCCCAGCGCCGAGGCGGCGACGACGCCGAGCGCGTAGTAGATCGAGGAGCCGACGTTGCCGTAGGCAGTGCTGAACAGAGCCGGAACCCCCAGCACGCGGTGGAGGCTCTGGCCTTCTCTGTGCTTACGCTTCGCCACGACTCAGTCGGCGCCGGTCATGAGAAGCGGAAGCGCACGATCGCGTAGGCGATCAGCGCAACGCCGGCGATGAGTTGCACCGAGACCGGCCACACGCCCCCGGCAATACCACGCACGACGAGGCCAACGCCGATCAGGGCGAAGATGACAGCCATTATCGATCGCGTATGTCTCATGTCGTGGGATTCGCTCGCGGCCGTTCGCTGAATCGAACGAAGAATCTAGCACCGGCGCAGGCGCCGCACAAGCCGGCGGTGCGGCACCCGGGGTGACACCGGAGGAATGGCTGGTGGGTGGGGCGCGGCGTACGCCGCGCCCCACCCACCACACCTCTTCGCCTACTTGACCAGGAACGGGATCATCAGCAGCGCGACGATGTTGATGACCTTGATCATCGGGTTGATGGCTGGGCCCGCCGTGTCTTTGTACGGGTCGCCGACGGTGTCGCCGGTGACGGCGGCGGCGTGGGCATCCGAGCCCTTGCCGCCGTACTCTCCGTCTTCGATGAGCTTCTTGGCGTTGTCCCAGGCGCCGCCGCCGCTCGTCAT
Organism: Actinomycetota bacterium; assembly: GCA_003132585.1. Classification (GTDB taxonomy): domain Bacteria; phylum Actinomycetota; class Thermoleophilia; order UBA2241; family UBA2241; genus PALSA-647. The sequence goes on from PKYG01000029.1 coordinate 4,083, forward strand.
CGAGATCGCCAGGAAGAGGCCGGTGATGATCGACCCCATCAACACGCCACCGAGCACGAGGTAGCCCTTGCTCCAGAAGACGAGCGCGATGACGATCGGCGTGAGCACGGGGATCGCCGCCGGCAGCATCATCTCGCGGATCGCCGACCTGGTGACGATGTCGACCGCCCTGGCGTAGTCGGGCTTGCCCGTGCCCTCCATGATGCCCTCGATCTCGCGGAACTGGCGGCGGACCTCCTCGACCACCTTGCCGCCGGCGCGACCCACNNGGATCGTTGATCTTGAACCGGTCGATGACGGAGGCCCCGAAGCTCTCCTTGAGGTCGTTGGTATAGGAGACGAAGAGGATCAGCGCCGCGAACCCGGCCGAGCCGATCGCGTAACCCTTGGTGATCGCCTTCGTCGTGTTGCCGACGGCGTCCAGCGGGTCGGTGGTGTTGCGCACCTCGTCCGGTAGATTCGCCATCTCGGCGATGCCGCCGGCATTGTCGGTGATCGGCCCATAGGCGTCGAT
>PKYG01000029.1:4661-20093 GCA_003132585.1 Actinomycetota bacterium
CTCGCCCTGGCGATGCTCTTGACCGGCTGGTAGCGGGTCGCCGTGAAGAACTCGGTGATGACGACGATCAGCGCCGTGACGACGATGCCGCTCACGGCGCAGAGGAACAGACGCCCGACGCCGGGCACGCCGGCGGCGCGGTACTTGGCGGCACCGAGCATCCAGTTGGTCAGCGGATAGAACGCGGCGATCGCGACCACTGCCGCCACGGCGAGGCCCCTGTAGAGGGCGTTCATAATGCTCGGCTTGGCACCGCCGCCGAGTCTAACGAAGAAGGTCCCGATCACGCTGGCGATGATCGACGCGCCGCCGAGCACCAGCGGGTACGTGATCACGGCCGAACCGGCATGCGGCCAAAAGAGGAAGGCGAGAAGCATGGCCGCGACCGCGGTGACGGCGTATGTCTCGAAGAGGTCGGCGGCCATGCCGGCGCAGTCGCCGACGTTGTCGCCGACGTTGTCGGCGATCACCGCCGGGTTGCGCGGGTCATCCTCGGGGATGCCGGCTTCGACCTTGCCGACCAGGTCGGCGCCGATGTCGGCGGCCTTGGTGTAGATGCCGCCGCCGACGCGAGCGAAGACCGAGATCAGGCTGCCGCCGAAGCCGAGCCCGATCAGGGCGCGGACGGCGTGATCGCCCCAGAAATGCGTGCCGATCCAGTAGTAGACGGTGACGCCGAAGAGGGCGAGGCCGACGACCAGCAGCCCGGTGACCGAACCGCCGCGGAAGGCGACCTTCAGCGCTGGGCCGAGGCCGCCCTTGGCGGCCTCGGCCGTGCGGACATTAACCCGCACGCTGACCATCATGCCGATGTAGCCCGCGGCAGCGGAGAGGCAGGCGCCGACAAGGAAGCCGAACGCAGTCTCCCAGCCGAGACCCCAGCCTTGTCGTGCGCCGAGGGCGATGCCGAGGATCGCGAACACGACGATGCCGACCATCGCGATCGTCCGGTACTGCCGGCCAAGGTATGCCCGGGCGCCCGTCTGCACGGCAGCCGAGACCTCGCGCATCTTGTCGTCGCCCGCCGGTAGCGCCAGCAGCCAACGGATGAGCAGCACGCCGTAGACTACGGCAACGAGAGCGCAGATCACGGCCAGCAAGACCGCGTTGTCAGATACGAAATTCCCCACCGTTCACGCTCCTTTGATGTACTTGCCGATGAGCAGGTCGAGCTTCTGCCTGGTCGCCGCCGGGATGAGATCGGCGCGCGTGTTGATCGCGTTCTCGATCGCGTGCCGACAGCCGCAGTCACACTCGAGGTCGAGTGCCGGGATCACGCTACGCACGATCGCCTGCGCCGTCTCGACGTTTCGGCGCACGTTGGCGAGGACCTGCTCGAGAGTCACGTCCTCCTCGCCTTCATACCAGACGTCATAGTCGGTCACCATCGCCATCGTGGCGTAACAAAGCTCGGCTTCGCGAGCCAGTTTGGCCTCCTGCAGATTGGTCATGCCGATGATGTCGAAGCCGAGTTGACGGTAAGCCTTCGACTCGGCCCGGGTCGAGAACTGCGGCCCCTCGATACACACGTAGGTGCCGCCCTCGTGGACCGTCGCGCCGACCGAGCGCCCGTGCTCGACGATCGCCTTGGAGAGCACCGGGCAGAAAGGGTCGGCGAAGCTCATGTGCACGACGACACCGTCGCCGAAGAAGGTGCTCGGCCGCGCCTTGGTGCGGTCGAAGAGCTGGTCGGGCACGACGATGTGCAGCGGGGCGAGCTCCTGCTTAAGGCTGCCGACGGCGCTCGCCGAGAGCACGTAGCGCACGCCGAGCGCCTTCATCCCCCAGACATTGGCGCGGTAGTTGACCTCGGACGGCAGGATGCGGTGCCCGCGCGCGTGACGCGGCAAGAAGGCGACCCGTACGCCGCCGAGCTGACCGACGAAGAACGCGTCGCTCGGCGACCCGAACGGGGTCTCGATCTTGACCTCACAAGCGTCGTCGAGCAGCTCGTAGAACCCCGACCCGCCGATCACGCCGACCTGTACCGACTCGTTCACGCCGCTCACCATGCCCTCCGTTTCGCCGCCGGCCGCGACGGCAGTATATCGACTGCCACGGGCCGGCGCGAACAGAGTCACGGTGCCGACGGACGGGCGCGTCGGCTCAGTCTGCAACGGCAGAGCGTTGCCGATACCTTCGCGCGCTCTTACAATCCCCGTAAGCCGGCCGCGGGGCCTTCTCGCCCGCCGCGCCACTCGTAGAAGACCCGCCCCGCCGGAGACGGCTTCAGGAAGGAGCTGAGAGATGGCCGATGCACCCGCCGACGCCGACCGCATCATCTGGGAGCCGTACGGAGACTACCTCGAGAAGAGCAACGTACGCCGCTTCATGAACGCCCACGGCATCACGACGTACGAGGAGCTCATCGGGCGGTCGACGAGTGACGTCGCCTGGTTCTGGGAAGCGGCGCTGAAGGATCTCGGCGTTGAGTGGGACACGCCCTTCGACACAGTGCTCGACGAAACGGAAGGCTTTCCTTGGGCCCGCTGGTTCGTCGGCGGCAAGCTCAACATCGTGCGCAACTGCCTCGACCGCCACGCAGTGGGGCCACGCGCCGCTCGCCCGGCTATCGAGTGGGTCTCTGAGGGCGGCGAACGCCGCACTGTGAGCTACGCGGACCTTGAATGCGAGACGTGCCGCGTGGCCAACGCGCTGAAGGCGGCGGGCATCGGGCACGGCGACACCGTCGGCCTCTACATGCCGATGGTGCCCGAACTCGTCTCCGTGTTCTATGCGGCGCTCAAGATCGGCGCCGTGCTGATCCCCGTCTTCTCCGGCTTCGGCGGCCACGCGCTGGCGACGCGCCTCGAGGACGGCGCTTGCCGGATCCTCTTCACCGCCGACGGCTCCGTGCGTCGCGGCAAGCCGATCGCGACGAAGCCCGACGCGGACCGCGCCGTCGAGCTGTATCCCGGCATCGAGAAGGTCATCGTCGTCGATCGCCTGGGCGCCGAGCGGCGTGCCCAGGCGGGCATCGAGATCGTGATGACGCCCGGGCGTGATGTGTGGTGGAACGACTTCCTCGACGGCGCGGCAACTGCCTGTGCCACGGAGAGCCTCGAGGCCGAGGATCGCTCGATGATCATCTTCACGTCGGGCACGACCGGCCGGCCGAAAGGGACCGTCCACACGCACGCCGGCTGCCTCGCGCAGATGGCCAAGGAGCTCGGCTACGCGTTCGACGTCAAGCCCGACGACGTGTTCTTCTGGCTCACCGACATCGGCTGGATGATGGGCCCCTGGGAGCTTATCGGCGTGCACTTCTTCGGTGCCACGGTAGTCATCTTCGAAGGAGCGCCGAACTGGCCGCACCCCGGTCGCCTCTGGGAGGTCTGCGCCGAGCTGCGCGCGACCCACCTGGGCATCTCGCCGACGGCGATCCGCCTGCTCATGCGCGAGGGGCTCGAGCACGTCGAACGCTTCGACCTGTCGAGTCTCAAGTACCTCGGCTCGACGGGCGAGCCGTGGGATGCCGATTCGTACGCGTGGTTCTTCAAGAACGTCGGCGGCAGCCGCATCCCGATCATCAACATCTCCGGCGGCACCGAGATCGTCGGCTGCTTCCTCATGCCGCTGCCGATCACCGCGCTCAAGCCGACCACGCTCCGCGGCCCGATGCTCGGCATGGCGATCGACTGCGTCGACGACAATGCCGAGCCGGTCCGCGGTCAGCTCGGTTACCTCATCTGCCGGCGCCCGGCGCCGTCGATGACGAAGGGCTTCCTCAACGACCCGGAACGCTACCTCGCCACCTATTTCAGCCGCTTTGGCCCCGACATCTGGTTCCACGGTGACTGGGCCTACGTAGACGGTGACGGCTTCTGGTACTTGCGGGGCCGCGCCGACGACACGATCAAGGTCAGCGGTCGGCGTACCGGCCCCGCCGAGGTCGAGGCGGCACTGATCGAGCATCCGGCGGTCTCCGAAGCCGCCGCCATCGGGGTGCCACATGAGATCAAGGGTGAGGGGCTGGTCTGCTTCGTCGTCCTCCACTCCGCGGTGCACGCATCCGAGGACCTCCGCGCCGAGCTCAAGCAACAGGTCGTCGAGATCATGGGCAAGACGCTGCGCCCGGACGACGTGCGCTTCGTCCGCGCCTTACCCAAGACACGGTCTGGCAAGATCGTGCGCGGCGCGATCCGACGCGCCTTCCTCAATGAGGACCTCGGCGACCTGAGCAGCATCGAAGACCCCGACACTCTCCACGGGATCAGCACGTCGAGCTAGGTTTCCGGCCGGGCGACACGCCCGTGCACCGGTGATAGTCTTTTGTGCATCCGGCGATTCACCGTCATCAGCGTGATACGTGGCTCCGGTGGCGCTTGCGTCGTGACGTCCCGCCCGTGTGACGAAGGAGCGAACGGTGCCAAAGAACAAGGTCATCAATGTGGAAGACGCGATGTCCCATGTGAAATCGGGCATGAGCATCGCCGTCGGCGGGTTCATCGGTCAAGGCGACCCGCTCACGCTCATCGACTGCCTGAAGACGATGGACGTGAGCGACCTGACGATCTATGAGAACGACGGTGGCTACGGCGACCGCGGCACGGTCGAGCTCGTACGCCAGGAAAAGGTGAAGCGGATCGTCGCCAGCCACGTGGGCACCACCCCCGAGATCGGCAATGCGATGAACGAGGGGCGGCTCGAAGTCGTGCCGACACCGCAGGGCACGCTCGCCGAGATGATGCGCTGCGGCGGCGCCGGCCTCGGCGGTTTTCTCACCCCCACCGGCATCGGTACGATCGCCGAGGAGGGCAAGCAGATCGTCGAGCTGAACGGCCGCCGGTTCATCTTGGTCGAGGCGCTACGCGTCGACGTCGCCCTGATCCGCGCCCACTCGGGCGACACGTGGGGCAACCTCGTCTACCGCGGCACCTCGCGCAACTTCAACGTCGTCGCCGCCACCTGCGCCGATTACGTCATCGCCGAGGTCGAAGACCTCTACACGCTGGGCGAGCTCGACACCAACTCGATCCACACCTGCGGCATCTTTGTCGACGCGGTGGTTCGCTCCAACAGCGGATACTGCGTCCTGCGCGAGGAGGGTCTCGATGACTGACGCCAAAGCCGTGATCGCGGCGCGCGCCGCCGGGGAGCTCAGGGACGGCCAGATCATCAACCTCGGCATCGGCCTGCCGACCTTGATCGCCAACTACGTCGCCGACGACATCGACGTCGTCATCCAGACCGAGAACGGCGCCATCGGCGTCGGTCCGCGGCCTCAGCACGGCTGCGAGGACCGCGACCGCGCCAACGCCGGCAATCAGCCGATCAGCCTGATCCCCGGGGGCAGCTACTTCGACTCCGCGACCTCGTTCGGCATGATCCGGGGCGGCCACGTCGATTCCACGTTCCTGGGCACGCTCCAGGTCGACGAAGAGGGCAACATCGCCAACTGGATCGTACCCGGCAAGATGCTCGCCGGCATGGGCGGCGCCATGGACCTCGTGACCGGCGCGAAGATCGTGCACATCGTCACCGAGCACGTCGCCAAGGACGGCACGTCGAAGCTGATGAAGCGGTGCACCTTCCCGCTCACCGGAGCGAAGGAGTGTGACGTGATCATCACCGAGCGCGCCGTGTTCCGCCGCTCTCCCGACAAGGGGTTCGTCCTCGCCGAGGTCGCGAGAGGCTACACGCTCGATGACATCGCCGCCTGCACCGAGATGAGCTACACGGTCGCCGACGACCTCAAGCTGGACGCGTTCGGCGGCGAGGCGTAGCGAGGACAGCTCGCCGCCCGAACGCAGACAGACGCGGGGGCGCGGTGGCCATCAGGCCACCGCGCCCCCGCGTCTGTTTCCCAGTCTCGGTCGCCGTCTAGGAGGCGAGGTTCTCTACTCGCTCGACGCCGGGGACGACGTTCTTGAGATGACGCTCGACGCCATGCGTCAGCGTCATCTGCGACATCGGGCATCCGGCGCACGCGCCCTGCAGCCGCACCTTGACGACGCCGTCGACGACTTCGACGAGTTCGATGTCGCCGCCGTCCGCTTGCAGCGCGGGACGGATGTCCTTGAGGGCGGTTTCGACCTGTTCTTGCAGCTCTGCCATTCTTCTCACCTCCCCGACGTCGTGGTGGTAAGTCTCAAGCTCCCCACGGGGAGCACTCTCCACATGCCCCGGAAGGGCGAGTTCCACACGCGACAGACGGCGACTCCGTGCTTGCGATCTGCTTGCGGGACGAGCTTTGTCCGTACGGGCTCAGACCTCGTCGTACGCCAACTCGAGGTTCTCACGGTGCATGCGGCGGCACATCTCGTCGATCTCGACCCCCTCCGTCGCGAAGCGCTCAGCCGGCACATCGAGGTTGTGTCGGCTGACGCCCTTCAACTTGGCCTCGGCGACGGCCTCATAGACTCCCGTGACGTAGCGCTCGTTGGCGTCGATGATCGCCTTGCCCATCCACGGACCGTGACTCGGGACGACCGTGTCGACGGGCAATTGCTTGAGCTGGCGAAGCGTGCGCACGTACAGCGCGGCACCGTCGCGCATCGCCAGCGAGGGTATCGGCCACTCCACCGTATCGCCGGCAAGCAGGGTCCGCCCCTTGTCGAGGTAGAGGATGATCGAGTCCTCAGTGTGCCCCGGCGTATGGATGAGATGGACCGTGTCGAGATCGTCCATGTAGCTGAGGCGATCGCCGAACGAGATCGTCGGCAGGGTGACGCCCTCGGGTGGTGCCAGCGGCAGCGATTCGTTGGCGCTGCGGCCCTGCGAGGCCATCAGCTTGCGACACGAGCGATGAGCGACGATGTCGTGACCGGCGAACGCCGCGTTGCCGTAGGTGTGATCCCAATGGTGATGGGAGTTGACGACGACGACGCGCCGGTCGCCGACCTGCTCGTCGAGCATCGTCTTGACCGGTTCCATCGCCTGGGGACTGATCGAGGTGTCGAAGACGAAGACGCGCGTCGTCAGGAAGACGACCGCCGAGGTGACGAGGAACTCCGTCGCGTCGACGCGGTGGATATAGACGTTGTCACCCAAGCGCTCCATGTGTCCTCCCGGCAAGACCTCCGTGCGGTCAGTCCACCTCGTATATTACTTCGGGAGAGGTGGTGAGCGCGACGATCCCGTCGCTCCGCACACAGAACGTGTTCTCGATGCCGATCGCCCCGAGACCGGGCAGCACGAACTTGGGCTCGAGCGCGAAGACCATCCCCTCGGCCAGCGCGAGGTCGTTCGCCGAGAGCACCGGCAGCTCATCGAGCTCGAGCCCCACCCCATGGCCGATGAAGCGCACCTGGCCGGGGCCGTGACCCATGAATTCGGCGGCCAGGCCCTCGTCGGCGGCGATCGCCAGGGCGGCGTCGTAGAGCGCGCGACAGACGACGCCGGGCTTGGCCATCGCCGCCACCTCATGCTCGATGTGCAGGGCGACGGCGAACGCCCGTTGGAGCTCGGCCGCGAGCTTGCCGACGACGAACATGCGCGTGAAATCAGCCGTGTAGCCGTTGACGACCGGCACGAAGTCGAAGACGACCGGCTCGTCGCGCGCGATCCGTTTGAAACTCACGCCCTGCGCCACTGCAGGGCTCAGTCCGGTGCCGCCGAGCGGCGTGTCCAAGCCGGTCGGCACCGTCCCGCTCACGCCCGTCAGCAGCTGGCCGTAGAACATCTCGCCGTTGAACGCGCGCATGCGGATGATGCCCTGGTGGCCGAGAGCGCGGGCCTCGGCTTCGACCTTGCCGGCGAACTCGGCCTCCGTGAGGCCCGCGCGCAAGATCTGCGGGATGCGCGCGCAGACGGTGTCGGCGACGGCGGCGGCGGCGCCGATGAGCTCGATCTCGAACGCCGACTTGACGGCGCGCAGCGCCACGATCACCGACGAGATGTCGGCGAACGCCGCCGCCGGCAGAAGCTTCTCGTAGCGGCGGAACGCGTTGACCGGCAGTACGTCCAGCTCTAGTCCCACGCGCGCCGGCAGCGCGCCGTAACGCTCACTTACCAGGGCGCGCAGGTGCTTGACGCCCGGCAGCGGAACCACGGCCAGCGGCGACTCGGCGATCGCCCGCTCGACGGTCCTGCGCACGAAGAGCGTCGCCTCGCCCTCGGCCGGCACGTAGAGCTGGGCTTGCTGCACCGAGCCGCTGAAGTAGTAGAGGTCGGCGTTCTGCACGATCAGCGCCGCATCCAGCTCTTGCTTGCGCAGCGCGGCTTGCAGGCGGCCGATGCGGCCTTCGGCCTCGGCCGCCGGCACGAGCCGCGCCCGCGGCTCGAGCAGATTGGTGAGCTTGGTCGCCGGCGGAGCCACGCGACCTAGTAGATGACGAAGTTCTGGACGTGCCACCAGACGAGCGCACCGAGCACGACGAGCATCGCCACCGTGGCGGCGACGGCCTCCGCGTCGAACGGCGCGCGCAGATCGCGGCGCCCGAGCCGCGTGAGCGCCTCGATCGCGACCACGCCGCCGACAAGCCCGCCAACGTGACCCTGCCACGAGATGTTGGCGAGAGTGAACGTGATGATCAGGTTGATCACGATCAGGAAGCCGATCTGACGCATCATCTGGTTGGCGACGAAGTCGGACCGGTTGTGGTACGTGTACATGAAGAAGGCGCCGAAGATGCCGAAGATCGCGGTCGAGGCGCCGACCATCGGCTGGCCCGCCGGCGACAGCAGGAATGCCGCGACGTTGCCGGCCAGCCCGGCGAGCAGGTAGATCGCGACGAACTTCTTCCAGCCGGCGACTCGCTCGAAGTACGAACCGAGCACGAAGAGCGCCCACATGTTGAACAGGATGTGGATGAGGCCGGCATGCAGGAACATCGGCGTGACCAGGCGCCAGTACTCATGATTCACGGCGACGTACGCCGGGATGAGGGCGCCCAGGCGCACGAGGACGTCACCCGAGATCGCGAAGAAGTTGCCGCCGCTCATGAGCACCTCGACCACGAACACGGCGACGTTGATGATCACGAGCGCCCGCGTCGCCGGCGCCGCAGTGGCGCCGAGCAGACCGCCCTGCCAGCGATCACGGGTCTGGCCGCGCGTCACGACGCGCGCCCTGCCGCGCGTCGCCCGCTGCTCGGCCATGCACTCGGGGCAGCGGAAGCCGACGGCGGCCGGCGTCATGCACTCGTAGCAGATCGGCCGGCCGCAATTCGAGCACGAGACTCCGGTCTCGCGGTCGGGGTGCCGGTAGCAGCGTTTGACCGCGATGTCGTCCGGCATCGGCAGGTCGAACTCTTCGATCGGGGGTACTTCGCCGCTCATCAGCCCTTCTGTTCCAGTTCGGCCATGCGGTGAAACAACTCCCCGATCCACTCGGGCACGTGAACGGCGCGCCCGGAGGAGTGCTCGACGACGGCGTGCCGCGTGCTGCCGGTGGCGACGAGCTCGTCACCACGGCGGATCTCGTAGGCGAAAGCAAAGCGCACGTGGCCGAGCTCGGTCGGCCAGAGGTAGACGTCGAGCAGGTCGTCGAGCAGTGCCGGTCGCAGGTAGCGGCAGTGAGCCTCGATCACCGGGAGCACGACACCGCGGCGCTGGACCTCCTTGATCGGCAGACCGAGCGCACGCAACAGGTCGACGCGCGCCACCTCGAAGTAGGCGAGATGATTGGCGTAGTACACGACGCCGGCGGCATCGGTGTCCTGATAGCGCACGCGGACCTGCGTACAGAAGGCAGCGGACGGACGAGCGGGCTGGGTCATGCGCGCAAGTCTAGCAGAGTGGGGTCACCGACCCGGACGAGCCGACGACCGGAGAAGATGATGGCGGGGTGCGGCGGCGCCCCCAAAAGGCGCCGCCGCACCCCGCCACGGACCCGCTCGCGAACGGTGGGTCCACAGGTCGCTTGCTCAGAACGCCGCTTTGGCGGCCTCCGTGTAGACACCGAGCGCGTGATCGAGTTCCGCATCGCTGAGGTTGAGCGCCGGGAGGAAACGGACGACGTTGTCGTACATGCCACAGCCGAGGGTGAGCACCTTGCGCGCAATCGCCTCGGCGACAAACTTCTTCATCGCCGCCGGATTCGGCTTTCTGCTGCGCGGCTCGACGAGCTCGACGGCACTCATCAGACCGAGGCCACGGACCTCACCGATGGCCGGATACTTCGCCTGAAGGTCGGAGAAGAACCCGCGCAACTTCTCGCCCTGACGGGCGGCGTTGGCGATCATGCCGTCTTCCTCGATCGCGGCGATTGTGGCGATGCCGGCGGCGCAGGCGACGGCATTGCCGCCGTAGGTGCCACCCAACGAGCCGGGGAGGCACTTGCCGAAGTACTCGGACCGCGTGACGACCGCCGAGAGGGGGAAGCCGGAGGCGATGCCTTTGGCGACGGTGACGATGTCGGCGGTGATGCCGTAGTGCTCGTGGCAGAACCACTTGCCGGTGCGGCCCATGCCGGCCTGGATCTCGTCGAGGATCAGCAGAGCGCCGATCTCGTCGGCCTTCTTGCGCAGGCCCTGCATGAACTCCTTCGGCGGCACGATGAAGCCACCCTCGCCCTGGATCGGCTCGACGAGGATGCAGGCGACGTCGTCGGGGAAGACCTCGGCGGCGAGCACCCTGTCGAGACCGCTGAGCGCGTAGTCGACCGGGTCTTCGCTGGCCGGGGTGCGGTACGGATAGGCGTAGGGTGCGTGGTAGATGCCACCCTGCAGCGGTTCATAGTGACCGCGGTAGATCGTCTTCGAGCAGGTTAGCGCCATCGTCAGGTGGGTACGGCCGTGGAAGGCGCCCTGGAAGGCGATCACCGCGGGCCGCCGCGTCGACTGTTTGGCGAGCTTGACGGAGTTCTCGACGGCCTCGGCGCCCGAGTTGACGAAGAGCACGTTGTCGAAGTCTCCGGGGACGATCTCGACGAGCTTTGCGGCGAGGTCGAGCATCGGCTGGTGGTAGAACATGTTTGCCTGCGCGTGGATGATCTTGCCGATCTGCTCGCGGGCGGCGGCGACGACCTTCGGGTGGCAATGTCCGGTGTTGGCCACAGCGATGCCGCTGGCAAAGTCGAGCCACTTCTCGCCCTCGGTCGAGTACAGCCAGCTGCCATCGGCATGGTCCACGGTGAACGGCGCGCTGCGCCCGACGACCGTTGCGATCAGTTTCTTCTTGTCTTCGTTCGTCATCAAAGAACCTCCACGGAGTCCTGCTGTGTGCCGCGCCAACTCTAGCAGAGCAAAAAGTCACCCGTACAAGATTTCGGACAGCGGGAATGCAGGAGATGCTCTGCTTGTACACGATGTCCAGCGGCGACGCCCGACCGGAGGCGCGGCCGCACCGACGGTGGCAGGCCGAGAAGCCTTGTGAAACAATGAACAGTGGCATCGTTGGGGAATGTGGGATCGGCGCAGAGACGAGCCTGGTACACTTCAGGAACCCCCCGCCGACATGCGCGCTTCCGCCCGACGATCCGCGCCGTTACGCAGTCACGTGAGAGTAAGGGCAATCGAGCAAGGGAGAGTTAGGTGTCCAAGATCCTTGTTGTCGACGACGACCCAGACATCCTTGAGGCCTGCAAACTGGTCCTCGAGAAGGAGGGCTACGCGGTCTGCACCGCCGCCAACCGGAACGAAGGCATGGAGATGGTCGCCAGCGACGCGCCCGACCTGATCATCCTCGACGTGATGATGGAGGAGCAGGACGACGGTTTCGTCATGGCGCAGGACCTGCGCCGCGACGGCGTCACGTTGCCGATCATGATGCTCACGAGCGTCGGCAAGGCGACCGGGATGCAATTCGACAAGGACTCCGAGATGGTCCCGGTCGACGAGTTCCAGGCCAAGCCGGTCGACCCCGTGACGCTGATCGCCAAAGTCGCCAAGCTCCTCGCGAACTAGGAAGGCCGGCATGTTGATCACCGAACGCGACAAACTGAGTAGCGAGATCGGCGCCCTCGCCGACAGGCTCGGGCGCACACGCAGCTCGCTGATCCCGATGCTGCAAGAAGTCAAACGCACCCACCATGTCATCGACAGCTTCACGATGCAGATCGTCGCCGATGCTCTCGAAATCCATCCCGTCGAGGTGCACAGCGTGGCCTCCTTCTACGCCTTCCTCGGTACCGAGAAGCAGGGTGAGTTCGTCGTGCGGCTCTGCCGCACGATCTCCTGCGATCTGGCCGACAAGGACGCCGTCGCCCGGCAGCTCCAGACCAACCTCGGCATCGGCTTCGGCAGCACCACGGCCGACGGCAAGTTCACGCTCGAGTGGGCGAACTGCATGGGCATGTGCGACCAGGGTCCGGCCCTGCTCGTCAACGACCGCGTGTTCACCCGTGTCACTCCCGAGAAGGTCCACGAGATCCTCGCGGACTGCCGCCGCTCCTTCGGCGTGTTTGCTCCCGAGCACAAGGAGGAGCACCTCGTATGATCACTTCAACCGTAGGTCCCCTGACGTTCAGCCAGATCGAGCCCGAGGCCGGCCTCAAGGCCGCCCTCGCGATGCCGCGCGCCGACATCATCGCCGAGATCAACAAGTCGAGCGTGAAGGGGCGCGGCGGCGCCGGCTTCCCGCTCGGCATGAAGTGGAACTTCGCCGCCGCCGAACAGAGCGCCGAGAAGTTCGTCATCTGCAACGCCGACGAAGGCGAACCCGGCACGTTCAAGGACCGGGTCATCCTCACGGAGTTCCCCGACCTCGTCTTCGAGGGGATGACGATCGCCGGACGCGCGATCGGCGCGAAGAACGGCATCGTGTACCTTCGCGCCGAGTACACCTACCTGCGCCGGCAGCTCGAGGACACCCTCGCCAAGCGACGTGAGCAGGGACTGCTCGGCAAGAACGTTCTCGGCAGGGATGGCTTCGACTTCGACATCCGCATCCAGATGGGCGCCGGCGCATATGTGTGCGGCGAGGAGACCGCCCTGATCGAATCGCTCGAGGGCTTCCGCGGCGAGCCGCGCAACCGGCCACCGTTCCCGGTCAACACCGGCTACCTCGGCCGCCCGTCGACCGTCAACAACGTGGAGACGCTCGCCGACGCGGCCTGCATCCTCGCCAAGGGCGCCGACTGGTTCAAGAGCAAGGGCACCGAGAAGTCGACCGGCACGAAGATCTTCAGCGTGTCCGGCGATTGCGAGAAGCCCGGCGTGTACGAGTTCCCGCTCGGCATCAGCATCGCCGAGCTGCTCGCCGCGGTCGGCGGCGCGGGCGCCAAGGCGGTGCAGGTCGGCGGCGCTTCCGGCATCTGCGTGCCGGCGGCGCAATTCTCGCGCAAGATCGCCTTCGAGGATGTGCCCACCGGCGGCTCGATCATCGTCTTCGCTCCCGGCCGCGACATGCTCCAGGTGGCGCACAACTTCCTCGACTTCTTCGTCGACGAGTCGTGCGGCCAGTGCACGCCCTGTCGCGGCGGCAACGCCAAGATGCTCGAAGGCGCCGAGAAGTTGCGCGAAGGTACGCTCACACTGGCGGCGCTCGACGAGCTCAAGGAGCTCGCCGAGACGATGCGCATCGCCTCCAAATGCGGCCTCGGCCAGACCAGCTCGAACGCCTTCATGTCAATCATCGAGAACTTCGGCGACGAGATCATGGCCCGCGCTCTCACCCAGTCCGAACCAGCGAGGAACTGAGCATGACTGACACAACCGCTCCCGACGCCGGCCGCGCCCCCGTCAGCCAGCAGGGTCGCAACGTCGTCACCGATGCCGCCCCGGCGGCGATCGGCGCCCTCGTCTCGGCGACGATCAACGGCGTCGAGGTCAAGGTGCCGTTGGGCACGACGATCCTCGACGCCGCCAAGCAGGTCGGCGTCAAGATCCCGACGCTCTGCTACCACGAAGACCTGTGCATGGCCGGGCTCTGCCGTATCTGTGTGGTCGAGGTCGAGGGCCAGCGCACGCTGCAGGCGGCCTGCGCCTTCCCGATCACGGCACCGATTGCAGTGCGCACCCACACCCGGCCTGTCCGCAAGGCGCGGCGCCACATCCTCGACCTGCTGCTCGCTGACCACTACGGCGAGTGCTACACCTGCGCCCGCGGTGGCAACTGCGAGTTGCAGAGCCTCGCCGCCGAGTACGGCGTCGACTTCTTCCGCTTCGGTCATCCGACCGAGCCGAGGTACGAAGTCGACGACTCGAGCTATTCCGTCGTTCGCGACATGAACAAGTGCATTCTCTGCCGTCGCTGCGTGCGCACCTGCATCGACCTCCAGGAGGTCGGCGTACTCGAGGCGATCGGCCGCAGCAACAAGACCGAGATCGCGACGTTCCTCAACAAGCCGCTCGCCGACGTGGTGTGCATCAACTGCGGCCAGTGCATCAACCGCTGCCCGACCGGCGCCCTCAAGGCCAAGGACCCGACGGACCAGATCTGGGCGGCAATCGACGATCCCACCAAGCACGTGATCATCCAGACCGCTCCGGCGCCGCGCGCCGCGATCGGCGAGTGCTTCGGGCTCGAGCCCGGCACGGCGGTCACTTTCGAGCTGAACACGGCGATGCGCCGCGCCGGCTTCGACAAGGTGTTCGACACCAACTTCAGCGCCGACCTGACGATCATCGAGGAGGGCACCGAACTCATCACCCGCCTCTACAAGGCACTGGTCGAGAAGGATGCCGGCGTCGCCCTGCCGCAGTTCACGAGCTGCTCCCCGGGCTGGGTCAAGTACCTCGAGCATTTCTACCCCGAGTATCTGCCCAACGCGTCATCGGCGAAGAGCCCGCAGCAGATGTTCGGCGCGCTGATCAAGACCTACTACGCTGAGAAGAACAGCATCGACCCGGCGACCATCGTCAACGTCGCATTGATGCCCTGCTCGGCGAAGAAGTTCGAGTGCAACCGGCCGGAGATGAACGCCAGCGGCTACAAGGATGTCGACTACGGCATCACCAGTCGCGAGCTCGCCAAGATGCTGAGCGAGTCGGGTATCGATACGCTCAGCATGGAGAAGTCAGACTTCGACGATCCGTTCGGCACGGCGACCGGCTCCGGCGTCATCTTCGGCGCGACCGGGGGCGTCATGGAGGCGGCGCTGCGCACGGTCATCGAGTTCGTTACCGGTCACCGTGTCGAGGAGCTGTTCACCGACGCCAACATCATCCCGGTGCGCGGCTTCGAAGGTGTGCGGTACGCAGAGTTGAGGATCGACGACGTCGGTGAAGTGCCGGCGCCGATCGCCCACCTCATCCCCGACTGGGATTGGCTCAAGGGTGCGACCCTCAAGGTCGCCGTGGCCCACGGCACCGCCAACGCCAAGAAGGTCATGGACGACATCAAGGCCGGCGGCAAGTTCAGTCAGTGCCACTTCATCGAGTTCATGGCCTGCCCGGGCGGCTGCCTCGGCGGCGGTGGCCAGCCGATCCCGACCAGCCCTGCGATCCGCGCCGCGCGCGCCAAGGCGATCTACGGCGAGGACATGGCCTCCAAGGTACGCAAGTCGCACGTGAACCCGGCTGTCTTGAAGGTCTACGAGGAATTCCTCACCGACGGTCCCTGTGGTCACAAGAGCCACGAGCTGCTGCACACGACCTACACGGCGCG
>PKYG01000097.1 GCA_003132585.1 Actinomycetota bacterium
CCGCCGCCGATGCCGCCGCCGCGGCGGGCGCCGATGCCGCTGCCGCGACCGCCGCCGCCCAGCCGCGCCACGAGGCACACCTGTTGCAGCTCGACATCACGAAGGCGCGCGAGCGGCTCGGCTGGCGCCCCGTGTGGGAGGTCGAGCGCGCCGTCGCCGCGACGGCGCGCTGGTACCGCGAGTTCTACGGCCCCGGCGCGTCGCCCGCGGTTGCCGACGCGCAGGCGAGCGCCGCGCGCGAAGCGCTCGTGCGGCACTCGCAAGCCGATATCGACGACTACGTCGCCGACGCGCGGGCTCAGGGCGTCGCGTGGGCCGCAGGGGAGAGGTGAGCGGCGTGAGCGTCGGCGACGGGGGAGAGGTGAGCGGCATGAGCGCCGGTAGCGGCGGCGACGCCGGCAAGCTGCACCAGCAGATCATGGCGCTGGTCGAGCAGTACTATGCTGCCGCGTTCGCGGCGCGGGCCGCTTTCGTGCCCGGCGAGACGCGCATCCCCTACGCCGGGCGCGTCTTCGACGCTGCCGAACTGCTCAACCTCGTCGATTCGTCGCTCGAATTCTGGCTCACGCACGGGCGCTACTCCGATCGGCTGGAGGAGCAGCTCGGCGCCTACCTCGGCATCAAGCACTGCTACCTCGTGAGCTCCGGCTCGTCGGCGAACCTGCTCGCCTTCAGCGCGCTCACCTCCGACCGGCTGGGCGCGCGCAAGATCCTCCGCGGCGACGAAGTGATCACCGTCGCCGCGGGCTTTCCGACCACGGTCGCGCCGATCGTGCAGTACGGAGCCGTGCCGGTGTTCGTCGACGTCGACCCTGCGACCGCCAACGTCGACGTCGCCCAGCTCGAAGACGCCTGGAGCGCGCGCACTAAGGCCGTGTTTCTCGCGCACACGCTCGGCAACCCCTTCGACGTCGCCACTGTACAGGCGTTCTGTGAGGAGTACGCCCTGTGGCTGATCGAAGACAACTGCGACGCGCTCGGGGCGCACTACGGCGGGCGGCTCACGGGCGGCTTCGGCCACATCGGCACGAGCAGCTTCTACCCGCCCCACCACATGACGATGGGCGAGGGCGGCGCCGTGTACACCGAGTCGGACGAGCTCGGCGCGATCGTGCGCTCGCTGCGCGACTGGGGCCGCGACTGCGAGTGCCCGTCCGGGGTGGACAACTTCTGCGGCCGCCGTTTCGACCGCGACTTCGGCACGCTGCCGCACGGCTACGACCACAAGTATGTGTTCTCGCACTTCGGCTTCAACTTCAAGGTGACGGAGATGCAGGCGGCGATCGGCTGCGCGCAGCTCGCCAAGCTGCCGCGCTTCGTCGAGGCTCGGCGGCGCAACTTCGCGACCCTGTCGCGATTGCTTGCGCCGCTCGCCGACGTGCTCGCTCTGCCGCAAGCGACGGCGGATTCCGAGCCGAGCTGGTTCGGCTTTCTGATGACGCTGCGCGACGGCGGCCGCGACGCGCTCGTCGCCGATCTCGAGCGCCGCAAGATCCAGACGCGCATGCTCTTCGCCGGCAACATGGTGCGCCAGCCGTGCTTCGACGCGATGCGCGCCACGCACCAGGGATACCGCGTCGTCGGCGACCTCGCCGCCACCGACACGATCATGAACGACGCGTTCTGGGTCGGCGTGTATCCGGGACTCAGCGACGAGATGCTCGTTTACATGGCGCAGTCGATCGCGACGGCCCTGGGGCGGCGGCTTGACTGAGCTCGCGCGGCCGGCCGGCCTCGACGCGCCCGGAGCCGCCGCGCGCCGCCGCGTCGTCTCGCTGCTCACGGCCTTGGTGTTTACGGGTACGTTCGCGTCTGTCGTCTGGCACTACGTCAACGCCCAGTATTGGTTGAAGAGCTACCCGTCGAGCACGTTCCTCTTCAAGCCCCGCTACCGCCTCGGGGACTTCTTCGAGGTCTACCGGAACGCACGGCACTTCGGCGCGGCCGGGCAGGAGAACCTCGTCTACTCGCCCGTATTCCACGTCTTCACCAAGGTGATGACGGTGTTCCCCGACAAGCTCGCGCTGGGGCTCGTCGTCACTGCCTTTCTGGCGACGCTCGCGGCGATCGCGTGGAACTGGCTGACGCCCGATTTCGGCGGACCGCTGGCGCGTCTGCCGCACACGCTCGTGCTGACGCTCTTCGCCTATCCGGTGCTCGTCGCCGTCGATCGCGGCAACCTCGAGATGGTCGTCTTCGTGCTCCTGGCGGCGTTCTTCTACCTGTACTACGCCGCGCACTCGCGCTGGGCGTGGCTGCCGCTCGCCCTGGCGATCGCCGCCAAGTACTACTGGGCGACGCTGCTCGTGCTGCCGCTCTGCGACAAGCACTATCGGCAGCTGGTCTACAGCGTCGCGGGGGCGATCGCGAGCACGCTCCTGAGCGTGCTCGCGATCGCCTGGTCCTCCGGTGTGGGCATCGGCAAGGTGCTGTCGATCACGGGCGGCACACTCAGAGGCCACGTGGAGATGGACAACACGCTGTTCACGGTGCAGCACGGGCATAGCCTCTGGGGCGTCGTCTGTGTCATCGATCGCTGGACGGGCGGCGACATCCAACTGTGGCTGCTTGGCCGCAACAATATTCTCCGGCTCTACGTGGTCGCGTGCCTGCTCGCGTTTCTGTGGATCTGCGGGCGGCTGCTCACCCACGAGCTCGCCGACTGGCAGCGCGCCACGGTGCTCGTCGTCTGCGCGCTGCTGCTGCCGATGGAGAACCACGACTACACGCTGATCCACCTCTTCCTGCCCCTGGCGCTCTTCGTGCTCGCCGCCGGCCGGGTGCGCCGCTGGTGGCTGGTGGCGCTGCTGTTTGTGCTGCTGCTCGTGCCCATGGACTACGTATACTTCTCGTTCCAGAACTACGCGAACAGCGACGTGAGCACGTCGGTGCTGGTCTACCCGGCGGCGCTGGTGGGGTTGCTGGTCGTGGCGCTGAGAGGAGAACGCTCGTGAAGATCATCGTGACGGGCGGCAGCGGGTTCGTCGGCGCCGGCCTGGTGGCCGGGCTCGGCGCCGACGGCTCCGGCCACGAGCTGCTGGCGCCGACCCACGCCGAGCTCGAGCTGCTCGACGCGGCGGCGGTGCGCGCCTACCTCGAGGCGCAGCGCCCGGACGCCGTCGTGCACTGTGCCGTGCGCCCCGGTCATCGCAACGCCGCCGACCCGAGCGGGCAGCTCGAGCACAACACGCGGATGTTCTTCAACCTCGCGCGCTGCGCCGGTCTCTACAGCCGGATGGTGTTCATGAGCTCCGGCGCCGTGTATGCGGCCGGGCACTACGCGCCGCAGATGGACGAGTCGTACTTCGACCGCTTCGTGCCCGTCGACGAGCACGGCTTCTCCAAGTACATCTGCGCGAAGTACGCCGAAGGCCGGCCCGACATCGTCGAGCTGCGGCCCTTCGGCGTCTTCGGCCGCGGCGAGGACTACGCCGTCCGCTTCATCAGCAACGCGATCTGCAAGACGCTCTTCGACCTGCCGATCACGATCAAGCAGAACCGGCGACTCGACTACGTGTACGTGGACGACCTGGCGGCGGTCGTCGACTACTTCTTGCGCGAAGGGCCGCGCCACGGCGCCTACAACGTGTGCAGCGGCCGCGCCCCTGAGTTGCTCGAGCTCGCCGAGCTCGTGCTCAGTGTGGCCGGCAAGCAGCTGCCGATCGCCGTCGCGCAACCGGGCATGGGCGAGGAGTACAGCGGCAGCAACGCGCGGCTGCGCGCCGAGTACCGCGACCTGCGCCTGACCCCGCTGGAGGCGGCGGTGGGCGCGCTCTACGCCTGGTACGCGAAGCGCAAGAAGAGCCTCAACCGCGAGCTGCTGTTGACCGACAAGTAAACGGAGCGGCAGGATGCTCCGAAAGAGGTTGACGTGATCAAGGTCTCCGATTACATAGCGCGGCGGATCGCCGAACTCGGTGTGAAGCACGTGTTCCTGGTCACTGGGGGCGGCGCCATGCATCTCGACGACTCGCTCAGCCGCCGCCCTGAGCTGACCCTGGTCTGCAACCATCACGAGCAGGCGTGCGCGATCGCCGCCGAGGGCTACGCGCGCATCGGCGAGACGATCGGCGTGACCGTCGTCACGACGGGGCCGGGCGGCACGAACACGATCACCGGCGTGCTCGGCCAGTGGCACGACTCGGTGCCGGCGCTCTACGTGTCGGGCCAGGTGCGCTTCGACACGACGGTCGCCAGCACCAAAGTGCCGCTGCGCCAGCTCGGCGACCAGGAGGCGAGCATCGTCGAGCTGGTACGGCCGATCACCAAGTACGCCCAGATGGTCGTCGACCCGCGCACCGTGTGCTACCACTTCGACAAGGCGGTGTACCTGGCGCGCAGCGGGCGCCCCGGCCCGGTGTGGCTCGACCTGCCGTTCGACGTGCAGGCGGCGCAGGTGGACGAGGCGTCGCTGCCGGGCTTCAACCCCGCGGTGGAGCCGATGGCGCGCGGGGTGGACGACGTCGACCTCGCGCGCGTGCGCCGGCAGGCGGCCGATCTGGTGGAGCGTCTGCGCACCGCCGAACGGCCGGTGCTGCTCGGCGGCGGCGGCGTGCGCGTCGCCGGGGCTGCCGCCGACTTCCGCACCCTGGCTGAGCGTCTCGGCATACCGGTGGTGACCGCCTGGAACGCGCACGACCTGATGTATGAGGACCATCCGCTGTACGTCGGCAGGCCGGGCACCGTCGGCGACCGCGCCGGCAACTTCGCCGTGCAGAACGCCGACCTGCTGATCTCGGTCGGCTGCCGGCTAAACGTGCGCCAGATCGGTTACGAGTTCAAGGCCTTCGCGCGCCATGCGTACAAGGCGATCGTCGACATCGACGCAGCGGAGCTGCGCAAGCCGACGATCGCCCCCGACATGCCGATCCGCAGCGACGCGCGCGTCTTCGTGCGGGAGCTGCGAGCCGCCCTGGATGCGGCCGGGTGGCAGGCGGCTGGGGGGCGCGCCGCCGGCGATGCTGCGGCAGACCGCTCCGCGAGCGGCGCGACGCCGGCCGACTGGCTCGCCTGGTGCCTGGAGCGCAAGCGCCGCTACCCCGTGGTGCTGCCCGAGTACCGGGCCGAGCGCGGCGCCGTGAATCCCTACGTGTTCGTCGACGTGCTGGCGGAGCACCTCGAGCACAGCGATGTGGTCGTCTGCGCCAACGGCGCCGCCTGCGTCGTCGCCTTTCAGGCGCTGCGCCTCAAGGACGGCCAGCGCCTGCTCGGCAACTCCGGCACCGCCGGCATGGGCTACGACCTGCCGGCGGCGATCGGCGCGGCGTTCGTCTGCGGCCACCGCGTCATCTGCCTCGCCGGCGACGGCAGCATCCAGATGAACCTGCAGGAGCTGCAGACGATCGTGCACCACCACCTGCCGATCAAGATCTTCGTCTTCAACAACGGCGGCTACCTCTCGATCCGCCAGACCCAGGACAACCTGTTCGCCGGCCACCGGGTGGGCGAGGGGCCGGCAACCGGCGTCAGCTTCCCCGACATGGTGGCGATCGCCGAGGCTTACGGCATCGAAGCGACACGGGTAGAGTCGCACGAGACGCTCGACGAGGCGATCGGCGCGACGCTCGAGAGCCGCGGACCGGCACTGTGCGACGTGGTCATGCCGGCCGAAGCGGTCTTCGCGCCCAAGGTCGCCGCCGCGCGCCGGCCCGACGGGCGCATCGTCAGCAAGCCGCTCGAGGACATGTCGCCCCTGTTGCAGAGAGACGAGTTTGCCGACAACATGCTGGTACCGGAGTGGGAGGCGGAATGAACGAACTCGAACGGCGAATGGTCGAAGTGCTCGGCGACCTGCGCGAGAACCATCACGTGAACGGAGTCAAGGCGGAGTTCGAGGCCGAAGGCACACGACTCGAAGAGGCGCTGCGGCTGAAGGAGGTCGTGTCGGCCGCCGGCCTCGGCCTGACGCTCAAGATCGGCGGCTGCGAGGCCGTGCGCGACATGTACGAGGCGCGCGTGATCGGTGTCGAGCGCATCGTCGGGCCGATGGTGGAATCGCCCTATGCGCTCACCAAGTACCTGCGCGCCGTCGCCCTGGCGTTCCCGCCGGACGAGCGCGAGCAGGTCGATTTCGCGATCAACGTGGAGACGCTGACCGGATTCGCGAACTTCGACACGATGCTGGCGCTGCCGGAGATCGCGCAGCTCGACGGCATCGTGCTCGGCCGCGTCGACATGACCGGCTCGATGGGGCTGACGCGTGAAGACATCAACGACCCGCGCGTGTTCGCGATCGCCGAGGAGCTCTTCGTCAAGGCGAAGACGAAGAACCTGGAGACGGCGCTTGGCGGCGGCGTCGGCGCCGAGTCACTGCCGTTCATGCGCGAGCTGCCGGCGGGCACGATCGACCGCTACGAGACGCGCAAGGTGATCTTCAAGTGCCCCGAGGCGCTCGCCGACGACGCCGACAAGGGCATCCTCAAGGCGGTCGGCTTCGAGCTGATGTGGCTGAAGAACAAGCGCAGCTTCTACGGCCTGATCGCCGACGAAGACGCCAACCGCCTGCAGATGCTGCAGTCGCGCTACGATCACCTGATCGAGGCCGCCGGCGGCCGCTACAACTGACGGCCGCCGGCGCGCAAGGAGAGTGAACCGTGAACGGACGCACGGCGCTGGTCACAGGCGCATCCCGGGGTATCGGGTCGGCGATCGCGCAACGCTTCGCGGAGCTCGGCGCGCGTGTGCTGGCGCCGTCGCGCGCCGAGCTCGATCTCGCTGACGACGACTCGGTTGATGGGTACCTGGCCGACCTGCAGGGACCGGTCGACATCCTCGTCAACAACGCCGGTGTCAACTCCCTGGGCGCGGCCGCCGAGGCGAGCGACGAGGAGATCGCGGAGACGCTGCACGTGAATCTCGTGTCGCCGATGCGGCTGGCGCGCGCCGTCGCTCCGGTGATGGCGGCGCGCGGCTACGGCCGCATCCTCAACGTGAGCTCGATCTGGGCCGTGGTCGCCAAGCCGCGCCGCTTCGCCTATGCCGCCAGCAAAGCCGGTCTCAACGGCATGACACGCACACTGGCGGTGGAGGTGGCGTCTGCCGGCGTGCTGGTCAACGCCATCGCTCCCGGCTTCGTCGACACCGAGCTCACGCGGGCCAACAACACGCGCGCCGAGCTCGCCGCCATCGTATCGGGCATCCCGCTGGGGCGGCTCGCGCAGCCGGCGGAGATCGCGGAGCTCGCCGCCTTTCTCTGCTCGTCGCGCAACTCGTTCGTCACCGGCCAAGTGATCGTCGCCGACGGGGGCTACACGTGCCTGTAGCCGGGTTGGCCGTACGGTCGCTGTTCGGCGACTACCGTGTGGAGCTCGCCGAATCGCCGGGTTTCGTCGGCGAGCTCGCCGCTCTGCCGCAGTCGTTCGTCATCGTCGACGAGAACGTATGGCGGTGTCACCGCGACGGCGTGCTCCGCCCGCTCGCCGATGCCGATGTGCACGTGCTGCCGATCGCCGAACAGCGCAAGGTGTTGGCGAGCGTCGAGGAGCTCTACGCGGCGATGACGGCGCGCGCGGCCAAGCGCAACACCACGGTGATCTCGATCGGCGGCGGCATCACGCAGGACCTGACCGGCTTCCTCGCGTCGACCATCTACCGCGGTGTCCCCTGGATCTTCGTGCCGACCACGCTGCTCGCGCAGGCGGACAGCTGCATCGGCAGCAAGACGTCGCTCAACTTCCGCCAGTTCAAGAACCTCATCGGCACGCTTTACCCGCCCGAGCGCGTGCTTGTCTACCCGGGGTTCGTCGCCACGCAGGAGGAAGAGGATTACTTCAGCGGGCTCGGTGAAGTGCTGAAGCTCCACTTGATCGGCGGCGAGGAGGCGGCCGCGGTGTATGCGCGCGAAGCGCCCGCCCTGACCGGCCGCCGACCCGCCGCCGTCGGCGACGCGGTCTGGCGCTCGCTCGAGATCAAGCGCGCCTTCATCGAGGAGGACGAGCGCGACACGGGCCGCCGCCGGTGGCTCAACTTCGGCCACTGTTTCGGCCACGCGCTCGAGTCCGCTTCGGACTTCGCGCTGCCGCACGGTCAGGCGGTCGTCGCAGGGATGATCCTCGCCGGGCTGGTGGCGCGCGCCCGCGGGCGGCTCTCGGCGGCGACGGAAGAGCGCCTGCGGCGCGCGCTTCTGCGGCCGGCCCTGGTCGTGCCGCCCGACCGTCTCGCGCTCGACGCCGACACCGTGATCGGGGCGATGGGGCAGGACAAGAAGCGTACGGGGCCGAAGCTGGCACTGGTGATGCTCTACGACGGCTTCGCGATGGAGGTCGTCGACGATCTCGGTGAGGATGAGGCCAGAGAAGCCTTGCGCGAGCTCCAGGGGGTGCTGTAAGTGGTCAGCGCCGTGGCCTTCGACCTCGACGGCATGCTCTACGTCGGCGAGCAGGCGCTGCCCGGCGCGGTCGAGGTCGTGGGCTGGTGCCGGCGACGCGGGTTGCGCGTGCTCTACCTGACCAATTCGACCGTGCGCACGCGCCAGCAGATCGCCGACAAGCTGGCGGCGATGGGCTTTGCGGCCGCGATAGAGGACGTGTACTGCTGCAGCAACGCGGCGGCGCGTTTCGCGCGGGAGAGCGGGTACTGGCAGGTGTACGTGATCGGTGCGCGCGCCCTGCGCGCCGAGATGACGGCGCAGGGCGTGCCGCTCACCGAGCAGATCGCGGCCGCCGACGCGCTCGTCGTCGGTCACGACCCCGAGTGGCACCTCGAGCTGTTCGGCGGATACACGCTGGCGCACGACGCCGCGTTCGTCGCCTGCAACCGCGACATGACCTATCCGGCGGCCGACGGTCGCCGGCTGCCGGGCTGTGGCGTCGTCGTCGAGCGCGTCGAGCGCGCCGTCGGCCGGCGCGCCAACGTCGTCGTCGGCAAGCCGGCGACGTACATGCTCGAGCTGATCGAGCGCGATCTCGGCTTCGCCGCGGCCGATGTGCTCGTCGTCGGCGATATGGAGGAGTCCGACATCGCGATGGCGCGCCGCGCCGGGGCGCCGGCGGCGCTCGTGGCAGGGGAGAGCGCGGTCGAAGTCGAAGGTGCAATGGTGATCGAATCGTTGGCGAAGCTCGAGGAGCTGTTGTGATCGACACGCCCGCCAACCCGCTGGAGCCGCTCGGCCACGCCGAGCGCCGGGTCACCGACATGGGCGAGCGCGAGACGGCGCGGCGGGCGACGCGCGAAGCCGCGCACGGCGGCGGCCGCAAGCTCGTCAGCATCGTCACGCCGGCCTATAACGAAGAGGAGTGCATCGACGAGCTCTGCCGGCGGCTGCAACAGGTCTTCGCCGACAATCCCGACTACGACTTCGAGGCGGTGGTTGTCGAGAACGGCTCGACCGACGGCACGCTGGCCAGGCTCACGGCGATCCGCGCGGCGGACGCGCGCTTCAAGATCCTCCGGCTGGCGCGCAACTTTCGCATGGACGGCGGCATCACCGCCGGGCTCGACTACGTCTCCGGCGACGCCTGCGTGATCATGACCGCCGACCTGCAGGACCCGCCGGAGCTGATCGGCGAGTTCATCCGTAAGTGGGAGGAGGGCTTCGACAACGTCTACATGAAGGTCACCCGGCGTGTCGGCACCGGCCCCGTGCGGCGGATGAACGCGCAGATCTTCTACTGGCTGCTCGGGCGCATGACCGGCGGCGTGTTCCCGCGCAACGTCAGCGACTACCGCCTGGTCGACCGCAAGGTCTACGAGACCGTCAAGGGCATGCACGAGCGCAACCGCTTCATGCGCGGCATGTTCTACTGGGCGGGCTTCTCGAGCGTCGGCATCGAGCACGAGCGCCTGCCGCGCTTCGCCGGCGAGACCAAGGCGTACACGCTGCAGGTGATCGAGCTGGCGATCAAGGGCATCCTCAGCTTCAGCTACGTGCCGCTGCGGTTGATCACCTGGATGGGCCTGGCGATGAGCGGCTTCGCCTTCGCCTTTCTCATCTACGTCGTCGTGCGCGCCTTCGTCTGGGGCGTGCCGTTCGCCGGGTTCGGCACGATCATGGGCGTGATGCTCCTGCTCTTCGGCTTTCTCTTCACGATGCTCGGCGTGGTCGCCGAGTACGTCGGCCTCATCTACGACGAGGTCAAACAGCGGCCGAACTACATCGTCCGCGATACCTTCGGCCTCTAGAGCTCGCGCATGGACCGCGTACCCGGTCTCCTGAAGCGGCACGAACAGCAGGTGCGCTACCTGCTGGTCGGCGGCTGGAACACGCTCTTCGGCTACGGCGTGTACGCGCTCCTCTACTGGCTGCTGCGCCGGCACATGTCGTACGTGCTGATCCTCGTGCCCGCCAACGTGATCGCGATCACGCAGAACTACTTCGGCTACAAATTCGTCGTCTTTCGCACGCACGGCAACTATCTGCGCGAGTACTTCAAGACCTACCTCGTGTACGGCGCCGCGTTCGTGGTCAATCTGGGCCTGCTGCCGCTGCTGCACGAGGTCGCCGGCTTGCCGGTGCTGGTCGCGCAGGCGGTGGCGATGGCGGTCACCGTGGTGCTCAGCTACTTCTTCTACAAGTACTTCGCCTTCCGGCCGGCGGACGGCGCAGGGGAGCGGTGGTCGCCGGCGGGGGAGCGCTGGTCGAGGCTCGACATCGGTCTCGGCGCCGTCGCCGTCTTCGTCTTTCTCGCGGCGCTCGCCTTCACCTACAGCCGCCTCTACCGCGGCATCGACCTGCTCGACGAGAGCTTCTACATCGCCGTGCCGTATCGCTTCGCCCTCGGCGCGCGGCCGTTCGTCGACGAGGTCAACCTGCTGCAGCTCGCCGGGCTCGTCGTCTACCCGTTCGTCAAGGCGTTCGTGGCGATCAGCGGTGGGGCGACGGGGTTGATGCTCTATACGCGACACCTGTATCTGCTCTTCGCCCTCGGTGTCGCGACCTCGGTCTTCTGCCTGCTGCGTACGCTGATGCGCTGGCAGTACGCGGCGCTGGCGGCGACGCTCTACGTGAGCTACTTCGCCTTCGACCTGCCGCAACTCAACTACAACACGCTCGCCTCCGGGTTCCTGACGCTCGGCGTGGTCCTCGGGCTGTGGACGATCCTGCACGGACGCAGCCACTGGTACATGGTGGCGGCGGGCGTCTGTCACGGCGTCGCCGTGTTCGTGTTTCCGACGCTGATCGTGATCGTGCCGCTGTACGCGATCGCGGCGGCGCTCGTCAGCGCCGGGCGCCGGCGCGCGGCGTGGGCGTACGTTGCCGGCGCCGGAGCCGCAGGCGCTGCCGGCGCCATCGTGCTCGTCTCCTTCGGCGTCGGCAATGTGCTGCGCAGCGTGCGCTTTCAGCTCGCCGACGCCAAGCGCGTCGGCCAGGGCGGCGGGTTCGCGAAGGTCGGCAACGTGATCTCGGGCTGGGAGCGGCTGATGATGTCGCGCGCGCACCTGCTGGTCATTGCCGCGGTGCTCTATCTCATCTACCGGCGCTACCCGCGCGCGCGCCTGCTGCTGCTCGCCTACGTGCCGCCGTCGCTCTTCATGGGCGGCCTGCGCTGGCTGCTCGAGGCGGCGGGCTTTGCGATCGCCTTCATGTTCGTCAGCTTCTTCCTGCTGCTCTTCACCGATGCGCGCGATCGCAGCCTCGTCGTCAAGCTCGCCGCGTGGGGCCTCGTGCCGGCGCTCGCCGCCGGCATCATGACCGGGTACACGAGCGCCTCCAGCTTCGTCAACAGCGAGGTGGGGTTCCTCCCGGCGATGCTCTGTTGCGCGGCGCTGCTGGTGCTTGTCGCCGCGCCGCGCCCCGGCGAGCCGCAGGACCGGCTGGCGCGGGCGCTGCCGTGGCTCACGGCGGCGGCGCTCACGCTCACCGTCGCGGCGACGATCGTCTACCAGTTCGCGTACATCCCGCGGATGGTGCCGTACCGCACGCTCACAGTGCAGATGCGCGCGGGCCCCTATGCGGGCATCTACACGACGGTCCCGCGCGCCGCCTTTCTCACCAAGTTCAGCGCCGACCTCGCCACGCTCGTGCGCCCCGACGAGCGCATCATCGTCTTCAACGGCCTGCCGGCGGCGTACCTGATGTGGCCGCACGCCGCCGCCGCCAACACCGTGTGGATCACCACGTCCGGCGGGGCGCCGGGCGTGCTGCCGCCGGCCACCTGGGACTACTTCAAGCAGGCGGGCGTCGTGCCCGATGTCGTGATCCGCATCGCCAACCCTGCCGAGGCGACGCCGTGGGCGGTCGCGCACCAATTGAACGGGGGATTGCCGTACCCGCTCGTGCTTACCCGTACCGACGTGCTGCCGAACTACATCGTCTACCGGCGACCGGCGTGGTTCTCGATCGACACACTGCCGGCGCAGCCGACGCTGCCGCAGTCACCGGCGGCGACTCCCTAGGAGCTCGACTCCGGGAACGCGTCGGCGACGGCTTTGCGGACGAAATCGAGCAGGTCGCCAGTCTTGTACAGGAAGCCCCTGATGCCGGCAGCCCCGGCCGCGGCCATGTCGCTCACCTTGTCGCCGATGAAGATGCAGTCGGAGGGCGCGGCGGCGAAGTCGGCCAGCGCCTGCAGAAGGAGTCCCGGTTGCGGCTTGCGCGCGGGGCAGTCGAGCCGGTAGGCGTCGAGCCCCGCCTCCGGATGGTGCGGGCAGTAGTACACAGCGGCGAGCGCCGCGCCGTCGGCGGCCAGGCGCTCGCCCACCCAGCCCATGAACTGCGCGAACTCCGCCTCCGTGTACAACCCGCGGCCGATGCCCGCCTGGTTGGTGACGACGACGACGGTGAAGCCCCAGCGGTCGAGCCAGCGCACGGCCTCGACCGCGCCGGGCATCCAGACGAAGTCCTCGGGGCGGTGCACGTAGTCTCCGTCGACGTTGAGCACGCCGTCGCGGTCGAGGAAGGCGAGGCGGAGCTGGGCGGCGGCGACTCCGCCGCTGCCGGCGCCGATGGGACGCGGATCGGTCGTGTCCCCCGAAACGATGGAGAGAGGAGGAGCCGGGGCACCGGAGCCCGCGGCCGCAGCGGTCACAGCCGCGGGCGCCGCGGCAGATGCGATCGCGGCAGCCGCAGCCTGAGCTGCCGCGGCCGCCGCGGCCGCGATCGCCTGAGCTGCCGCGCACGGCCGGATCAACATAGCGAGGCCTCGGCAAGCTCGCTGAGGATGTGCTCGATCACAATGTGTGCCTCCTGAGTGCGCGCGGTGTCGGTGCTGGGCACGGCGAGGAGCACGTCGCAGACGCCGGCGAGCCGGCCGCCGCCCTCGCCGGTGAGCGCGATCACCCTGAGGCCGCCGGCGCGCGCCGCGGCGGCGGCCTTGAGCACATTCGCGCTCTCGCCGCTGGTGGAGATCGCGAGCAGCACGTCGCCGGCGCGGCCGAGCGCCGCGACCTGCCGCGCGAAGACCTCGTCGAAGCCGTGGTCGTTGGCGACCGCCGTGACGATCGACGTGTTGGTCGTGAGTGCGATCGCCGGCAGGGCGCGGCGCTCGAGCCGGAAGCGGCCGACGAACTCGGCGGCGACGTGCTGGGCGTCGGCGGCGGAGCCGCCGTTGCCGCAGACCAGCAGCTTGCCGCCGGCCGAGAGCGAGTCGTGGATGAGCGCGTGCGCCCGGCAGATCTCGGCGCTCAGCGCCGAGACTGCCGCCATCACGCGCTCATGCTCCGCCAGGCGCTTGGCGACGATGCTCACACCGTCCATGAGCGCACCCCCTCGTGCGTGAACTTGAAGTTGGCGATCTGCGCGCCGCCGCGCTGCAGCATGGCCTGCACGGCGAAGCGGCTGCCCGGCTTGCAGATGAAGAACATGAAGCCGCCGCCGCCGGCGCCGGGGATCTTGCCGCCGAGGGCGCCTGCCTTGCGCGCCTCGGCGTACAGCTCGTCGATCGGCGCCGTACTGATGCCGTCGGCCATCTGCTTCTTCGCCTCCCACGCCTCGTGCAGCAGCTCGCCGAGCGCCGGCACGCGGCCGAGCAGGAGCGCGTTCTTCATCTCGTAGGCGAGCGCCTTGAGGCGGTCCATGGCGGCGATCGCCGGGGCGTTGCCGGAGCGGTAGTTCTCCACCTGGCGGTCGATGATGTGCGCCGAGAAGTGGGTGCCGCCGACGTGCGCGAAGAGCAGGCTGTACTCGAGCTCGTAGAGCGTCTCCGGGCGCAGACGCAGGGCGTTGACGATCGCGTGACCGTCGGCGAACTCGATGAAGTTGAAACCGCCGAAGGCGGTGGCGTACTGGTCCTGATGGCCACCGCCGATACCCGCCTCGATGCGCTCGATCTGATAGGCCTTCTCGGCGATCTGGTAGTCGTCGAGCGGCAGGCGCAGGTGCTGCGCCAGCGCCGCGATCAGCGCGACCGTGACCGCCGAGGACGAGCCGAGGCCCGAACCGGGCGGCGCGTCGTTGTGGAGCAGCACCTCGAGACCGTCACTGAGACCGTGCTCCCGGCGAAAATGATCGAGCACGGTCTTGGCCAGGTCGAGCTGCCCGTCGTAGACGAACTCCTCGTCGACCGAGCAGGCGACGCTGGAGTCGTAGTCGAGGCTCGAGATGCGCAGGTCCGGGCCGCCGGCGTCGAGCGTGGCGTAGGCGTAGCGGTCGATACTGGCGCTGAGCACGGCGCCGCCACGCTCGTCGCAGTACGGCGACACGTCGGTGCCGCCGCCGCCGAAGCTGATGCGCAGTGGCGCTCGCGCGCGGATGGTCACGCAGGGTCCTCCAATCGAGAAACGTGCATGGGCGCATTGTAGCAGGCGGGTGAGTGGGGGGCAGTGGTCGAGAAAGTGCCCACGAACTTCGAGTAGGTCTCAGCGCGCACTAGCGCGCTGCGTCAGCGAAGGGGCAGTGCGTAGCAGACCGTGTCGTCGATCTCCCGGCTGTAGTGCCTGAGGTACACACCGCTGCGCGGCATCAGCCGCTTGATGAGTAGAGGTATCGTCCACAGGTCGGTGGGAAAGTGATAGGCGGAGACGGCAAGGGTGGGTGCGGCGTCCGCGAGCAGGCGCGCCGCACCCAGGAGAGCCTCAGCCTCGGCGCCCTCGATGTCCATCTTGATCAACGACGGCGCGCGGCGGCCGTCGAAGTACTCGTCGAGGCCGACGACGGGCACGCTCTCACCTCCCAGCTCGTCGTCGCCGAGCAGCCGTGAGCCCGTACCAGCAGTGCTGAGGAGGCGCGCGCTGCTCATGTGGCGGGCGAGACCTGCCCGTATGGCGGTGATGCGCGCAGGGTCGGTTGCCGCGACATCGGCGAGTTTCGCAAAGCTCGCCCGGTCCGGCTCGAAGGCGACGTACGAGCGAAACCGCCCTGTGCAGCACACCAGGAACGATCTGAGGGTATCGCCGACGTAGGCACCTCCGTCGACCACAACTTCGTCGACGCCGAGCTCATGCACGCTCGAATCGAAGTAGATGGTCGCCGCCGACGTGATCTCGTCCAGGCGCTCCTTGTCAAGGCTGACATAGAATGCGAGCTTGCCGGCGAACACGCGGCGTGACTCTTCGTCGGCGAGGAGGGCCTGCGCATCCTCGATGGCGGTGCGGTTGGCGGTGTCTGTGGCTGCCGCCCAGGCGCCCTCGTACTCCCGCGCCCGGAAGATCTCAGGCAGTCGCAGGTTCAAGTAGCCTGCCGGAACGACGGCCTCGCAGCCGAGCGCACGCAGATCTTCACAGATCGCGGAGTCGAACATGGTGCTGGCTACGAGGACGGCGTCCCCTGAGTGGGCCGCGGCGACCTCGGTGGGGGAGAGTACCGGCAGGCCGTCGATGCGGCCGCCCTGCACCGCAGGGTCGCTGTCACCGAAAGCGACGACGCGCGCACCTTGCGCCGTCAGGCCCGCGGCTGCCTGACGGCCCATCCGGCCGGCTGGATAGACCACCGCAGGACGACGCCCGGCGAGAACCTCGTCAAGCACGCCGTAGCGTCTGTCCAGGGCTGCGCGCCACACTCGCGGGTCGCAGTCAAGGAGAGCGGCGAGGCGCGAGCCCGTGCTTGGGGCGTGCGCATCGCCGCGCGAGGACGAGCCTTCGTTCACGGCATCGTCGCCGGTGACAGACACTCGCCGACGACGGAACACGGGCTCGCACGCCCGACCGACGTATGTCCGATGATGCATGATTCCATGGCCGTGCTATATCACGGGGCTTACGAGTCTCGGTGCGAGCAATACGCCACCGGCGTCGAGCGTCGCGTAGGCGTAGCGATCGATACTGGCGCTGAGCACGGCGCCGCCCCGCTCCTCGCAGTACGGCGACACGTCGGTGCCGCCGCCGCCGGAGCTGATGCGCAGTGGCGCTCGCGAGCGGATCGTCACGCAGGGTCCTCCAATCGAGAAACGTGCATGGGCGCATTCTAACAGGCACAGGCTGACGAAGTTCTGATACCATTCGGCCGGATTCTGGATGAGGCTTCCAAGTTGGTTGCCCTGACATTCGTGAGAGGAACGTGCTCCTGAGCGTCCCAAGCGAGAAGCGGTGAAGGGTCACATCGTCGTGACTGGCTGCGCCGGGTTCATCGGGTCGCACCTGACCGACAGGCTGCTGGCCGACGGGCACACGGTGGTCGGCATCGACTCGTTCGAGGACTACTACCCGCGGGCGGTCAAAGAGGCGAACCTCGAAAGCGCGCGTGCCAACCCCGCCTTCACGCTGCATGAGGCGAACATCCTCGACCTGGCCGCCGAGGCTGCGCCGGGCGGCCTCGAAGCAGGCGGCGCCAAGGGCTCCGCCCTCGCCGCCCTTCTGCGCGGCTGCGCCTGCGTTTACCACCTCGCTGCCCAGGTTGGCGTGCGCGCCAGCTGGGGCATCTCGTTCGAGGTCTACACGCGCAACAACGTGCTGGCGACGCAGCAGCTGCTCGAGGAGTGCGTCGCTGCCGAGGTGCCCAAGGTGATCTACGCCTCATCTTCGTCGGTCTACGGCGACCAGGACGAGTTGCCGCTGCGCGAAGACATGCTGCCGCGGCCGCGCTCGCCCTACGGGGTGACCAAGCTGGCCGGCGAGCACCTCTGCGGCCTCTACCACGCCAATCACGGGCTCGACACGGTGTCGCTGCGCTTCTTCACCGTGTACGGCCCGCGGCAGCGCCCGGACATGGCCTTCCACAAGTTCATTAGGGCCACGCTCGAGGGCCGCGAGATCGTGATCTACGGCGACGGCACGCAGACGCGCGACTTCACCTACGTGGACGACATCGTCGAGGGGCTGGTGCTGGCGCAGAACGCTCCGGCCGGCGCCGTGATGAACCTCGGCGGCGGCAACCGGGTGAGCCTTGACGAGGCGATCGCGACGCTCGGCGAGGTCATGGGGGCGGAGCCGAAGCTCGCTCGACAGCATGTGGAGGCAGGAGATGTGAGGGACACTCTGGCGGACGTGTGGAAGGCGGAGGAGTCGGTGGGCTACCGGCCTACGACAACGCTGGCAGGCGGACTGGCACAGGAATACACATGGCTGGCCGGGGAGAGGAGCGTGAGCTCATGACACCGTGGACCTCTGATTTCGAGATCATCGAGAAGGACGGCGCGGAACTGTGCTACGTCATCCGCGCCGAGCTCGCTCCCGACACCACCACGTTCGTCACGCCATCCCACTACAAGCAGCAGGTGGGCTTCATCGCCTATCCCGCCGGCGGCGAAGTGCAGCGTCACCTGCACCTGCCCCTCGAGCGGCACCTCGTGGGCACGTCCGAGGTACTCTTCGTCCGCAAGGGTCGCTGCATTCTGGATGTGTACGACGACGCGAAGGAGCTTGTGGCCAGCCGTGAGGTCAAGGCCGGCGACCTTGTGCTGATGGTGGGCGGCGGCCATGGGTTCCGCATGCTCGAAGACACGCTCTTCCTCGAGGTGAAGCAGGGCCCATACCTCGAGTGCGAGGAGAAGGAGCGCTTCTGATGCACCCGATTCGTCATGCGAAAGCCCTCGTGCGTGAGCGCCTGACGAATGTCGTCCGTTCGGAGGTCCGGGCGGAGATGAGAACCACCGCCACTCTTGCCGCGCAGGTGGTCGAGGCACGCCAGGCTGGTGCAAGTCGTCTCGCTTCGACCTATGACCACACCAAGAGTCCCAGCGACGAGTTCTACGGCGATCTAGCTGAGAGGCTGCGGGGCGCCGGCGTGCATGTACAGACCAAACAGGTCGATGTGGCGCGCTTCTCGGACTGGGCCGAGGGACACCCCGGCCTCTGGGACTGCTATTACGGGGATCCTGCGACTCGCGTGGAGAAGCTGCTTGAGCACTTCCTCTCCGAGGAATCGACCCGTCTCACTGCGGGGATGGCCTACATCGATGTCGCGGCAGCCGGTGGTCACTGGGTCTCATGTCTGCGAGGTGCAGGACTGAATGCACTGGCCTTGGACCTGAGCTACCCGCAGGGAGTGCACGGGTGGCGCATCGGTGCAGATGCCCAGGAGATACCGCTTCCCAGTGGCTCGGTCGATGCCGTGTCCGCTCAGTGCGCGTTTGAATGCTTCCAGGGCGGTGCCGATGTTGGGTTCATGCGTGAGGCTGCGCGACTACTGCGCCTCGGAGGGAGGCTGGCGATCGTTCCCTTGTACGTGGAAGACGCTCACTTCATCGCGACGAGTCCCTACACCATCGTCGAGCCGGGCTGTTTCGACGAGGGTGCAGCGGTGGTGTGGCGTGATGATGAGTACGATGAGCCGTTCGCTCGACACTACTCGCCGGAAGCTCTGGTCGATAGGCTGGGCGACGCACTCGGTCTGTTCTCGGAAACGAGAGTCGTGCACATGACCAATCTCGAGTCACTCCGAGAGCGTTGGCCCGGATCACGCCTGTACGCCTACTTCATGTTGGAGTGTCGCAAGTGACGCCCGACCTGCTGGTGAGCCGATGATCCCGGTCAACGAGCCGGCGCTCGGCGAGCGCGAGATCGAGCTTGTCGCCGACTGCGTGCGCAGCGGCTGGGTATCGTCCGCAGGCCGCTACCTGGACGAGTTCGAGCGGCGCTGGGCGGAGTACTGCGACATGAAACACGGGGTCGCCGTTTCCAGCGGTACGGCGGCGCTGGATGTCGCTGTCAGCTGTCTCCGGCTGCAGCCGGGTGACGAGGTCATCCTGCCGTCGTTCACAATCATCTCGTGCGCCCAGGCGATCACTAAGCACGGTGGGCTGCCGGTGCTGGTGGACTGCGATCCGGACACATGGTGCCTGGACGTAGACCAAGTCGCCGCACGCATCACGCCGCGCACGCGCGCGGTCATGGCCGTGCACATGTATGGCCACCCCGCCGACATGGACCCCCTGCGCGAGCTGGCGGACCGTCATGGGTTGGTGCTCATCGAGGATGCGGCCGAGGCGCATGGGGCCGAGTACAAGAGGAAGCGCTGCGGAGGGCTAGGAGACATCTCGTGCTTCAGCTTCTACGCTAACAAGATCATCACGACGGGCGAGGGCGGCATGATCCTCACGGACCGCGACGACTGGGCGGCCCACGCGCGTGCGTATCGCAACCTCTGCTTTGGCAGCGAGCGACGCTTCCACCACGAGGAGCTTGGCGAGAACTACCGTATGACCAACATGCAGGCGGCTCTCGGGGTGGCCCAGCTCGACCGGGTGGACGAGATCGTGGCGCACAAGCGCGCCATGGCCGCGGCGTACACTGAGCGCCTGCAGTCGTGCAAGGCTCTGCGGCTCCCCACAGAGCGTGAGTGGGCGCGCAGCACGTTCTGGATGTACGGCGTGGTGCTCAAGGACGGCGGCCGCGGCGCTGCGGGTCTCGCGGTGGAGTTGGCGAAGCGGCTGCAGGCGCGCGGTGTGCAAACGCGGCCGTTCTTCCTGGGCATGCACGAGCAGCCGGCCTTCCACCGCATGGGCCTGTTCGCAGGCGAGGAGTACCCGGTCACGGAGATGCTCGCCCGCCAAGGCCTGTACCTGCCGTCCGGGACGGCTCTGCAACTAAGCCAGGTGGACCAGGTCGCCGCCGCCGTCAACGAGGTGATGAGATGAGCGCGTGGTTTGTCGGAGCCGTGTCTAGTACTGCGACGTTAACCGCAAGCGGGAGTGAGACCAGATGACGCCGCGCATCCTAGTCACGGGCGCGGCGGGCTACCTTGGGTCGGTCCTCGTCGGCCGGCTTCTCGACGGCGGCTTCGCGGTTCGCGCGGTCGATGCCCTGATCTATGGGCAAACGAGCCTGCTTCACTACTGCGGTCAAGCCGGTTTCGAGTTCGTCCGAGGCGACGTCAGAAACGAAGACCTCGTGCAACAGTCGCTTAGTGCTGTGGATGCCATCGTACCGCTGGCTGCACTCGTCGGTGCGCCCGTGTGCAGTCGCGATCCGTGGTCGGCCCGTGCGGTGAACTTCGAGGCCATCGCCATGCTGGCGCGTTTGCGGTCGCCATCGCAGCTGATCGTGTTTCCGAACACCAACAGTATCTACGGGCACACTGCGTCTGGCTCGGTCTGTACCGAAGACTCGCCACTTGCTCCCGTGTCGGTGTACGCGCAGACCAAATACGAGGCGGAGCAGACGGTGCTGGGGGCTGGGAACTCGCTCAGTCTGAGGATGGCGACGATGTTCGGTGCCTCGGCACGGATGCGCACCGATCTGCTCGTCAACGATTTCGTGTACTCCGCGTGCACCGCGCGTTCCATCGTGGTCTTCGACCACACCTTCCGCCGGAACTTCGTACACGTGCGCGATGCTGCGGACTGCATCACCCACTGCCTTGAGAACGCAGGGGACATGGCGGGTGGTGTCTATAACCTTGGTCTCGATGAGAGCAACCTTACAAAAGGCGAGCTTGCCATGCGCGTTGCGAGCCACGTGCCCGGGTGCCATGTGGAGTTGGCGCAGATCGAGACTGACCCAGACAGACGCAGCTACACCATCTCGAGCGCGGCTCTCGCGGGAAAGGGCTTCGTTGCCAGGCGCTCCTTGGACGCGGGCATCGAGGAGCTCAAGACGGCATTCGAAATGTGGCCCCGCAGTCGCTTCGGCAACGTATGAGCGATGGTACTTCCGGAGGAGGCGGCCGTGACTGGAGTGGGATCGTGAGCGGAATACCGTTCGGACCCGGTTATGCGTCTGCGTACGATGTGCTCTATGGCGACAAGGACTACGAGGCAGAGGTCGACATCCTCGAGGCTCTCTTTGCGCGGCACGCCTCATGCGCCGTCCATAGCGTGCTGGATCTGGGCTGTGGTACGGGGTCCCACGCGCTGCCGTTGGCGGGTCGCAGCTACGCTGTGACCGGAGTGGATGTTTCGTCGGACATGTTGGCTCGTGGCCGCAGCAAGCTGTCAGAGACGGAGGTGGAGGTCGAGTTCCGCGAAGGCGACATCCGCAGTTACCGAGACGGGCGGGAATACGACGCGGTCATCATGATGTTCGCTGTGCTCGGCTACCAACGCACCAACGCGGACGTTCTCGCCGCTCTCTCCACGGTCGCTGCTCATCTCCGCCCAGGTGGTGTGTTCGTTGCCGACTTCTGGTACGGGCCAGCGGTGCTGTCCTTGGGTCCCGGGAGTCGACAGAAGACGGCCATGCACGGGAACAGGCGGGTGTTCCGCTTCGCAAGCGGTGTTTGCGACGAGTCGCGTCACACCTGTGTGGTGGCGTACGACGTACTGACCACAGAGGGTGCGCACGTCTTGTCTGAGGCTCACGAGGACCACGAGATGCGGTTCTTCTTTCCCCTGGAGCTTGACTTCGCGCTGGCAGATGCGGGCCTCTGTCGGCTAGCGCTCACCGCATACCCGGACGTGGAGAGTCCGCCCAGTGCCGCGGATTGGTGTGCCTGTCTCGTGGCACAGCTCGCCCCAGGCCGGTCAGCGTCGCGTTGAGAATGGACCCGGCCACCGTGCAGACCAGCCCAAGCGTCGCCTCGAGCCAAGGCGACACGACGCAACGCCCCGACCAGGAGGATTGGACGCTCGTGATCCGGCCGAAGGGCCGGTTGGTCGACCTTCGCCTCCGCGAGCCCTGGGCGGCGAGGGAGCTCGTGTGGTTTAATGGGGGCGTCTCACTTGAGCGCGCCGGTCACCGCAACCTACTGGCGTCTTTTCCTCATGCAGCGGGTGGTTGTGACCATTGCCAGCGTTTATTCGGCCGACAAAGTCAAGAACCGCATCCATCTGTCTCTCGGCCAGGAAGCCGTCGCTGCCAGGACGTGGTCGCGCAGTGAGCTCAAACGACCCCGTTCCGGAGTCCATCTGTAACAAGGCTGAAAGGCAACCTAACCAATCTGGAGCGTGCGACCCGCCAACGAGGTGATGGGCTGCGCGCCAACCAAGTAGGTTGGGCCGGGGCTCGCGTACAGGTTGACGGGGCTGGCGGGGAGGAGTGAAGGCAACGATGGACCCAGCTGAAGAAAGAATCGAGATCATTCCACGCGATTGGCAGTCGGCTAGGACCTACCTCTGCGATCCGGGAGGATTCCTGAAGCAAGCTGCTGGGGTGGCGCGCAGGTCCATACTGGCAAGCAGAATGGGACGTCCGCTTCGCGCAGCAAAGCGGCAATACGGACTGATACGTAGTCTCAAGAGTACGCTGCTGTGGCCGTTTCATGATTTCTGGCTAAGCCCCCCGCCGATGACAGTCACCGTCAGGCGGTATACGCAGTTCTATAGGGACCTGAGGAGTTACTTTGGGTTGCCGGGTGCAGAGCCTTTTGACATCCGCTGGATGATCCCGCTCATCCACGACAAGTACTCTGATGCGGGGGATACTGGGCAGTATTTCTATCAAGACATCTGGGCAATGAAGCGCATCATGGAGACCAAAACAAGTTCACACGTAGACGTTGGCTCGAGAATGATTCTCGTCGGCATGATGAGTGCGATAACGCGTGTGACTTTTGTAGATGTCAGACCACTGCAGTGCAATCTGCCCAATCTGGAGAGCAGAATTGGCGATATCACCAATATGCCCTACCCCGATAGCTCGATACCGTCGCTTTCGTGCTTGCATGTAGCTGAACACATCGGTCTAGGTAGGTATGGAGACAAGCTTGATCCCAAAGGAACCGAGAAGGCAGCTGCGGAGCTTGTTCGGGTTCTCGCGCCAAGTGGGAACCTGTTCTTCTCTGTACCCGTTGGGAACCCGGAGAGGGTGTATTTCAACTCGCACAGGATGTACTCAGTATCCACCATCATGGCGATGTTCTCAGACCTCGAGCTAGTCGAAGCATCGGGAATTGATGGCGAGAACAACTTCATTGAGAATATAGACGTGCGACTGTTCGATGAAGTGAAACACCGTTGGGGTGGCGTGTGTCTGTTGTGGCTTAGGAAGCCTGCTGAAGTAGGTCGCTCCGATGGATAGTCACAGCCTGGCCAGACGGCGCGATCAGCCGACAACCGTGCAGGCTTGGCGTGCGTGCCTCGTGGCACAGCCGGGCGACGCCGACACGGTTGCGCGTTGCTGGATGACCGTGGCTGCCCGACAGGTGGACCTGAACAAACGCGAGGGTCGAGTCGGTGTTTCGGGGCAGACTGATTGGCACAAGTGGACGCCGGTCATTTGTTCCGAGGCTGAGTGGTGCGACCATCGTCTCCGCGGACTCCTCCTGACAAGAGATCTGGGTTGGCTGTTCTTCTGTCGCGACTCTGTGGCTGCGCCCGAGCGACTGTCCTGTGCCGACATGTGGTATGCCTCCCGCTCTGTGCCAACGACGACTCTTTCAAGGTCAGGGTTGGTGGCTGATTGACCGAGGACATCGGATCGATCGGGCGCCATGAGGCGCATAGTCTTCTAGTGGGAGTTCGTAACTTGACCACTGACATACGGCAGGTCTACAGGCGTCTCTACCTGATACGCCGGGTCGAAGAGACGATCGTCGACATCTACCCGACCGACAAGGTAAAGAGCCCCGTTCATCTGTCTCTTGGTCAGGAAGCCGTCGCCGCGGGGGTGTGCTCGGCATTGCGCCCCGAAGATGTCGTCTTTGGCTCCTATCGGGGTCACGCGAGCTACCTCGCCAAGGGCGGGAACCTCAATGCCATGATGGCCGAGCTCTTCGGCAAGGCGACTGGGTGCACCAAAGGCAGGGGCGGCTCGATGCATCTCGCCGACGCACGGGCCGGCGTGATGCCCACCTCGGCAATCGTCGGCTCGACGATAGCGAATGCGGCAGGATACGCCTTTGGGCTCCGTCGACTCGGTACGGATGCGGTGGTAGTCAGCTTTTTTGGTGACGGTGCCACCGAAGAAGGGGTGTTCTCGGAGGCGCTCAACTTCGCTGCTCTGAAGCGGCTCCCGGTCCTGTTCGTGTGCGAGAACAACAGCTATGCGATTCACACGCATGTGAGCCGCCGACAGTCGGCGCAGCGCCTGGTCGAGCGCGTCCGCACCTACGGCATTGCTGCTTCACGCGTCGCAGACGCAGATGTCCTGCGCATCGCCACGGAGGCGCAGGAGTGTGTGCAGGCATTGCGCGAAGGCCGCGGGCCGCGGTTTCTCGAGTGCGCGACGTATCGACTCAGGGAGCACGTGGGGCCGGGTGAGGATTGGGACTTGGGCTACCGCTCGCGTGACGAAGCCCTACCCTGGATCCAGAGTGATCAGGTGACGCGACTTGGAGAAATGCTAGAGCCGCGAGAACGAGCGGCTCTTGAAGCGGCAGTGGAAGGGGAGATCACTGCCGCCGTGGCTTTTGCAGAGGAGAGCCCCTTCCCTGCCGCCAGCGACCTACAGAACGATGTGTTCGCATGATTGAAGAACGCTCGCTGAGCCAGATAGACGCGATTCGCGAGGCCCTCTCGCAGGAGATGGAGCGGGATGATCGCGTTCTCGTGCTCGGCTTGGGCGTGGACGATCCGAAGGCGATACTCGGCAGCACGCGCGGTCTCGCGGAGCGCTTCGGCTCCGAGCGCGTGATGGACACGCCTCTCTCTGAGGATTGTATGACCGGCGCATGCATAGGTATGGCGATGGCGGGCTTGCGTCCGGTTCATATCCACATTCGCGTCGATTTCCTCATGCTCGCCATGAACCAGATTGTGAATGTGGCGGCGAAGTCGATGTACATGTCCGGCGGCCAGCAACCCGTACCACTCGTTGTGCGGGCCATCATCGGGCGCAGCTGGGGTCAGGGCGCACAGCACTCTCAGGCGTTGCACAGCA
The DNA here is from genome assembly GCA_003132585.1 of Actinomycetota bacterium. GTDB lineage: Bacteria > Actinomycetota > Thermoleophilia > UBA2241 > UBA2241 > PALSA-647. The sequence continues at coordinate 25,006 of PKYG01000097.1, forward strand.
TGTTCATGCATGTGCCGGGCCTCAAGGTCGTGGCCCCCTCGACCCCGCTCGATGCGAAAGCCGCCCTGACCTACGCCATCCGCGACGACAACCCCATCATCTTCATCGAGCACCGCATGCTGCATGGCTTCACGGGCGCGGTCCCAAGTGGCGAGGTCCTGAGAGGACCAGGTAGCTGCCGTGTTCTCAGGCGTGGGGGAGATCTGACCTTGGTGGGCATCTCCTATATGGTGCCCGAGTGCCTGCGCGCTGCAGAGTGGCTGTCCACCGTGGGCATCGAGTGCGAGGTCCTCGATCCCGTGTGGCTTAGCCCATTAGATGTCGAGGGCATCAACGCATCGGTCGCGAAGACAGGGCGTCTGCTCGTTGCCGACAACGCCTGGCTTGAGTGCGGCGCGAGCGCCGAGATTGTGGCGGGGGCCTGCGAGGCTTTGGGCTCGACGCGTCGCTTGGCCGTGGGGCGTGTGGGCTTCGCCGCGACCCCCTGTCCGACGACGCCTGCCCTCGAGGCGGTCTTCTACGCAAGCGCAGCCTCCATCGCGAGCGAGGCGTTCCGCCTGGTCAAGGGCGAGCTACCAGAGCGAGGCTGCGATCTCGACATGCCACGCGAGGTCCGGGAGTTCAGGGGGCCTTTCTGATGTCCTGTGAGAGTGCCGTCCGGCTTCTGCTTGAGGACGGAGAACTGGCTTCCCGTCACGCGGGCCTTCACCGGCTGGAGGGCGCCCGCCTACTCATCACGGGGGCCTCCGGCATCATCGGCCTTAATCTCCTTGCAGCCCTCGCGGCCGCGAGGGCTGCGGGCGTCTCGATGGACATCTACGCGAGCGTCCAGCGGCCGCCTTCCGACGCGCTCAACCGAGTGGCACATGCGGCGGGCGCCATCGTGGTGGCGAGCGACCTGTCGACGCCGCAGGGAGTGGAGGACTTGCCGATCGCGGACATCATCGTCCATGCCGCCGGCTCGGGCGACCCTGGCGTGTTCCTGGCAAGAAAAGCGGAGACCCTGTCGATCGGGGCTTGCGCGACCCTTGCCCTGATCCGCCGCCTTCCTCCTAACGGTCGGCTGTTGTTCCTCAGCTCATCAGAGGTGTACCAGGGCTTGGACGGCCGAATCGCGGACGAGTCCTTGTGTGGCACCACGACGCCGCAGCATCCCCGTGCTGCATATATCGAAGCCAAACGCGCGGGCGAGGCCGCCTGTGTGGTGGGCCGCGAAGCCGGACTGACAACCACGGTGGCCCGAATTGCGATCACCTACGGCCCTGGGGCTCGCTTGGGCGACACGCGTGTCGTGAACGCGCTGATTGAGCGCTCTCTGCGACAGCCCACCACGCAGCTTCTGGATTCCGGGGCCGCCATCAGGACGTTGATCTACACGCGAGACGCTGTGGAACTGCTGTGGCGCATCGCTTTGCAGGGGAGAGAGTCCATCTACAACGTAGCCGGGAAGACAGTGGTGACTGTCAAGGAGATGGCCGAGATCGTTGCTGGAGCGACACACAGTCGCCTCGAGTCGGGCCGCGGCGATGGTGCAGCGGGAGCTGCACGAGAGGTGCGCCTCGACCTAACACGTGTATTGACGGAGTTCCCCAAGACGGATTTCCTTGATCTTGAAGGCGGTATCGCGAGAACCGTTGAGTGGTACCGTTCTCTGCTGGAGGTGGATGCGCGGGCATGAGGGACTACAAGTGGAGACTGCAGGAGAACGTCATCAGTGACGCAGACCTGGAGCTGCTGGTGCACTTCATAAGGACGACCAAGCGTTTCACGCAGTTCACAAAGGTGCGTGAGTTCGAAGAGGCATTTGCTGCGTGGCAAGGATGCAAATACTGCATCATGGTCAACTCGGGCAGCTCCGCCAATCTCGTGGCCGTGGCCGTGGCCAAGGAGATGCATGGTTGGTCAAGCGGTGACGAAGTGCTCGTGCCTGCGGTGACCTGGCCAACTACGGTGACGCCGGTCATGCAGCTAGGCCTCAAGCCGGTCTTCGTCGACGTCAACCTGCGGGATCTTTCGTTCGACTACGATGCGCTGGAGAACGCAGTCACGCGTCAGACCAAGGCGGTCTTTGCACCGCACCTCCTTGGTTTTCCTGCAGATGTTGCCCGCCTCAAGGCCGTCTGCGCGAGTCACGGGCTGATTCTTCTTGAGGATTGCTGCGAATCTCAGGGTGCGGTGGTCGAAGGAGCCAAGGTCGGGAATCACGGTTTGGCCGGCACCTTTAGCTTCTACTGGGGCCACCATATGACTACGGTCGAGGGCGGGATGATCTGCACCAACGACGACGAGGTCCGGGATCTTGCTCTGCTGAAACGCTCACACGGGCTGGCCCGAGAGCTGCCGCAGGACGCTCACGCTGCCTTGCGTCGGCGCTACTCAGACGTCGTGTTTGACTTCCTCTTCCTGACCGACGGCTTCAACGTTCGCAACACAGAGTTCAATGCTGTCCTCGGGTTGGCCCAGCTCGCTCGCTTGGACGACTTCATCCGCATCCGCAACCGCAACTACACACGGTTCCTGGAGATCTGTACACCTTTTGAAGACGAACTTATTCTTCTTCGCGGTTTGGGCATGAGCGCGTTTGTGCTGCCTTTCGTCTTTCGCGACGTGGCTCGCAAGACGGCCTTTGAAGCCATTCTTCGGCGAGCGGGCATCGAATCACGCCCCTTGATCAGCGGTAATCTCCTGCGGCAGCCGGTGTTCTCGACGTTTGGCGAGAGCTGCGACTTCCCCAATGCGGAGTATCTGCATCTGCATGCTTTCTACATCGGGAACAACCAGTTCGTCGAGGCGGAGCGACTTGCGGCGCTTCAGGAGCTGATGGGAGCATTCTTCGCGCGCCCGACCGGGGTTGCCCGCTAGCCATGACGAGAGCGCCTTGGGACGGGCATCACTAGTGGGAGCTCATGCCGATACGGAAAGGCCAAGCGTCCCTTGGACCTATGTCGTCGGGCCCAAGAGAGGATGGTTTGACCTCCGCCTGCGAGCAGTGTGGGCTGCACGTGGACTCGTTCGGCTGTTCGTCTGGCGGGACTTCGTGGCCCTCTACAAGCAGACAGTGCTCGGGCCACTGTGGTACGTCGTGCAGCCATTGCTGACTACAGTGGTGTTCACAGTCGTATTTGGTCGAATCGCGAGTCTCCCCACCGATGAGTTGCCACAGTTCCTCTTCTATATGTCCGGCATCGTGATATGGACCTACTTCGCGGGGTGCCTAACGAAAGTGTCCCTCACGTTCATCAGCAACACGCAGTTGTTCGGGAAGGTCTATTTCCCGCGCCAAACGGTCCCGCTTTCGCTGGTGGTTTCGAACCTCATCACCTTTGCGGTCCAGTTGGCTCTCCTGATGGGCTTCATCGTTTACTTCGTGATCGTGGGAGGCGCGGTGCACCCCAATGCGTACGCTCTCTTACTCCCCGTATTGGTTCTGATGACGGCTGCACTTGGATTGGGCGCTGGACTGGTCGTGACGTCGGTCACGATCCGATATCGCGACCTTCAATACCTGCTTACCTTCGGCGTCCAGCTTGCGATGTTCCTGGCACCGGTTGTGATGCCGCTTTCGAGCGTTCATGGAAAGCTCCGATGGCTGATGATCGCCAACCCGATGACATCCATCGTGGAGAGTTTCCGCTTCGGACTTCTGGGCGCGGGGGAAGTCAACCCTTGGCAGTTGGCCTTTAGTGCCGGCGTTGCGGTGGCGTTATGCGTCGTAGGGTTGGGTCTGTTCAACCGAGTAGAGCGGACCTTTATGGACAGCGTATGACTCAGCATGCCGTTTCTGTTGAAGCCCTTTCGAAGTGCTATCAACTTGGCACTATCGGCACAGGCACGCTGCACGGCGATCTCAGCAGGGCGTGGGCGCGAGTTCGAAATAGGCCTGATCCTTTCTCTGTGATTGGCAGTCAGGTACCCACTAAGACAGCCACGGGTCCGGCGTGGGCTTTGCGAGATGTGTCTTTCGAAGTCGCTGAAGGACAAGTCATGGGAATCGTGGGTAGAAACGGTGCGGGCAAGACCACGCTTCTGAAGATCTTGGCTCGAATCACGGCGCCAACCTCGGGGGTGGCGAGAGTCCGTGGTCGGCTTGCCAGCCTCCTTGAGGTTGGAACCGGCTTCCACCCTGAGCTCACGGGTCGCGACAACGTGCTGTTGAGCGGCACACTTCTCGGGATGAGTAGGAGAGAGATAGCCGCGCGTTTGGACGAGATTGTGGAGTTCTCCGAGGTAGGCAAGTACTTGGACACGCCGGTCAAAAGGTATTCAAGCGGGATGTACGTGCGCCTCGCATTCTCGGTGGCTGCGCATCTGTCTGCTGAAGTGCTGCTACTTGATGAGGTCCTGGCAGTCGGGGATGTGGAATTCCAACGAAAGTGCCGAGCTCACATACGGTCGCTCGCCGAAGATGAAGGTAGGACCATTCTCTTTGTCAGTCACAATCTGGCCGCCGTCTCTGAGCTTTGCCCACGAACGCTGCTGTTGGATCAAGGTGCACTCGCGGCGAATGATTCAACGAGTGAGGTCTTGAGGTCATACGTTCAAGGACTGGGCTCAAGGGATCCCGGCGTGGATGTCTCGGATCCCGGACTGCGATCTCAGGCCTCTTTGGTGGATAGCTTGTTCAAATGGGTAGGTGTTGAAGTGCGCGGCATCGACGGCGAAATCCTGCCGGAAGTACCCTTCGGGCAGCCGTTTGAGGTGTCTCTGGTTGGCGAAGCCAGTGCCGATTGCCAGGACTTGCTGATCGGACTTGCGGTGGTGTCGAACATCAGAGGCGTCATTCTCACTACTCACCAGGCCTACAGCGGGCTGCCGACCTCATACGCCAAAGGACGGCACGAATTCCGCGTGCTGTTCGACCCGAATCTTCTCGCGCCAGGCGCCTATGACCTCACTGTCGACGTTTTGGGGCCAATGGTGAGGGATCAGATACCAGCGGCTCTTGAGCTGAGCATCATCGATGTCGGGGCCGGAACGCGCGGTATCTGGGCAGTCCCAGGTAGAGACGGAATACTTGATGCCCCATGCTCCTGGGACCACTCGCGATGCTGAGTTGGCGCGTCGCGCCAAGCCTCGCTTTGAAGGTGACACAACAGTGACCGGCGACCTGTCCGCTAGAGTAGGGATTGTCTACCGTTCTCAGGACTTTGCCTTGGCCAATGGAGCCCTTTCCCTCAAGGCCTATCATGCGGGGGAGCTGCGCAACTTGACGGGCGCGACTGGTCTCGACTACCTCAGTGTGTATGAGAGTCTCGGCCCCGTTGGGTTCGAGAAGTACGTCAAGAAGTGGGTCACTGACAACGAAATCCGCATCCTGTTCTTTGTCACCACCTTGTGGCTCGAGTTCGACACGGAGCTTCTGCTGTGGCTCTCGCAACGAGTCTTCATTGTTCATTGGATGTTCGACGATGTTACGGAGTTCGACGTGTTCTCTCGCTACTACGGTCAGTTCGCGGACCTAGTGTTGGTCGAGGACTACGTTACTGCCCTGCGCTACGAGCAGATGGGGGTCAGTGCGCACTTTCGCACGCCGATCTACAGTGCCGAGATGTACAGCCCGATGGACCTGCCTCGCAGCGTGGACGTGTCAATGGTTGGCATCCTGGCGGCGCAAGGGCGGGGTGAGTGCGTGCGTCGTCTCCGCCAAGAGGGTTTTGCCGTCGCGACCTACGGTGTCGATAGCCCGGCGGGACCCGTGTCACTTGAGCGGATGAGGGAGATCTTCTGCACGAGCAAAGTGAACCTTAACACGGCTGGAGTGACTCCTAGCAGGCGTGCTGCACGAGACCCTTCCGTGGCTCTTCGCAGACAGATCAAAGGCCGAATCACTGAAGTCGCGTTGACGCGATCCTTCGTCCTGACTGAGTATAGCCCAGGCCTTGAGCAAGCGTGGGGCATCGACACCGAAATCGGTGTTTTTCATACGCATGCGGAGCTGATCGCCAAGACTCGTTACTACTTGAGTCACGACGACGAGCGAGAGGCCATATCGTCTGCCGCATATGCGCGGGCCATTCGTGATTACGCTGGTCCCGCAGCCTTCGCTCGAGTCTTCGAGGAGGTGCTGGCACGGTTCTACGAGACGGACTGGGCTGCAAAGCAGACTCGGACCAAACCCCCTCGCCTGGGCGAGGATGTGGGCCGAATCGTCGTAGCCAACCGCTTGGGGCGCTCCTGGCAGTTCGCGCGTGCCCATTCCTGGCGGGCGGCTGGTCAAGAAATGTCAATCGCTTGCACCGAGGCTTCTTCGGCTGCGCGCGCTCGTAGAGGCCGCGTTTGTCGCCCCGCTAGGTACCTGAAGATCGGTGCTAGGGCCGTGCTCGGACGGCTCCGGTAGTGAGAGGAGAGTCGTTTGCGGTGAGGTCGGGGTCTTTGCCGCGAAAGCACGCATCTCCGTCTTGCAGCGCTTCGGCCATGCGGCGCAATCCGGTGAGGGTCGAAGGATGATACCGCGGTCCGTACTCTTTCTGACCGTGAAGCCCTTTGGCGCAGGTCGGTTCCGAAAACCCGATCTGCTAATGCCCGCGCAGCTGGACTATGAGGTCACGTACGTGCAGCCACTTCGCCGCGTCTTCGCGGACGTGTCAACGTACGACTTCTGGACTGACTACGTTGTTCGTGGGCCCGCCAAGGCGAACCGGGGTTTAGTGGAGTGCGTCAAGTCAACTCTGCCTTCCTACGTGGTGTGGCCGGCACGCATGTATGAGGTTTTCGAATCAACCTTGCTAGGCCTCGCGGACGCCGGCGCAATCGTTGTCGGCTGGTTCTTCGATGATGACCTGCGATTCCACGACTACACTGCTGGCTGGCTCCCCTACCTTGACTATTGCATGACGCATCAGAAAGGGGCTCTTCAGGCCTATCGTGCGGCGGGTGCGAGAGCCTTCCACCTTATCCCTGGCGCAAATGCTGACGTCTATATGCCGCTCAAGTTGGATTTGCGCTATGACGTCACATTCGCTGGGAGGCACATGCCCCATCGCGTAACCTGGCTTGCTGAGTTCGCTCGGGGTGGGATTTCGGCCCAGGCTTTTGGCCGCGGGTTCCCGAGCGGCTTTCTGTCGACGCCGGATCTCGTGAGACTTTTCAACGAATCGCGAATCAATCTCTGCTTGAGTCGCTCGTACCGGGACGGCGGCGGCGTTCAATTGAAAGCGCGAGTGTTCGAGATTTGCATGAGCGGCGGCTTCTGCTTGTGCGAATGGACACCTGATCTGGAGGAATACTTCGACGTTGGCCGGGAGATAGAGGCCTTCAGAACCGTGAGTGAGGCGGTAGAAAAGGCTCGCTTCTACCTGGACGACGAGGCTTGTAGGACGGCCATCGCGCATGCTGGTTTGGAGCGAGCTCAGCGATGCTATCGAGAAGATCTACTTCTGGGTCGTGTATTCAACGCCATAGAAGAGGATAGGCGCTCTCCCCATTGTCACCGGAGGCGTAGTGTCGTGCCAGGCGCCAGTATCCATTCGGCACCAAACGCTGCTTCGTGGCACGCGGGCGTCTCAAGGGGGCTCCTGATGAATGCTGCACCACGCGACCGTTGGTTGGAGGAGGCGCGGCTAGCTCTGGAGTATGCTCCCCGGAATGCGGAAGCGTTGCGTCTTCTGCGATTGCGCGCTTTGCCACACCGCATCGCAACTCCGGCCTTGCAACTCTCGGAGCTCTTGGACCAGCTGCGTGGGGCCTTGGCAAGGGGCAAGCACCTCGTGCGCGAGTGCGGTGCCTTCGCTAGACACCGGCGAAGCAGTCGAGATAGGCGCGATCCCTCTGGCCCGCCAAACGAGAGCAAGGGGGCCGCCCGGTGATCACAGTGGCCATACCCACTCTGGACCGCAAGCCGTATGCCCTCCGCGCGTTGAAGCCTTTGGCCCGGCAGACCGCCGATGACTGCGCATCGTCCTGCCCATGTGCGGAGAAGGGACAACGATGACTTCCGAGCGAGTGTGCGGCCGTTGGGTGCCGGAGTCTCGGCTTGCGCGCTTCTGCTTGCGCGCTTCTGCCTTGGGCGTTGCGTGCGCATACAGGATGCATCTCCTGTTGTCGGGTCTACTCACCGCGGACCGACGCCGCGAACGGGCCAGCGCAACGTGGTTGCTGGGTTGGTGGGCAGTGCGCGCATCCTGTTCGTCGGCAGCCTCCTCGGTCTGCCAGATTCCCGGCGCTTCTGGATGATCGCGCGCTCGATGAACGGCGCAGCCCGGCAGGTCTGCAGCCAGTATCGCCCCAGCATCCACGGCGCCATTGTTCGCGCCGCACCGGTCTCCGGTGATGGCTATCGGAGCGCGGCGGTGGCGGAATGACTGGGCGCGTGCTCGTCCATTCTCGAGTTGCAACCGGGCTCTCGACACTCGTGGGTGGCTCGCTCCTTGCCGTCGTTTTGGGCTGGGCTGCGGTTGGTCACCACCAGAAGACCATCATCTTCCTGCTTGCTCCGCTGGCGCTGGCTCTGATTCTCCGAGCCGGCAGCAAGAACCGTTTTGCCATCCTGTTGTTTGTGTCGGCGGCGATTCCCATTCTAAGCCGCAACATGCTTCCCTTGGGCGTGTTCTTCGGCTTGGCTCTGGTTGCTGCACTCGTCGTCGCGCATTGGACCAGTCGCGTCTCTTCCCGCGTCACCCACGGCATGGCCGTTGGCCTTCCACTCGTGCTCTTCTTGGGCTTGGGCATGGCGGCGATGCTCGTGAACGGCGACGGCATGCGTGCCGGTGCGGTGTGCTTCACACCCGCGGTTTGGTACTTGGCTGCGGCAGCGTTCGTAAGGGGGCCACGTGAGGCTCTACGGGTCCAAGCGGCGTGCGCCATCGGGGGGTTGGTCTACTTGCTCATTGTGTTGGTTTCGGGGGCGCTGGGGTGGGGCGGCGCTTCTCTCTCGGCAGTGGCCGGTGATCCTGGGCAGACTGGGATGTCCAGATTGGGGGCGCAGGCCTGGACGCTGCACAGCAACTTGCTGGCCATCCAGTTCTATCCCACATGGCTCGCTACACTTCTTGCTTTGGCGATGCCGGCAGCGTTTCTGCTGTTCTTTCGCGCGACCGGCCGTTGGGGCGCGAGGTTTTGGTGGGCCCTCGCCGGGCTGTCCTTGGCGTATGGTCTTCTTCTCACAGGCGCCCGAGCGGGAGCAACTGGCGCACTTGTCGGCACCAGCGTCACTCTGGTCGCTTCGGGGCGGTTCAGAATCCGTCGAGTACTGGTATGGTCGGCTACAGCAGCAGTTTCGGTCCTTGCCTTTGGCTTTCTCCTCATGCGCCTCCTGAGCAGCGTTGTGCCGTCCGCGAACGTGGCTCGCATTGTCGCGGTATTGTCCACCGCACACGACCCAACCGGGAATCTGGCAGGCAGGCTCAGGATCTTGCGCGAGACGCTGGCTCTCGCGAGCGGCGCCCCTTTGGGTCACGGCTTCGCCTACTGGAGTCTTCGTGGCAGAGACGATGCAATCGTCTTCGCGATGCTTCTCAATGGAGTGGGGCCTCTTGCGGTTCTCTGCATGACCGCCCTGCTACTGGTTCTTCTGACGGCATTCGTCAGGCGGGCACGAGGTTCGGTTTCGGATGGGCGCGACGCAGTCGCGATAGGCTTGGGAGTGCTGGTTGCGGGGTTCTTAGCTGGAGTAGGCAGCCACAGCGTCCTCATTGAGCCGGTTCAGAGCTTCATCTTCTGGGGGTTCGCGATGACGGCGTACTGGGCGGCGCATCCGCTTGAGCCCATAGGATCGGCTCGATCCCTCCAGCTGAGCACCGGGGAGCTACGTCCCCAAGGAGTCGGCGGAGTGCGCACTGCCCCAGCCGGCAGCTCGGTCTCTGGCACAAGGCACAGGTCGTGATGTCACAGTTCGAGAGCCAGGCCTTGGAAGTATCCGTTGTTATTCCCACACGTAATCGAGCGCCGAGGGTTGCCGCTCTACTTGACTCGATCGCCAGGGTCCGCGAGACGCAACTCGCATGGGAAGTCATCGTCGTGGACAACGGATCGACCGACAGGACGGCTACGGTTGTGCGTCAGGCTGCGAGTATGGCTCACATGCCGATCAGGTACGTGAGCGAGCCTGAGCCCGGACTCCACGCTGGCCGGCACCGCGGTGCTCGGGAGGCGCGCGGTGAGGTTGTCGCCTATCTGGACGACGACACGCAAGTGCACGAAGACTGGCTGCGAGGCGCAGAGCCTGTGCTCCGGGGGCTGGCCGACGCGGTGGCTTGCAGGATCCTTCCACAGTGGGAAGCGCCGGTCACCTCATGGCTCGAGGACCTGGTGAGCACGGGAGTGTACGGACCCCTCACCCTCTTGGACCTTGGCGAGGAGCAACGTGAAGTAGAACCGGAGTTCGTCTGGGGTGCGGGCTTCTTCATCCGGAGGTCTCTTGTGTTCGACCTGAATGGTTTCCATCCCGACAGCATGCCCGCTGAGCTCCTGCGGTTCCGGGGGGACGGCGAGAGCGGGCTCATGCGCAAGTTCGCGGCTGCGGGGCATCGTGCGTGGTACGACCCCTCGTCGGTGGTTGAGCATGCCATGTCCACTAAACGGATGACCCACCTGTACTTGCGCGAACGGTTCTATCGCCAAGGTATCAGTGACTCGTTCGCTGAGCTGCGCGCGGAGCTCCTATCGCGCGTTGACCTCGGACCAGCGGCTGGGCTTGCTGAGAGCCCGCGGCCGGCAGCCAGGACTCAGCCACGCGTTGCGCCTGAAGGCTTGCTCCATGTGACGCCGCGGCGGATGGCCGGCGGAATCCGGCGTGGTCGGGCCTGGGCTTCGCGCAACTTGACGGCGTCGCGCAGATCGAGGTTGCGGTTTGACGAAGACATGCGGCGTGCGGCCCTGCGAGGTCGTGATTTCCATCGGCGAGCAGCGGAAAGCGATACGGGTGTCATGGCGTGGGTGAGACTGCCGCACTACATCGACGTGTCGCTGTCTGATTTCTCCTCCTTCGCAGGGCCACTTGATTCCCATGACGTGACGCGACCCGAAGGATGAATGCGTGAGCGGCATTCGGGCTGAGGAAAAGACTCGATGAAGAAGGCAGATGAGGCTGGTCACCGGAGACTGGCCCTGTTCTACCCGTACCGGTACTGGGCGACGTTCGCCGCGCTCGACGACCTGGGTGCACTCCTGGGGCAGGCGGGGTGGCAGATCGATCTCTTGGCGCCGGCAACGCCCGATCCCGCAAGTCACGTCGAAGGTTCGTTTCGTGGGATCAAGTCAGGAGCGAGCTTGGCTGCAGCAAGGCCCAGGACAGTGCCCGCTGCTACAGCCCAACGAATCCGCGGAGACATGAGGCGGCCGCAGGATGCCAAGGTGCCGTAGGGGCCTCAGCCAACCAACATTCGACGAGCGAGACCGACAAAGGAATCACCGTTTCCTCCGAATTCGAACGTGAAGCCAGTCGGTGTCATGATGGTTCTGCCGTTCAAGCAAGAGCAGGTCGGCCTCTGGCAGGCTCCCGAGTACGTTTTCGTATCGAATGGAGCGATTCCATGCAAGAAACTCGTTGCCCCTAGCGCTGAAGTTCCATTGATGAAGCTCTCGATAGCCTTCCTTTTCCCCCTCGTTTTCGACTTGCCAGATCGCCAACCAGCAAGAAGGTCTGACAACGTGCAGGCAGGCGCGAAAGGCCTGCAGAGGGTCGTGTCCGTGATCGAGTGAGTTGTGGGCGACGACGAGGTCAAATGACGACTCAGGGAAGGCCGAGTCGATGCTCTCTGCATCGCCCGGCATGACGGGCACCAGCTGCTGCAATGGAAGGCGAGCAAGGATACGTTCGTAGTCGCTGGCCAGCGGGTCGACCGCTGTGATTTCAATAAGCCGTTCCGGCCATTCCTTCCCGATGACGGTGAAAGGTCCTGAGCCAACATCTAGTATTTTGTGTCACTGCCGGTGTGAAACTGACCCACTATTGTGTCAACGCCGCCCCAATCCTGAACAGTTTTCGCCGCTCCAATTCTGAACACTCTCAGCCGTCGACCTCACCCTGTAGCACCTCCTTGCCCTTGCCTTTGAGCCGGTAGCTGTCGCCGCGCAGGACGAGCACCTCGGCGTGGTGCACGAGACGGTCGACCAATGCCGCCACGGCCACCGGATCGCCGAAGATCTCCGCCCAGCCCGAGAACGTTTTGTTCGAGCTCACGATGATCGAAGAGCGCTCGTAGCGGCTCGAGACCAGCGCGAAGAACAGCGCCGCCGCCTCGGGGTCGAAGGGGATGTAGCCGACCTCGTCGACGACGATCAGCGGCAGACGGCCGATGCGCTCGAGCTCCTCGTCGAGACGGCCCTGTCGTTTGGCGGCGGCAAGGCGCGCCACCCATTGCTGCGCCGAGGCAAAGGCCACCCGGTGGCCGCGGCGCGCGGCCTGCACCCCGAGGGCGATCGAGAGGTGCGTCTTGCCGGTGCCCGGCGGCCCTAAGAAGATCACGTTCTTGTGCTCGATCAGGAAGTCGAGCTGGGTGAGGTGCAGGACGGCCTCGCGCTTCAGCGAGCGCTGGAAGGCAAAGTCGAAGTCGTCGAGCGTCTTCACCTGGGGGAAGCGTGCCGCCTTGACGCGCGCCGCACCGCCGTGGCTCTCACGCGCGGCGACCTCCTCACCGAGCACCGCCGCCAGGTAGGCCTCGTAGCTCCAGCCCTCCTCGCGGGCGCGCTCGGCCAGCGTCTCGGCCAACTCGCGCACCCGCGGCGCCTTCAGGGCCCGGGCGCAGAAGGCGACCTCGCTGGCCGCCTTGGCGCTCACGAGCTCACCCCGAGCAGAGCGTCGTAGCGGGCGAGATCGACCGCCTCAAGCTCGGGCTCGCCGCCCTTGAGGCGTCGCTGGGCCTCCTGCGCAGCGGCCAGAGCTCTCATGTGCTCGTGGTCGCGCACCACGTCGGCCGGCACGTAGCTGTGCGCATGGCGGGCAATCTGGCGCGCTTCGCAGAACAGGGAGAGCTCAGAGAGGCCGAGGTGCACGCACACCCGCCGCCCGGCGTAGCCCGGCGGCAGCGAGTAGTCGACGCCGGCCACGCGCGCGAAGCCGTCGCGGCTCACCCGCACCTCGAGGCGCCGGTCGGTGGCCGGCGCCGGGTCGGGCAGAGGGGCGAGCTCGGCGCGCTCGACGGCGAGCGCCTCCGCCACCCGCGCGCCGAGACGCCGGAGGTAGCGCGTCCAGGCGACCTCGCGCGTCCAGGCATCGCTCTGCGCCTGCAAGGTCGGCGAGGCCGGCAAAGCGGCGCAGCGGCAAGAACGAGCTCTCCAAGTAGCCGTTGGTGCGCTCCACCGATCCCTTGCTCTGCGGGCGCGCGGGGGGCAGCACGATGCAGCCCATGGCGAGCGCGCCGAGCAGGCCGGCGAGCTCGTCGACGGGGCGCGGACGTGCATGGCCACGACGCACGACGAGGCTCGTGTCGTTGTCGACGACCAGCTTCGCCGGCACGCCGCCGAGGCGCGCGAGGCAGCCGAAGAGGGCGGGCACCGCGTCGGCCGTGGTCTGCGAGTGCGTGTAGACCACGGCGTGGGCGGCCGAGAAGGGCAGCGTGGCGACCAGGCCGTGGGCGCGACGGCGCGCGCCCTTGCCCACGGGCACGTCGATGCCGGTATCCCACCAGTCGGCCTGCAAAAGCTCGCCCGGCGCGTAGCTCGTGCGCCCGAAGTCACGGGCGGCCTTGAACTGCGGGCGCACCGCCGCCAGGTAGTCCTTCAAGATGGTGATGCCGCCAGCGTAGCCGGCGCGTTGCAGATGCTCGCGGATCACCGTCGCCGGCACGCTTGCATCTTCGCTGAGCATCTCGAGCACGGCACCCTTGAACGGGTCGAGCAGAGATGCGGCCGGTTCGCGCTCGTAGGCTGGGGGCTCTGCCAGGGCCAGCAGCCGGTAGACCGTCGTGCGGCTCATCTCCAGCCGCCTGGCGATCGCTCGCTTGGAGAGGCCTTCGCGATCGAGCCTGCGGGCCTCCGACCAATCATGCACCTGATACACCCCTTCCTCCCTTGTGCGCCTTGAAGTTCACACAAGGGTTCGTCACCAGTCCTTCACTGCGGCGTGGACTGTCCAGTTTTCGACCGGCGAAGAGTGTTCAGTTTTGCAGCGGCGTCGACACAAGGGCCGTGCTCTCGTCTGATGGCCAGAGAAGAGTCATCGCACTTGCAAGGGTGTTACGACAAGAAGCCGTGGGCGGGGTGAAACTGCCATGACCGCTGGAGCAATCGGCCGCCTGCGGATGCCAGCGTATCTGGCTATGACGATTCTGATGGCCCTCATTGCCCTGCGTGTGGGTTGGGCGGTCTCCGGTCAGCACTACAAGGTCCTCGGTGGCCTGCTGCTCGTCCCCGCGTTGGCCGCTCTGGGGTTGCTGGGGCGGAGCGTGCGCTTCAAGCTTCTGCTTCTCGCGGCTGCGCTGACCCCTCTTCAGACGCCCTCTCTCCTTCCCTACGGCTTGTCGATGAGTGAGCTGCTCCTGCTCGGCCTAATCGCTGTGCAATGGACTCCCGCGGTGTCCCGCCGCCTCAGCAGAGGCCTGGGGGTGCTGGTCCCCCTGATGTTCTTTCTTACGCTGGGTCTGCTCGCCGGCTACCTGCACGGAGAGCTCGGTGCATCGCAAGTCGTGTGCGTCACCCCGTTACTCTGGTTTCTGGCCGCAGCTGTCTTCGTCAGGAGTCCGCGAGACGCGTTGAGAGTCCAGGTAGCGTGCATTTTGAGCGCGGCCCTCTATGTTGCCATCGTGCGTCTTGCCTCGGCCCTCGGTTATGGCGGGACGGTGTTCGCCGTCGCGGCTGGGTCCGCATCTCGACTGGGGGCAGCGGGTTGGGCACTTGACGTCGGGCCGGTGTCCGTGCGGTTCTGGTCCACATGGCTTGCCGCGCTCGTGGGTGTAGCAATGCCAGGCGCGGCGCTCTTTTTCGTGCGCGCCAAAGGCCATGCTTTGGCGAGGTACTCGTGGCTCGCGATCATGGCGCTCTTCGTATACGCAATCGTGCTGAGCGCAGGTCGAGGCGGCGCCCTGGGTGGAGCCATCGGCATCGCAGTCGCTCTTCTCACTTGTGGGCGGTTGTCACCGAGGCGCGTGCTCTTGGCATCAGCCGGGCTTGGGGTCTTTGGAATGGTTTTTCAGTCCATCCTTACGAAGGCGGCACTCAGCGTCTTGCCAGGCTCGAACCTGTCGCGTATCGGGACCCTCCTGAGATTCTCGACTGACCAGACGGGCAACTTCCAGTACCGCGTCAGAGTGTTGCAGGAGACTGTTGCCGGCGTGGCGGAGGCTCCTTTTGGCCGCGGTTTCAACTATTGGTACAGCCGTGGCGTGGATGATCCGATTGCGTATGCCATGCTCTTGAACGGCGTCGGAGTGCTGGGTGTTCTCGCCTTCGGTGCGCTCATCGCCGTGCTGGCAGCGACCTACATGCGACGAGTGGCACATGCGACTGGTGCTGCGCGGGATGCTATAGCGGTCGCCCTTGGCACGTTGGTGGCTGCCATGGTGGCCGGCGGCTCGAGCCACACTGTCTGGATCGCGCCAGTGCATACGTTCCTTTTCTGGGGTATCTTGATGAGCACCTACTGGGGCGTCGTCACCCAAGCGAGGCGCTCGGATTGATTACCGTGGCCGTTCCAACCTATCGTCACCCAGATTACGCGATGGATGCACTACGGAGCTTGGTCGACCAGCGGTTCGCCCCCGCCTTCGAGATTCTCGTGTTGGACAATGCATGCGACGAGCGGCTCGCACAGCGCGTGAGACGGATGGCCGAGCGAAGCAGCGCACGGGTCGAGTACGTCGGCGTGCCGGCGATTGGCCTGCACAGAGGTCGGCACGAGGCTGCCCGCAGAGCCCTTGGGGACGTTCTGGCGTACGTGGACGACGATGTCATTGCCGAGGAAGGCTGGCTCGCTGGCCTTGCTGAGGCTTTTGAGGATCCGAGCGTGCATCTGGTGGGCGGCCGAAATCTGCCGCTGTTCGAAGCGGAAGTGCCGTCATGGCTGGGAGCCTTCTGGTCCCCCGGCGCACAGCAGTGCGGGCTGCTGACACTGATCGACCTGGGCAGCGAATCGAAGGATGTGGATCCTCTGCTTGTATGGGGTGCGAACTTCGCGATCCGCAAGGCCACGCTGCATCAAGTCGGTGGTTTTCACCCTGATGGTTTCCCGTGGGAACTGTGCAGGTTCCGTGGCGATGGGGAGACGGCAGTCTCAAGAGAGATCGCGCGCCTACGGCTGCGAGCCGTGTATTGCCCACAGGCTACGATCCATCACCGGGTGTCGCCGGACCGGCTGACCGAAGCGTACTTCAAGCGACGTGAGTTCCTGCAGGGTGTGTCTGACTCGTATTTCGCAGCGCGCCTGAGCGGAGGCAAGCCGGCGGCAGTGCCTCGGACGTCGCGGATCCGCGCGTTGGCAAGCGGAGGCAAGGCTGCCATGCGAAGCTGCTTCCCGGTCAATGGAGTGCCGTCTCAGTGGCGCGCAGTCCGTGAGCGAGTCTGGAGGACACACTCGGAGGGCTATCGGTACCACCAGGAGGTGCTCCGGAGGGACGAGAGCCTGCGGGCTTGGGTGACCTTGCCGGACTACTGGACGTCCGACGTGTCTCGATTCGACGGCAAGGCGCCCAGCCCGGGGGGGACACATGCGAGTTGAGCTGGATGGCGTCGCGCTGGGCTTGGCCTGCCTGATGCGAT
The DNA here is from genome assembly GCA_003132585.1 of Actinomycetota bacterium. Classification (GTDB taxonomy): domain Bacteria; phylum Actinomycetota; class Thermoleophilia; order UBA2241; family UBA2241; genus PALSA-647. The sequence goes on from PKYG01000097.1 coordinate 41,635, forward strand.
GTAGCCACCCCATGAGAGGCCTCGCTGCAGCACCTGTGTCGGGGGTCTACTCCGGCGGCAGGTATCCTTGGGTCTACCCAGTCGCTGCGACGGCCGGCAACCGACGATCACCGCGAGGTCTCTGATGGATCGAGTCGGCGTGATATATCCGTACGCGTGGCCCCTCCCGAATCTCGTCGACGTTGGGGCTTTGCTTCGCGACCGCGGGTACGTCGTCGATCTTCTTGCTGCGCGAGAGGCGGTCGGCAGTTCCTCCGAATGGAGCGGTCAGCTTTCGTGCGATCTTGTCGGCCATCCGGGCGTCATGACTGGACGTTTCGTGCATGCGCCAGGCTGGATGCGGGGTAGAGCGCAGAGGCCGTATCGGCGTGCCGCATTCCTCGTCGGTCGCGCGTCGCTTGTCCACAGGATGCGACATCGCCACGAGTCTGACCGCTACGTGGCGCTGGTCGGGTGCGATGCAGAGGGCGTCCTTGAGGCGGCGCGACTGGCCAAAACGCTGCCCGTCCCGTATCTCTATTGGTCGCTAGAGATAGCTACATTCCACGCGGACATGACACCGGCGGAGCGTGCGTTGAAGGATCTAGAAACGGTAGTCAGTCGAAACGCGGCGGCCGTCATCGTTCAAGATCAATGGCGGGCCCGGTTGCTCGCGACGGAGAACGGACTCGAGGGAGTCAGGACTGTCTACTTGCCCAACTCACGACGGCAAGTGACACGCCTGCCTCGAGAGACCTCGACGCTACGAGCGCGCCTAGGCATTCCGCAGGATGTGCATCTGGTTATCTACACGGGCTTTCTGGCTGACTGGGCAGAGTGTCGGGGCATTGCCCAGAGCGCCGCTCATTGGCCCAACGGAACAGCACTCCTGTTGAATTCCCGAGCCGCCGCTGACAGGTCGCTTGCCGACACGTTCAGGAGCCTGGCACCACCGGGGCGCGTGTATGTCAATCTCGACCCGGTACCCGACTCGGAGTACGGGGCTCTGCTGCGCTGTGCGTCCGCCGGCGTCGCCCTGTACTCCCCAAAGGAGTCGCCGGCAGGCTTCAGAGAGAACCTGGAGGTCGTTGGCTTTTCCTCGGGCAAGATCGCCGCCTACCTGCAGTTCGGATTGCCCGTGATCGTCGGCATGAACACAGGTCCGCGGGAATTGGTTGAGGAGTTCGACTGTGGAGTCTGCGTGGAGGATCCGCACGGGATAGGGGCCGCCCTCCGCCGAATACTCGCGGACCGTCCGGCATTCTCCGAGCGAGCGCGTACCTGCTTCGCCCAGAGGCTCGCACTCGAGCCTGGCGTGAGCGCTCTTGCGGATTGCCTGGACTCCTTGCGTGATCAGAGATGCTGACCTCGCTGTCACTGGGACCGGCGCGTTCGACCGGGGCATTGCCGGCACGGGGAAACGACCGCGACGATCGGCGCGCCATCCTGTGGAGGGGGTTGCTCGACTGGTCACGGCCGCTTTCGGGCAGCGGCTGGGCATGGGGAGCGCCCCTCAGCCGCACGCAGCACACGATCTCGGACTTTGTTGAGTCCGAAGCTGCGGATGCGCAGCGACAGCCATGAGCGCTCGCATCATTCGATGCCTCTGGCTCGTGTGGGATCAGATTCGAGCCCAGCGGAATGCTCAGGTCGTGGACGCGATACGCTCAAGCCTTGCTTCCTGCGGCCCCGAGACCCTGATCCATCCGTCTGTTGTCGTCGTGGCTCCCGAGAACGTCCGCATCGGTGAACATGTGCTGGTCGGCCCCGGAGGGTGGATCTCGGCGGTCAATACGTCCATTAACAACATAGGTGGGCACGTGATGATGGCGCCACAGGTCGCTCTGGTGGCAGGAAACCACAACACCTCGGTCGTCGGGCGCTTCATGGACGAAGTGGACGAGAAGCGTCCTGAGGATGACCAGCCCATCGTCATCGAGGATGATGTGTGGCTCGGCATGCGCGCGATCGTGCTCAAGGGGGTGACAATCGGCCGAGGCTCTGTTGTCTCAGCCGGATCCGTCGTGACCCACGACGTTGCCCCGTACTCCGTGGTCGCCGGGGTTCCCGCGCGCTTGGTGCGCGTGCGCTTTGACCGGGAGCAGGTCGAAAGCCACGAGCGAGTATTGTATAGCCAAGTGATCACGATGACGACGAATCCCGATAGGCCGCCAGTTGGTGATACTCCGTGAAGGTCCTTCACCTCACCTGCAACGATGCTCGGACTGGCGGTGCCAACGCACTGCACAGGCTCCACGTATCATTGTTGGCCGCGGGCGTTGACTCACGTGTCATTCTGGGGGCCGACGAGGACAAGAGCCCGAGCGAACGACACATTCCGCGCTCGTTTGCCTGGAGGATCGCCGACAAGCCGTTCCGGATCATAGCTGAGCATACCGGTCTACACGGTGTTGTTCGGCCCTCGTTCCGACTGTGGTGTAGAGCCATTGACGCTTTCAACCCGGATGTCGTCCACATCCACTGGACGTACTCGGGTGGCACGCCTCCGCTGGTCAGCCTGCGAAGTCTTGCCGCTGCGTATCCGATCGTATGGACCTTCCACGACATGTGGGCCTTCACGGGTGGCTGCACAATCTCCAAAGGCTGCGAGCGTTGGCTATCAGGATGTGGCTCGTGTCCTCTGCTAGCAACAGGCGAAGGATCCAGCGCGATGATGCCGATGCCGTGGGACCTGACCGCCGTCCAGTGGAAGATCAAGAGGTGGGCCTTTCGAGGGATTCCGGTGACGGTCGTCGCACCATCGCCGTGGATGGCCGACCTTGTGCTCCGCAGTCCCATCATGAGCGGGGCCATGGTGGAGTGTGTGCCCAACCCGCTCGATACTGCCGTGTTTGCGCCGCGCGACAGAAGAGCGGTGCGCGTGCGCCTCGGCCTGCCATTGTCGGCCAAGGTGGTTTTCTACATCGGGAAGCCAGAGCCTGGCAGTGTGTTCTCGTATGAGGGTAGGGTGCCGCTCTTGCTTGAGACCCTGAGGCTTGTGCGAGTTGACGATCCCGACCTGGCGCGCAACATGCAGCTGCTCATTGTGGGAGGGATGGGGGAGGAACTCATCCGCTCATCGGGCTATCAAGGGGTGGCAATTGGTTCACTGAACGATGAATCAGAGATGGCCGATTGCTTGTCGGCAGCCGACGTGATGATCAACACCACCCAATATGACAATCTGCCGGGTGTCGTCCAAGAGGCGATGAGTTCCGGGCTAGCCGTCGTGGCCTCCAGGGTCGGAGGCCTGCCGAACATGATCGACAATGGGGTCTCGGGCATCTTGGTCGACCATACCTCCCCTCGGGCTTTCGCGGACGCGGTCCAGATGGTATTGACGGATACTGATCTCCGCAACCGGCTGGGGTCGCAAGCCCGCGTGGTGGCCATAGAACGCTATGATTTCGGTCGCGTCGCGGCTGACATGATCTCGGCCTATGAGCGGTCCCGCGAAACACGCGCAGACATTGCCTAGTGGCCTGTCGGTCTCGACCGCATCGCATGCCATCATCGCCATGGGCGACTTCGGTTCAGTGATGCCTGACGACGGGCCGGTGGGAATGTGTTGGAGTATCTTCTCAGGGTGCCTCCTGGGGCTCCAGTCGACGTGAGCTGCCGGTGGCCGGCGATTCGAGGGGGCGAGGAGTTGTGAGTGGTGAGCGCGGCGAAGACCTGCTGATGGGGGGACATGGCCGCCAGGCTTTGACATACTCAAGCTCAAGCGCTGGCGTCGCTGGGGCTGGCGAGGCAGGAGTCGTTCCCGGAGCAGCACGCTCCGCACGGCATCGGCCGACACACGCAAGGGATGTGCACCAAGGTGCTTAGTCAGAAAGGTGTCGGTCTGCGCAAACGCATCAAGGAGATGCTGGCGCGCAAGAACGTCAGGGACGACTTCGACTGGAACAGATACTCAACCGAGTATCAAGAGCAGCTGGAGGAAATCGCGCGGGTTCATACTGAGGTTCTCACGGCCGGCGACTACGTCTTCCAGAACGACCGGCTTCAGTTGAGACGGGACATACTGCCGCTGCATCCAAACCATCAGCTGCTGTACGAGACCGTGCTCCAGATGAACCCGTCTTCAGCTATGGAGATTGGCTGCGGAAGCGGTGACCATCTCCACAACCTCGGCCTCCTTGACCCCAGCATCGACCTGTATGGGGTAGACAGGTCAGCTGAGCAGATCAGACTCCTCCACAAGCGGCACCCCGGCATTGCAGCCAACGTCGTAAGGATGGACGCCACCGTAGTGCAGGGCGCCAGAACCGTGTGTGACCTCGCCTTCACGCAGGCCGTGATCATGCACATTCAGACCAAGACGCATCACCTGGTTGCCTTGGAGAACCTCTTCAGGTGTGCACGCAGACATGTTGTTCTGATGGAGAATTGGACGCGACATGCGTTCATGGACGACATCAGGGGACTCTTCGAAGGTGGACGAATACCGTGGAGCGACCTGCACTTCCATTACCGCGCGTCCGAGACGGATGCCGCGACACGCATCATGGTTCTGTCGGCTATGGACCTCGCTGACTATCCCACACTCACAGACTACGATACGCTCCTTGCACACTCCGAGGGTTAGTCGGGATGGAGGCGACATGAGCGGTAGGCTTCGACGTGCTTTGGCCCAGGTTCACTGGCGGCTAGTGGAGGTTGGGGACTTACACGGTACGTCGGCTGGCCTTTCGCTCCCTTCACTACCCTCCAACTGGAGTCCAGCCAAGAACCTGGCTGGTGGCTTGGCTGCCCACGGGCGGTGGTTTGCCGAGTTCCACGGTCCGCATGGGATGGTACAGCACTGATGGAAGCAGTGCCCGGAGGTGTGCGCCGCACCGCAGTACTCAAGCGCTTCTGCAGCGCGAGTCCAGGGCTGCGCCATGTAGCCGCTGTTGCCGAATTGCAGGGCCTCAATGTTGTGCAGATGACCAAGAGCCTGGTGGGAGTGCCCCGGTTCCTACGGGATTTGGCTGCCTACTGTCGTGAGGCGAGAGCGGATGACTCGTTTAGGCCGTCCCTCAGAGAGTTGCTGCCCGTCATGTTTGAGTGGGGCAGTCAAGCCGGTATTGCCAAGGGCCACTACTTCCATCAAGATCTCTGGGCAGCCCGGATGATTTGGCACGCGATGCCGCGTTCCCACGTCGATGTCGGGTCGCGCATCGACGGCTTCGTCGCCCACCTCCTCGTGTTCACTCAAGTGACAGTTGTGGACGTTCGACCGGTTTCAAGCTCTGTCGAGGGTTTGACGTACGTAGCCGATGATGCGCGGTACCTCGCGTCTTTCCCAAGTGGGAGCGTGGAATCGTTGTCTAGCCTCCACGCTGTAGAGCACTTCGGTTTGGGCCGCTACGGCGACTCCATCGATCCCGCGGCGTGGCGCAGTGCATTGCGGGCATATGAGCGGGTGCTGTCGCCCGGCGGACGCCTTTATCTCGGCGTTCCAGTCGGACGTCAGCGGCTGCTCTTCAATGCCCATAGGGTATTCCGACCACAGACTATCCTCGAGGAGTTGTCTGCCCTTCGGTTGGTTTCGTTCGCTGCCGTAGATGACAATGGCGACCTGAAGCTGGACGCATCCCCCCGCGATTACGAGAACGCCGACTATGCCTGTGGGCTCTTCGAGTTCGCGAAGGTATGAGATGTCGGCGCGGTGGTGAGCGACGTGATGATGTGTTCGGGAGGCGGGGATGCTGGGGTGGCGCAGGAAGTGGTGATCCGGCCACAGAAGGCCTGGGCTGCAATCGAGTTGGCTGATTCGCGGCGCAACAGGTGACTTCTCTCTGTTCTCACGTTGCGAGGCATCCCCATGCGCAGGTGGTCGGCTGCGACGACTCTGAAGCTTGGACTGGAGAAGACCTACCGTTGGATCGAGAATCGAGTGCGTGACGAGTCGTGAGTAGCATGGCGTCGGTGCGGCGAGACACGCGGGTGATTCTGCTCAGCTACCCGGGGGATCCCGAGTCAGACCTGTTCAATGCTTCTGCGAGAGACAACTGCTGCCAGCCGTTCCTGATGCTGAGGGCAGAGCTGGCGAAGCGGGGGTTCGTCATAGAGCAGGTGTCTGATCAGCCGTTGCGGCAATGCGCATGCATCGTCTATTGGAACGTCAACAATCTGCGGCTATCAGGTGGCCTGCGTGGCGTTGCACGACGGCTCAGGTCCGATACCCGCGGGGCTGCGCGTGACCTGATTTCCGAGGCTCGCAGGCAGGGCCTGACCGAGCGGTTGGCTCTGGTGCTATGGGAGCCGCCGTCCGTGTGTCCGGAAAACTGGGACCTTAAGACCCACGATCACTTTCCGAGAATTCTCACGTGGAACGACGAGCTAGTTGACGGGGTTCGGTATCACAAGTTCAGACCGCCAGTACCGTCAAGCTTTCCAGTCGTTCCTGCCAGGCCGTTCGAGTCGAAGAAGCTGCTCACGATGATTGCGATGAACAAGGTCTCCAGTTACCCGAGCGAGTTGTATTCGGCCAGGGAGCGCTCAATCACCTACTTCGAGACTCATCATCCGGCGGATTTCGACCTATACGGCATAGGCTGGGACGATTCCCCGCAAGTGCCGTCTGGCACGGGCTCGACACGCTCGGGGCACAGAGCCTCCCAGCGACATCCCTCCTACCGGGAACCGGTGGCAAACAAGTGGAATGTGTTTCCCATATACCGTTTCGCACTCTGCTACGAGAACGTGTTCGATCAGTCTGGCTGGGTCACTGAGAAACTCTTCGATTGCATGAGGGCGGATTGTGTCCCCGTGTATTGGGGTGCGCCGAATGTCGATGAATACGTTGACAGCCGCGCGTACATCGACAGACGTCGGTTTCAATCGGACTCCGAATTGGCCAGCTACCTCGCCGGAATGTCGGAAGCGCGCTACGAGGAATACCGGACGGCCGTTCGACAGTATCTCCAGAGTGAAGCCTTCCATCTGTTCGAATCCCCAGCATTTGTCGTAAGTATGTTGCGGGGGCTGGGCCTATGCTGAGGCGAGGGGACCCTCCCGGATTGAACGTGGCCGTTCTGGCGGGGGTCTACCACGAGATTGGCCAGGGAACCCCCCAGATGGTGGGTCGCGGGGTCGACGCGACTTTGCCGCGAGAGGCCCGATGCCACAGCCATGTTGGCCAAGTCAGTGGCTGCGTCGGCGCATGAACGAAAGGCTCCGCATCCTGATGATCCTGGCTTCGTCCACGAACGACGCCGTCCCGTACAACACCGTCTGGCGGCGGAATCTCTACGACACGTTGTGCAAGATGGGGCACGACGTTGTGCTCCTGGCGGCCGAGCCAGGCCGGCGGGCGATGGTGACGCGTGATGCCAAGGCACGCGAAGCATTCAGCGAGGCGGTCCTCACACGGTTCAAGCGCGAACACGCGAAGAGGCCGTTCGATCTGCTTTTCGGCTACCTCATGGACGGCATGATCGATCCCGCAGTCATCGACGAGATACGCCGTGCCGGTGTGCCGACCTGCAACTTCTCCTGCAACAACGTACACCAGTTCGATCTCGTCGACGGGTTGTCCCCGCATTTCGACTTCAACCTGCATTCTGAACGCGACGTCGGTGACAAGTTCCGTCGAATCGGGGCTACGCCACTCTGGTGGCCGATGGCGTCGAATCCCCAATTCGCGCACCCGGTCGATACTCCGCGCACGCTGGGGGCGTCGTTCGTCGGAGGCAACTACGGTCTGCGTGCCGACTATGCGCTTCATTTGCTCGAGAACGGCGTGGACCTTCACCTTTACGGGCCCGGCTGGATGTTGTCCGGCCGCATCGCCCGCGCCAAGCGCAGACTGCATCGCGACCTCACCATGGGCGCTGCGCTGTTTGCCCCGTCGCTGGCTACCCAAGCGACGCTTACTGCTCGAGCCGCGCGGATGGACATGATGCGCAGGCTCGCCGCTGCGCATCCCGGCAACGTCCACCAGCCCGTGTCTGATGATGAGGTGATACGCCTCTACAGCAGGAGCAACGTGTCCCTAGGCTTTCTTGAGGTCTTCGATCATCACGATCCGAGCGGACCGGTCCTGCAGCATCTTCACCTCCGCGAGTTCGAAGGTCCCATGAGCGGCGCACTGTACCTGACGAACTACTCCGATGAACTCGCGGAGATGTTCGAACCTGACAAGGAAGTTCTCGTGTGGCGCAACCGCCACGAGCTGCTCGAGAAGGCCCGGTTCTATGCGGAGCACCCGGAGGCAGGCGACAAGATCCGAGCGGCCGGTCGCAAGAGAGCGCTCGCCTGCCACACCTATCGACATCGGTTTGAGCAGCTGTTCGAGAAGATCGGGCTGGTCTGACATGTTGCAGGGGTCGCAAGGCAGGAATCGACGTGCGCCGACCGTCCGGGCTGGCGGCGGAGTTGCCAGGGTCATGTCGGCCCTGTCGACCCAGTGGTGCGTCGAGGATGCGATCCACGACTATCGCGATGTGTATCTGAAGCTGGTGGGGCGCCTCGAGGAGCTCGTGCACGGGCGGTCACTCAGCGACGCGCGCATCCTTGAGCTGGGGTGCGGCTATTCGTATCCGAACGTTGCCCTCTTCCATGCCAACGGGCTCGATGCGTGCGGCGTGGATATCGAGAGAGTCTTCTACCGGGACGGTCGCGTCGCGACGCTCCGGGCTCGGCTTCGAGAGAAGGGACTCTTGCGCGCCATCTATCATGCAGGACCGCTGTACAGCGGCTACGGGCGCTTCTTTGCGACGCTCTCGGCGTTGGCTCAAACGACTATCGACCACGCCGCCTTGTCGATTCACACCTATGACGGGCAGAGGTTGCCGTTCCCCGATGAGTCTTTCGATGCAGTGTGCTCAAATGCAGTCCTTGAGCATGTGCACGATATGGGCTCATTCGTTGGCGAGGCAGCGAGAGTGCTGAGGCCTGGCGGTGTCGTCGACATGGTGTGGCACAACTTCTTCAGCCCGTCCGGCGGGCATCGCACAGAGACCGAAGTCGCACGTTCTCCCTGGGGCCACATCACCGGGGATTCCCCACCCTCCTGTTACCTGAATCGAATGCGGCCAAACGAGATCAGGGAAGCGTTCGACCGGTGCTTCACCGTCCTTGACGTTGCGGGCATCGACCGGGTCTACTCGCTCAAGGGACAAGAGGGCTACATGCCTGAAGGCGCAGAGCTGCTGAGCCCGGAATGGAGGCGGCGGCTACCGGCTTTTGCCGACGACCTCCTGGCCACTCGCGGTTTTCTCCTTCAGGCAGTGCGCGACAGGTAGCTCCATGAGAGCCTACTTGATCAAGATCGAAAGGAGTGACCCAGGGCGATGCCTCGCGTCACCGTGATCACTGCCGCGTACAATGCGGCAGAGTACCTGGCTGAGACCATCGAGAGCGTCCTGGCGCAAACGTACTCCGACTTCGAGTACATCGTTGTGGACGACGGCTCGGATGACGCGACGCCTGACATCATTGCGGAATACGCCTCACGAATCGTTAGCCTTCGCCAGCCGAACGCTGGCGAAGGCGCCGCGAGGAATCGTGGATTTGAGATCGCCACCGGAGAGTACGTCGCTATCGTCGATGCCGACGATGTCTGGGCTCAAGAGAAGCTCGAGTGCCAGGTCCTGGCGATGGAAAGTCAGCCTGACGCAGGACTCTGCTACACGAACGGCTCCTCCATTCGGGCCGATGGTTCCGTCTTGGAAGCTGTCTTGGTTCCGCCACACTCGCGGCTAACCTGCCTGCGAGCGATGACAGGGCAGAACCCGCTTGTGACGTCTTCCGTGATGTACCGCCGCAGATTCCTGGAGGCGCGCCCATACCGAAGCTTGCCTGTCGCAGCGGACTTCTATGTCCATTTGAAAGTTCTCTGGAGAGCTTGCGAGCAATCGGTTTTCGTTGATGAGCCGCTTGTGCGCTATCGGGTTGTGGAGACGTCGGTGTTGCGCCAGGTCGACGCTTGGGAGAGAGGACGTCTGACCCTGAAAGCGGTGGAGGCGTTCATCGACGACATGCGCTCTGAGAAACCGGTGCCGCAAGATCTTCAGCGCCGGGGAGTCGCCTACTCGCGCTTCCTGTGGGCGTGGTACTGCATCGATGGGCGAACGCGCTACCGCTTCGCGATTGGTCAGCTGGTGTGGGCAGTCCGAGACGACCCCAGACTCGCGTGGCGCGCGGGCCGCCAGGTGGCCAAGCTCACTCGGAACGCGCTTCTTGGTGCAAGGGGATCCTAGTTTGGTCTCACCGATCGCCATTGCCTACGTCACTGACACCTGGCGGCGCCAGGGAGGGGGCGGAGCCGAGAAAGCACTGTTCTCGCTCATCTCGGGGCTCGACCGTCGCCAGTTTCGCCCACTACTCGTCTCAGTTGCCGGCGACGGAAGCAGCGACTACTTCCGACTCGCTCGCGAAGCGGGCGTGCCAACTGTTCTGCTGCCAATGACCTTGCGCGAGGGGCGCTGTCGGTCCGCGTCCAACTTCCTGCGTCTTGTCCGGCTTCTCAGACGTCATCGTGTGCGTATCGTGCACAGCACACAGGATCAAGGCGCAGGAATTCTCGCAGGCGCCATTGTGGGCGTTGGCGCGCGTTTGTACACGACTCACTGCGTTCTGCCGACACCCAGCATGCAACGCTACTTGCTGTCGCGAGCCGTTGTTGCTCATGCCGCCTCGAGGAACATCGCCGTGTCGCAGGTTGTGTCAGGGCATCTTGTCGATCGCTATCGCGTAGATCCCGCCCGCGTGACCGTGATCTACAACGGCGTGCGAGCAGCCGCGGGCACAAGGCTGGATGCAGCGGTGCAGTGCGAAGCCGAGCGGCGAGATGCCCCGCCGACGGTGGTCAGTGTGGGCAGGCTCTCTTGGGAGAAAGGAGTCGATATCTTGCTGGACGCGATGGCTGTCGTGGTCGCTCAAGTGGGGGGTGCGCGCTTGATCGTGGTCGGCGATGGACCAGAGCGTACCGCGCTCGAGTGCCGCGCGGCGGATCTCGGGATCAGCGACAGCGTTCGTTTTGTCGGACACCAGACAGAGATCGCGAGCTGGCTGAACCAAGCCACAGTTCTTGCCATGCCGTCTCGATCTGAGGGCATGGGCATGTCGGCGGCAGAAGCACTTGCATACGGCATTCCCGTGGTCTGCTCGGGCGCCGGCGGCCTTCCTGAGGTCGTGGAGGATGGCCGCTGCGGCACCGTCGTGGCGGGACCCACGATTGGGGAGGCCATCGAAGTAGACCCAAGAGCGCTCGCCGAGGCCCTGCTCGTCCTCCTGACCGATCGCGACCGCGCCCAGCGCCTCGGCGCAAACGGGAAAGCGCGGTACGATGCCCTCTTCACCGAGGAGGAGTTCCTGCGCCGACACGTCGAGACATACCTCGATGAGCTCGAGCGCACCCGGCGGCGTCGTGCGCGGTCGTGGGCGCTGTCGTCGTCAACTGACCCCTGCCCTACTGACCAAGGCCCGCCGTGCGCATCGTCGTAGCCAGCAGCTTCCACTACAGGCGCGGCGGCGATTCTGCCCACTTCCTCGATCTCATCGCTGCGCTGGAGAGCCGCGGTCATGAAGTCGCCGTGTTCTCCATGCAACACCCGCTCAATCTGCCGTCTGCTTGGTCTGAGTACTGGGTGCCATACATCGAGTATCGGGGCGATCTGAGGCAAGCAGAGCGGCTGCGGGCTGGATGGCGCAGCATCCACACGGCTGAGAGCGCCCGTTGCATGAGTCGCCTGCTAAGCGATTTCCAGCCCGCTGTCGTCCACTTCCACAGCGTGCAGCATCACCTGACGCTAGGCGCGGTCGAAGCCTGTGTGTCCGCGCATACCCCGGTGGTGTGGACCCTCCACGATTACCGGACGGTGTGTCCGGCTACTTCGCTGCTGCGCGGCACCGAGGTCTGCGAGCGTTGTGCGAACGGTCACTTCTGGCACGGGGTCGCAGGGCGCTGCAAGTCGGGTGAGCTCTCGCGCAGCGTCGCGGCGGTGGTTGAGTCATACGTGACGCGGGCGCGCGGCACACTCGGCGCGGTGGATTGCTACGTGGCGCCGAGTCAATTCCTAGCGCGCACAGTTGTTGGAATGGGTCTGCCGGCAAAGAGAATCGAGGTAGTACCGAACGCGGTCTTTGATGAGACCATGCCGATGGCCGCAGGTCATTCGGGCGGCCTGCTCTACGTCGGGCGCCTCTCGGCGGAGAAGGGTGTGGACTGCCTGATCCGTGCCGCAGCAGGTCTGCCCGAGGTACCCCTGCGCATCGTAGGCGACGGGCCGGGGGCAGAGAGCCTCAAGGCACTTGCGCTGCGTCTAGGCGCCGACGTTGTGTTCGAAGGATGGGTGGATAAGGTCGGCGTACTTGCTCGCATGTCTGCGGCCGAGCTGCTTTGTGTCCCTTCGATCTGGTACGAGAACTGCCCCGGAGTAGTGCTGGAGGCAATGGTCGCAGGTCTGCCGATCGTCGCCAGCGATCTTGGCGGCCTCCCTGAACTCCTTGAAGGAGGCCAGGCGGGCTGGCTTGCCCCGGCGGGCGATGTGGGAGCTCTGCGCTGCGTCATCCGCAGAGCACTCGATGACAAGGCACGCACGGCGCAGCAGGCAGCGCGTGCTCGGTCTCGCGTACTCTTGCGCCACGACCCTGACAGATTCGTTTCGCGCATAGAGGGCATCTACCGTTCGCTGGAGACTCCCAATCGAAGGTCGTAGCCGCCCTCAGGATCCATGACGCGCTGGAGGCCGCGCCTCACGGTGGCCAACAGCCACCAGCGTTGTCGCCGGTGAAGTAAAGTACCGGGCATGGACGCCGCCATCATCACCACATATCGCTGCAACGCCCGTTGCCGCATGTGTAAGACGTGGCAGTTTCCGACGACGCCGACCGAGGAGTTCGAGCCCGAGCTGCTCCAGAAGCTCCCGGACGGTCTCGGACGCGTCAATATCACCGGTGGCGAGCCGCTGATCCGGCAGGACCTCCCCGAGATCGTCGACATCCTGGCGCCCAAGGCTAAGCGGCTTGAGATCTCGACCAACGGCTACTTCACTGACCGACTTGTGGCCATCGCTCGCCGCCACCCCGACCTCACAATCCGTATCAGCATCGAGGGTCTGGCTGAGACCAATGACGGCGTGCGCGGCATTCGCGACGGCTTCGAACGGGCGATCCGCTCGTTCCACGCGTTGCGAGACGTCGGCGTCGAGGACCTCGGCTTTGCCGTGACCATTCAGGACGACAACGCGCACGACCTCCTGAACCTCTACGAGTTCGTCTCAGCCGAGGGCGCGGAGTTCGCTCAGGCCGTGCCGCACAACAGCTACTACTTCCACACGAACGAGAACGAGATCCGTGACGTGGCGGCAGTCCAGTCGGCCATACGGGGGCTCATGGAAGCATTCCTGCGTTCCCGCAAGCCCAAGGAGTGGTTCCGGGCCTACCTGAACCGCGGTTTGGTCGACTATGTTGGCGGGGCTGAGCGGCGCTTCGCATGTACGGCCGCGACCGACATCTTCTTTCTCGACCCGTTCGGCGAGGTGTACCCGTGCAACGGCTGGGACCTGAGCATGGGCAACCTGCACGACTCCTCGTTCGATCAGATCTGGACGGGGGAGAGGGCAGAGGCGGTGCGCGCGCAGGTCGCGGGCTGCGAGCGCCGCTGCTGGATGACGGGCACGGCGGTGCCGGCGATGAAGCATCACTTGCCGTCGGTGGCATGGTGGGTGGCGCGCAACAAGGTGCGTGTGGCGCTCGGCAAGCCCGTCGACCTGGGGGACTGACGCCGTGCGCATCGCCCACATCGGGTCCAAAGGCATCCCGTCCAAGGGCGGGACCGAACGTGTTGTCGAGGCCATTGCGACGCGCCACGCCCGTGAGCACCAGGTCACCGTGTACGGGAGTGCGCGCGTCTGTTCGACCGGGATGCACCGAGGCGTGCGCGTGCTCGCGATCCCTGCGCCCGCGGCCAAGCACGTGGGCCCCGTGGTCCTGCAGCTGCGCGCTGCGCTGCACGCGCTGACGCGGGAGCGCTACGACCTCGTCCACGTCCACGCGTCTGAGAACGGTTTCATTGTGCCGCTGCTGCGGCTTCGCTACCCGGTGGTGACGACCAACCATGGACCTGCCTACGAGCGCGAGAAGTGGGGAGCTGTCGCTCGCTGGCTCATCCGCGCCAACGAGCGCTTCTCAGTCAAGCAAGCGACGATCGCGACCGCCGTCGCGGCGACTCAGGCGCGATCGCTGTCCGAGCGCTACCGGCGGCCGGTGGAGCACATTCCCAACGGCGTGGATGCAAGCGAGCCCAGCGCGAGTACCGAAGCACTCGATCTGCTCGAACGCTACGGCCTCAGGAGCCGGGGCTATGTCCTCTTCGCTGCCGCGCGGGTGGACCGGACGAAGGGGTGCCACACGCTTCTCGGGGCGTGTCGCCTCATGCACGCGCCTCCCGCGGTGCTCGTGGTCGGCGACCTTTATCACGCGCCGGGGTATGAAGCCCAGCTTCGAGAGCTGGCCAATGGCCTGCCGGTCACGTTCCTGCCTCGCCTTGATGAGAAAGCGGTGCTGATGGGCCTCCTGCAGCACTGCCGCGTGTTCGTCTTCCCGTCGACGGTCGAGGCCATGTCGATGATGTTGCTCGAGGCGCTCGCCGTGGGCACCGTCGGCATCGCCAGCGACATCCCCGAGAACACGTCGATCCTGCCCGAGGGATACCCGACGTTCGCGGCCGGGGACTCCGCCGCGCTGTGCCGGCAATTCGAGGGGGTTCTCGAGTGGGATGACGCGGCGCGTGCAGCGTTCATTGAGCGGGGCAGGGAGTGGGTGCGAGGCCGCTACGACTGGGGCGGCATCGCGACCCAGTACGAAGCACTCTACCGTCAGGCCTGCATTGGCGTTGACGCAGGAGCCGGGCGAGCCCCTGAGGAAGTAGGTAGCAACTAATCCGTTCGTTCGTTACGACCAAGGGGGGTACGTCGCTGTGACGATTGTGCCGTTCGTCGATCTTCGCGCGCAGGCGCGCGACCTGCACGACGAGTTCCACGAGGTGTTCGAGTCGGTCACCTCGCGCGCCGCCTACACGATGGGGCCGGAGCTCAAGGAGTTTGAGGCCGCCTTCGCCGCGTTCTGTGGCTGCGAATGCGCCGTTGGAGTCAGTTCGGGTACAGACGCGGTCAAGCTGGCGCTGCTCGGGGCGAATGTGCGACCGGGGGACGAGGTGTTTGTCCCAGCGAACACGTTCATCGCCACCGCCGAGGCCGTGAGCCACGTCGGCGCCGTGCCCGTGTTCGTCGACTGCCTGGAGGAGACGGCGCTGATGGACGCGGCCGCCCTGGAGGCGGCCGCTGCGGAGCACGAGGGCAGTGCCACGGCCGTCATACCGGTACACCTCTACGGCCAGCCGTGCGACATGGATGCGATCCAGGAGGTCGCCGACCGCCACGGGCTTGCGGTGGTGGAGGACGCCTGCCAGGCGCATGGAGCGACCTATAAGGGGCGGCCGTGCGGCAGCATGGGCGTCACGGCCGCCTTCAGCTTCTACCCGGGCAAGAACCTGGGAGCGCTCGGCGACGGCGGCGCGGTCACAACCAACAGCGCCGAGCTGGCCGAGCGCCTGCGCCTGCTGCGCAACCACGGCCAGGCCGACAAATACACCCACACGCTGATCGGCTACTGCGACCGGTTGCACAACCTGCAGGCGGCGTTGTTGAGCGTGAAGCTAGCTCGTCTGGCCGGCTGGAACGAGGCGCGGCGAGCGGCCGCCGAACGCTACGCACGAACACTTCAAGCAATCGCGGGGGTACGGCCGATTGGCAGAAGCGACGATGCTACTCCTGTTTTTCACCTCTACGTCGTGCGCCTTCTCGGTCGGTCCGCCGCCTTCCGCGACGCCGTCCGCGAGCGCCTCGTCGAGGCGGGCGTGGAGAGCGGCATCCACTACCCCGTGCCGCTGCACCTGCAGCCCGCCTACGCGCATCTTGGCTACCGTCCGGGTGACTTCCCCGTGGCCGAGCGCCTGGCCGCCGAGATCCTCTCGCTGCCGATGTTCCCGGAGATCACGGAGGAGCAGCAGGACCATGTGGCCTCGGCATTGGCGGCGGCGCTGCACTGAGGCTTGTACAAAACGGCGTTAGCCCTGTGACAATACTCTATTCTCCATCCGCAGCACCTGATATGCTGCATCTCCTTTGCCTAGGCGGCAACACACGCGCCGGGGGACACTGCTGCACAGGGGACCAAGAGTGATCAGGAGACTGCCGCGCATCGTCGGTTCTGCCATCTTGGATGGCACAGCGCTCGCTGCCGCCTACTTCATCGCCCTCGCTATCCGCGACGGCATGCCTTCCGGGCAGTACCTCTCGCAGGGCACCTACGTCACCGACTGGTCGCTCTGCGTCATGCTCGTGGCCACCGCGGTCTCCTTCGCCGCCTTCGGCCTGTACACGGCCGAGGTCTACGTGTACCGGCCGCTGCTGCTCCGCACGCTCGTCAAGGGCTGGGCCAGCGCGCTCATCGTCTCCGCGGTCACGGTGTACTTCGTTAAGTCGCCCCACATAAACCAGTCGCGCTTCCTGCTGCTCGCCACCTTCGGCCTGTTCGCGCTGTTCAGTGCCTTGCTGCGCCTGTCGATCCATGCCCGCGCGTACCGGCGCAAGGTCGCCGAGCAGAAGCCGATAGTGTTGGTGGTCGGCCAGTCGGCGCGCTCAGAAGTGCTCAAGAGCCACCTCAGCGATCTTTGCGGCTTCAGCCGCTGGAAGGCCATTGTCTGCCCAGGCGGCGCTCGCGAGTACTCTCTCGCGGTCACGGCGGCCCTCGACGGCGCGGCCGCTAACGGTCGCGTCGTGCAGGCCGTCATCATCGACGTGGGTGGCATGCCGTTGCAGGGCGTGCTGCCGGTGGTGCAGCAGGTACGCGCACGCCGCTGCTGCGAGGTCTACATGCTCTCCGAGCTTGCCTGGCCCTTGCGACCTACGCCGCTGCTCGGCGAGCTCTTCGCGGCACCGGTGGTGCGCGTGCGCCGTCGGGCGCCCAACGGCGCCGAGCGCCGCGCCAAGCGCGTGCTCGACATCCTGCTCTCGTCACTGGGTCTCGCCGCTTTCGCCCTGCCCATGGGCGCCATCGCGGTGGCGATCGAGCTCAGCTCGCCCGGCCCGCTCTTCCACCGCCAGGAGCGCATCGGTCTGCGCGGCCGCAGCTTCCACTTCGTCAAGTTCCGCAGCATGGTGGTCGGCGACCACCAGCAGCGCCACCGTGAGTACGTGCAGGCGCTGATCGCCGGTGAAACGGAAGGGTGTGATCAGGGGGACCCGGAGGAGCACGTCAGGGTCCTCAAGATGACCGAGGACGATCACGTTACACGGGTGGGCCGCTTCCTCCGCCGCTATTCGCTCGATGAGCTGCCACAGCTCTGGAACGTGCTGCGCGGCGACATGAGCCTGGTGGGGCCGCGCCCGCCGCTTCCTTACGAGGTCGACGCCTACACCGGCTGGCACCGCCAGCGGCTGCAGTCGCTGCCCGGCCTCAGCGGCCTGTGGCAGGTCGGCGGCCGTAGTCGCGTCACCTTCGACGAGATGGTCTTCCAGGACCTGCTGTATGCCACCAACCAATCGCCGCTGCTCGACCTGGCCATCTGCCTGCGCACGGTGCCGGCGATCATCAATGGCCACGGGGCAGCGTGATCGTGTCGTGAGCCTTGATCAAGTGAAGACGCTAGCGCTCATCGGCTCTGGCTACTGGGGACCCAACCTATTACGCAACTACATGGACATCCCCGATGTGAACCTCAAGTGGGTCTGCGATCTGCTCCCGGCGGTTCTCGACAAAGCACATAGCCTCTGTCCGACGGTACAGACGACCACCTCGGTCGACGATGTGCTCCGCGACCCCGAGGTAGACGGCGTGCTCATCGCCACGCCCATCGGTACGCACTATCAGCTCAGCAAGGCAGCCCTGCTTGCCGGCAAGCACGTGTTCGTAGAGAAGCCGCTCACCACGTCGGCCACGCAGTGCGCCGATCTCACGGTGCTCGCCGCCGAGCGGAAGCTCACGCTCATGGTGGGCCACACCTTCATCTACAGCCCGCCGGTGCGCAAGGTCAAGGAGCTCATCGATGCGGGCGAGCTCGGCGAGGTGCGTTTTGTGACCATGCAGCGCGTCAACCTCGGTCTGCACCAGAAAGACGCCAGCGTCATCTGGGACCTCGCCGCTCACGACCTGTCCATCCTCGACTACTGGCTGGAGGAGATGCCCTGCGTCGTCGACTCCATCGGTCGCGACTGCATGCGTAACGGCATTCCGGACGTCGCCTTTGTCAACCTGCAGTACCCCTCCGGCGTGGTGGCTCAGGTCACTGTCTCCTGGCTCTCTCCCGTCAAGCTGCGGCGCACCGTGGTGGTCGGGGACCGCAAGATGCTCGTCTACGACGACACGGAGCCGGTGGAGAAAGTCAAGGTGTTCGACCACGGCGCTGAGTTCAAGGAACCGGAGTCGTTCGCCGAGTTCCAGATGGTCTACCGCACCGGCGACATCATCAGCCCGAAGATCGGCAACGCGGAGCCGCTACGGCTAGAGGCCGAGCACTTCCTGGACTGCATCGGCAATGGGCACAACCCGATCACCAACGGTGAGATGGGCCTGCGCGTGGTCGCCGTCTTGGAGGCCGCCGATGCCTCCTTGCGCGAAGGCGTCCGCAAGACCGTCGAGCTCGGACCGAGCGTCCTTGCCTGAGCCCGCCGTATACGACGGGGTACAGGTGGCGCCGGGCGTGGTCATCGGACCGGGCGCCGACCTGCAGGCACCCTGCATCCTCGGCAAGGCGCCACGCGGGGCGGCCGACGGAGAGCTGCCGCTCGTCATCGGCGCCAACGCCGTCGTTCGGCCCTTCACCACGATCTATGCCGGCAGCACCTTCGGCGATCGCCTGCAGACCGGCCAGGGCGCCAGCATCCGCGAAGACAACGTCGTCGCCGACGACGTCTCTATCGGCGCCAATGCCGTTCTGGAGTTCGGAAACAGAATAGGCAGCCGGGTGCGCATCCACTCCGGCTGCTTCCTCGAGATGGTGACGATCGAAGACGACGTGTTCGTAGGTCCCCACGTCGTCTTCACCGACGACCCTCACCCCATGAACTGTCCGCGCTACAAAGACTGCAAGGGTGGCCCGGTGGTGCGCCGTCTGGCCCGCATCGGTGCCAATGTCACCATCCTGCCGGGTGTGGTCGTCGGCGAGAACGCTCTCGTGGGGGCCGGCTCGGTCGTTGTCGACGATGTCCCGCCGGGGGCCGTCGTCGTCGGCAACCCGGCCCGGGTGGTCAAGTACGTCGGCGACCTCACCTGCGGTCCAGGCCTTGTCGCCAGGCCCTTCGACTGGCCCCCGTACGCGGGCGTGTGACGGCATGCTGCTACTGATAGGATGATGATGCTTCATCCCTCGATCCCCCGGAGATCAGCTTGACTGAGGTGAACGGCCTCAACGGTGAGCCGCAGGGCATGACACTACGCGACTACGCTCAGGTGATCGTGCGGCGACTGTGGCTGATTCTCCTCATCGTCGCGGTCGCCACCGGCGCGGCGTTCTTCTTCTCCTCGCGACAGACGAAGATGTACGCGGCGACCGCCAAGATCATGTACACGGCCTCGCTCAATGTGGCCGATCCGCTGACCGGGCAATCCTATGTCGATCCGAATGCGCGGGCAGCCGATCTGGCGAGCGTCGCCACCGTCATCAGCAGCCCAGACATGCAGCAGCGCGGTGCCGCCTTGGTGCGCACGCAGGAGCCTGCGCCCGCCGCATTCAGCGTCACGGCCGTGGTGCAGAGTGACAGCACCACCGTGAACACGGGCACGAACACGGTCGTCGACATCAACGGCACCAGCAGCGCCCCCGCGACAGCCGAGATCGCCGCCAACGCCTATGCGAAATCGTTCATCGAGTGGCGCAAGGAGATAGAGAGAGCGCAGATCGGCAGCGCGCTCGATGCGTTGAAGACGCGCATGGCCGAGTTCAAGACGGCCGTCGCCCAACAAAGCACCGAGTACCTCATCCTCGTCCAGCGCGTCCAGGACCTGGAGATCCGCAAGGCAACGGTCACGGGCAACTTCAGCTTCGTCGTGCCCGCCTCGCTGCCTGCGGCGCCGTACGCACCGAAACCGCTGCGCAGCGCCATCCTCGGCCTGGCCGTGGGCCTCTTCGCCGCCATCGGCCTCGCCTTCCTGCTCGAGCAGCTCGACACGAGCATCCGCACCGAGGATCGGCTCCTCGGCATCATGCGCCAGCCGATCCTCGGGCGCATCCCGCGCATCGCCAAGAAGGCGCTCGAGCACGGCGTGCTGCTCACGATCAGCGCGCCGACCAGCGCGGCGGCGGAGGCGTTTCGCATGCTGCGCAGCAACCTCGACTTCACGCAGGTCGACGGCGATCTTTCGTCGGTGCTCGTGACCAGCTCGGTGCAGGGCGAGGGCAAGTCCGTCACCGCCTGCAACCTCGGCGTCTCGCTGGCGCTTGCCGGCAAGCGCATCGTCGTCGTCGACGGCGACCTGCGTCGGCCACGCGTGCACGCCTACTTCGGTCTCAGCAACGAGACTGGCGTCTCCACCGTGGCCTCGGGCAGGACCAAGCTCACCGACGCCCTGCAAGCCGTGTGGCTGCGGCCGGGCAACGACAACGGACCGGCCGCCGCCGCGTCGCTCGCCGACGGCGGCTCGGCGAACGTCCCGAAGCTGTACGTGCTGTCCAGCGGCCCGCTGCCGCCGAACCCCGGCGAGGTCGTCGCCTCCAAGCGCTTCGCGGCGATCGTCAAGCAGCTCGAGCGGGAGGCCGACCTTGTCATCGTCGACTCGCCGGCGATGCTCGCCGTGGGCGACACGGCGGAGTTGGCGAGCAAGGTCGACGGCATGGTCTACCTCGTCGACATGAAGCTCATGCGCCGTCCGATGTTGGAGGAGGCGGTACGCCGGCTCGGCCAGGTGCCCTGCCGCAAGCTGGGGCTCGTCGTCATCCGTCACTCTCAGAACTCGGCCTACTACCGCCGGCACTACTACTACTACACGTACGGCCAGGACGGCGGCAAGCAGGTCAAGTCGCGCTTCGGCGAGAAGCGGGAGAAGGCGCCGGTCGAGTCGTAGCCGATCTCGCTCTTGCTGCCGGTCACGACCGAAGTTGTCACGCTGTTGCTTTCGTCAGTACGCGCCGCGGCTCGAGAAAACGGTCCCCAGCGTCTTGAAGAAGATCGCGATATCGGTGCCCAGCGACCACGTGTCGATGTAGTGGAAGTCGAGCGTCACCATGTCGTCGAAGCCGAGGTTGCTGCGCCCGCTGAT
Organism: Actinomycetota bacterium; assembly: GCA_003132585.1. GTDB lineage: Bacteria > Actinomycetota > Thermoleophilia > UBA2241 > UBA2241 > PALSA-647. Next base: position 62,863 of record PKYG01000097.1, read on the forward strand.
CTGCCACAGGCCGGTGAGACCGGGCAGTACCACGTGACGGCGCTTGCACCAGTCCTCCATCAGGCGGTTGTCGCGCAGCGACAGCGGTCGCGGCCCCACGATGCTCATGTCGCCCTTGAGCACGTTGAAGAGCTGTGGTAGCTCGTCGAGACTGAAGCGCCGCAGCGTACGACCGGCGCGTGTGATCCGCGGATCGCCGGTCATCTTGAAGATCGCTCCCGTCGCCTCGTTGAGCTCCTCGAGCTCGGCCTGCCGGACGTCGGCGTTGGCGTGCATGGTGCGGAACTTGTAGCACTTGAAGAGGCGCTGCCCGAGGCCGACGCGCTCGCTTGCATAGATCACCGGACCCGGAGAGGTGAGCTTGACGACGAGAGCGACGGCGAGCAGAAGCGGTGCTGCGACGACGACCATCAGCGACGCGAAGAGCAGGTCCATCGCGCGCTTGGCGACGAACTGGCTGGCGCGACTCGGTGGTCCGCTCACCGCGAACAGCGGCGAGGAGAAACCGGGGAGGAAGGCGACGCGCTCCGGCGCGAGGTCGCTGGGCGGCGCCACTTTGAGCGTCACATGGCGCCGCTGGCAACTGAAGATGATCCCCTCCAGGTACTCGCGCACGAGGTCCGTGTCGGCGAGCACGACCTCGTCCGGCATGTGTTGTTCGAGGATGTCGTCAAAACGCTCGAGCGCTCCCAGCGACGGCAGGCCGGTGAGCTCCTGCCAGCGCCGCGGCAGCGGCGTGTCGCTGAGCACGCCGAGCAGCTTGTAGCGCATGCCGGGCGTTGCCGCCGGCAGCATCTCGCGCACGCGCTCGCACTCCACGGCCGAGCCGACGAGGACCACACGGCGAACGTCGAGGCCTGGTCCGAGGAACGCGTCGAGCATCAGGTCATAGGCTCGCCGGAGACTCAGGAAGACGATCACGGCGAGCAGCCACATAAGCAGCAGCGAGCCGCTCGTCACGTGCGTTGCGAAGACGCCAAGGAGCAGGGCGAGGATGAAGAGCACCCAGAACGCCGCGTGCATAACGCGCAGCCGGTTGCGGCGAGTCCCACGCAGGCCGTAGAGCCCGAGCCCGCCGGCGACTGCCACGGTGAGCACCGCGGCCATCAGCACCGCCGGCATCGACGGCGGCGTGACGTGCAGGCGCGGGATGCGGTTCCAAAGAGGGTCGGCGGCATAGGCGGCGACAAAGACGGCGGCGACGTCGAAGAGGACCAACGCGAGAATGCTCAGCGTGCGGCCCAGGACGAACTGGTGGAGGATCGCGTCGACCGACACGCGGTAGGGCGATCGGACATCGCGATCGAGAACTACTTCGCGGACAGACACTGTTCCCGCTTCTTTCCGCCGAGAGAGGCCCCTCAGCCCGCGCTAAGGGGTCCCAACATTATATGCACGCTACCTGCGCGCGACAAGAAAACCGCGAAGCGTTGGCCCAAATGGCGTTTACTGCGCTGGCGACACGCAGCGGCGCGAGCGCCCATCGCGCTGCCTGTCATATCCCTCCGGCGCGGGTGACGCTCTGGTACAATCGCGGCGATGTCGAGCCTCACCCGCATCCTCGTCGCCGGTCACACCGGCCTTGTCGGCAGCGCCGTCGTGCGCGCCCTGCACGCGCGTGGCTACGAGAATCTCGTCTGCCGCGACATCGCCGATGTCGATCTGACCAATCAAGCCGCCACGCGCGCTCTTTTCGCCGAGGAGCGTCCCGACGTCGTCGTGCTCGCCGCCGCCAAGGTCGGCGGCATCCTCGCCAACTCGGAGCAGCCCTACGAGTTCATCGACGTCAACCTCGGCATCGAGCTCAACGTCGTCGGCGAGGCGTTCCGTCACGAGGTCAAGCGGCTGATCTTCCTCGGCAGCTCCTGCATCTATCCCAAACTGGCGCCGCAGCCGCTCAAGGAGGAGTTCCTCCTGACCGGCCTGCTCGAGGAGACGAACCGCGCGTATGCGATCGCCAAGATCGCCGGCATCGAGCTGTGCCGCAGTCTCAACCGTGAGTACGGCACCGACTACCTGTCGCTGATGCCGACCAACCTTTACGGCCCCGGCGACAACTTCGATCTGAAGACGAGCCACGTGCTCCCGGCGATGATCCGCAAGTTCCACGAGGCCAAGCTCGGCCTGCCGGACGAAGAGGGGCGCGAGCGCGCGCCGCAGTCGGCGGTCGTCCTGTGGGGGAGCGGCACGCCGCGGCGCGAGCTGCTGCACGTCGACGACCTCGCCGCGGCGATCGTCTTCCTGCTCGAGGGCGTGCATGCCGGCGACGTGCCCGACGCGCTGGTCAACGTCGGCACAAGTCGCGACCAGACCATCCGCGACCTGGCCGCCATCGTCCAGCGCGTCGTCGGCCACACCGGCCCGGTCGAATGGGACGCCAGCCGGCCCGACGGCGCGCCACAGAAACTGCTCGACGTGAGCCGCATCACGGCGCTGGGCTGGACGCCGACGATCGGGCTCGAAGAGGGCATCCGTAGCACCTACGAGTGGTACTGCGCGCGAGCTTGAGGAGGGCGCGATGGCAAAGACCGCACTGATCACCGGCATCACCGGCCAGGACGGGGCATATCTGGCGGAGCTGCTGCTCGAGAAAGGCTACATAGTGCACGGCATCAAGCGTCGCGCCAGCCTCTTCAACACGCACCGGGTCGACCATCTCTACTCCGATCCGCACAACACGGGCGTGCGCTTCTTCATGCACTACGGAGACATGACCGACGCCACCAACCTGATCCGCATCGTGCAGGAGACGCAGCCCGACGAGATCTATAACCTCGCGGCACAGTCTCACGTGCTGGTGAGCTTCGAGACGGCCGAGTACACGGCCAACGCCGACGCGCTGGGCACACTGCGGCTGCTCGAGGCGATGCGCATCTGCGGCCTCGAGCACACGTCGCGCTTCTACCAGGCGTCGACGTCCGAGATGTTCGGCCTGGCCCAGGAGGTGCCGCAGCGCGAGACCACGCCGTTCTACCC
>PKYG01000103.1 GCA_003132585.1 Actinomycetota bacterium
TGAGAAGAGCCGCAGTCATCATGAACCCGTCGTCGGGTGCGGGCGGGTACAAGCGCGATCTGCCGCTGATGATCGCGTCGATGCGCGATATGGGGCTCGACGTCGTCGAGCTGCCGACCGAGAATCCGGGCGACGCCACGCGACTCGCCCGGGAGGCCGTCGCCGGCGGCTTCGACGTCGTCGTCGCGATCGGCGGCGACGGCACCGTCAACGAGGCGGTCAACGGCGTCGCCGGCAGCGAGGTGCCGCTGGCGATCATCCCCACCGGCACCGTCAACGTGCTGGCGCTCGAGTTGGGCATCCCCCTCGACCCGCCCGACGCCTGCCGGCTGCTTTCCGAGGGCACAGTCTCGTGGATCGACCTCGGCCTCGCCGGTGAGCGCTACTTCGCACTGATGGCCGGCATCGGCATGGATGCCGCCGTGGTCGCCGGCATGAATCCCATACTCAAGCGCACGCTCAAGGAGGCGGCCTTCTTCGTGCAGGGAGTGGCGACCCTGCTGACAAAGGAGGAGCCCCTGCTGATCGTGGAGACGCCCGATCGTCGCGTCGAGGGGTACTTCATCGTGATCGGCAACTCGTCGAACTACGGCGGCGCCTTCGGCATCACCCCGCTCGCCGACATGCGCGACGGTCTGCTCGATGTGTGCGTGCTCAAGGACCGCTCGTTCCTGACGACCGCGTGGTACTGGCTCGCGGCGCTGACAAATTCGCATGTCAAGCACCCCGCGGTCGAGTACTTCCGCACCGAGACGGCCTGCATCGCCGTCGCCGACGGCGAGAGCGAGGTGCTCGTGCAGACCGACGGCGAAGTCGCCGGCCACCTGCCGATCGATTGCCGTATCGCGCCCAGGGCGCTGCGCGTGATCGTCCCCTGAGCGCCGCCGAGGCACGGGGAGCAGAAAAGTGATCCCGCGTTTGCAGCCGACCCCGCGGTCCGAACTCGCCGCGATCCACAGCGCCACGCTGGCGATCCTCGCCGAGACGGGCGTGCGCTTCCCGAGCGCGGCGGCGCTGGCCGTGCTGGAACGCGCCGGCGCCGCTGTGGACACGGCGACGATGGTCGTCAGACTGCCGGCGACGCTCGTCGAGAAGACGGTCGCGATGGCCCCGCGCGAGGTGCTGCTCGCCGGCCGCGATCCGGCCCAAGACGCGCTGCTCGATGGCAGTCGGATCTTCGTCACGCTGGACGGCACCGGCGCCTACACGCTCGATCATCGCAGCGGCGAGCGGCGCGCGTCGACGAGCCGCGATCTTGCCGAAGCGACGCTGATCGCCGACTTCCTGCCCGAGATCGGCGTCATGTGGAACGTCGTCAGCGCCGGCGACACGTCTCCGGCGATCGAGGTGCTCGAGGAGCTGGCGATCGTGCTGCGCAACACTGGCAAGCACATCCAGGGCGAGGTGCAACGGCCCGAAGAGGTGCCGTACATCATGGAGATGCTCGCGGCGGCCTCCGACGGCGGCCGCTGGGATCCGCGTCGGCCGATCTTCTCGATCGTGTACTGCCCGGTCGCCCCGCTCCAGCATGAGCGCGAGATGCTCGAAGCGGCGATCGCCCTGGCACGCGAGCGTGTGCCGATGTCGGTCTACAGCATGGGGCTGGCGGGGGCGACCGCGCCGGTCACCCTGGCAGGCGCGGTCGCCCAGGCCAACGCTGAGATCCTCAGCTCGATCGTGCTCTTGCAGCTGATCGAGCCGGGCACGCCGATCATCTACGTCGCCGACACCGGGATCCTCGACATGCGCGCCGGCATCTTCGCCGCCGCCGGTCCGGAGGCGATGCTCTTCGGCCAGCTGCTGGCCGGTCTGGCGCGCTTGTACGATCTGCCGGTGATGACCGCCGGCTTTACCGCCGACGCCAACGACTTCTCGCTGATGGCCGGCCTCGACGACGGCATGTCGGCCCTGAGCGCGTGGCTGACCGGCCCGGACCTGCTTGTCGGCCTCGGCATGTTCGACGGAGCCCAGATGCTGTCGCTGCCGAAGATCGTGCTCGACGCCGAGGTCGTTCGCCAGCTCGAACGGCTGTCGGGCGGCGTCGCCGTCGACCCCGCTCATCTCATGACGGACGTCGTCGCCGCGGTCGGGCCCGGCGGCCACTACCTCAGGCAGAAAGCGACGCGCCGCTTCCTTCGCGACGGCGAACATCACCAGCCGGAGTTGTTGCTGCGCGAGAGCTACGAAACGTGGCGCGCGCAGGGGCGCAGCGAAGTCGAGCGCGCCGTCGTCAAGGTCGAGGCGATTCTCGCGACGCACAAAGCGAAGCCGCTCCCGGACGGTGCCGAGGAGCGGCTTGCGCAGATCATCGCGCGCGCCGCGGGCACGCTTGCGGCGCGCTGAGACCGAGCGTTCAGAGTCCCATCAGAGCGGCCAGCGTATGCAGGCGCTCGGTGTACTCCTTCTTCGTCTTGGCGTCGAAGCCGGCGATCTCGTCGGGTGAGGCGATCGGCACGACCCTGAGGGTCGGGCTGTCGTAGACGCGCAGCGCCAGGGGGTCGTAGGCATCCGGACCACGCCCGTGGAAGAGCTTGCCGACGAGATACCGCGCTGCCTGCTCCCCTACCGGCACCAGATAGTGCGGGGTCGTGATCGAGATCTCGGTCGAAAGGAAGGCGAAGCAGTTCTCCTTTTCGTCGTCGCGTGGCGAGCGCACGCGGTCGCCGCTGCGGGGCACGCACTTGAGGATGGTCGTCATGAAGCTGTGGTCCCGGGCGCCGTTGCCCAGGCTTGGAAGGTATGCGGCGAGGTCTTCGAGGAGCGCCGAGCCGGCCGGCTTGTCGGCTGCCTCATCCTCCGGGGAGGGACAGAGCGAAACGAACATGACTGCGGCGTGGGGATGACCCGCGCCGCAAACCGCGCGGAGCCTGCAGGCGACGATCTCTTCGCACTTCGTGCACTGCTTTTCGCTCCGCGCAAGCTGGTCCAGTTTTTCGCTCGCGTCTTCCATTTGTGCCACCTTCTTTCATAAGGGGTCGTCCGAGAGCGAGCGGGCGCCGGTCGTCACCGTGATGCGTCCCGCAGGGCGTACGTGAGGGCTATCGTCGTCGGGTCGCCGATCAGCGCGAGCATGAGCTCGTCGCCGAACGGGGCGAGGACGACATTCAGAGTCTCGAGCTCCATCGAGATGTAGCGTGTTGCGGGCTCGCCGAGCTCTGCGGCCAGCCGCCGGCCGACATCGATGATGCCGGCCACCTGGGCGGCCACAGCCTCGGCGTTGATGCCGGTCTCGGCATCGGCGGCGACGAGGAAGCCGTCGTGCGAGATGAGCAGGGCCGCCTTCACGCCGGGGTTGGCGCGATAGGGTGCCAGTCTTGCGACGAGTGCATCGTCCGGTTCGCTCACAGTTCCTCCAGGGCCTTCTCGAGTTGGGTGCGCACGTCGGTGGCGAAGCGCTCGGCGTTGGGTTGGTCGGCGAAGCTGCGCCGGAGCCCGTCCTTGGCGCCGGCGATCTCGCTGAGGAAGATGCTTGTGCGGGGGATGGGTGCGGCCTCGGCGGCTTCGACGATGCCGTCCGTGGGAAGCAGGATCAGCGTGTCGCCGCTGAGGAACAGGCGGTTCGTCTCGCGGGGGGTGAGCCGCACGTGGACGGTGACGGCGAACCCCTCCGCAACCCGCTCTGTGGTGGCATCAATCTCCACAGATGGATACTAGAGTCGTTGGCTCGCTCTTTGCAAGTTGCGCGCGGGCCGCGCCGGGGACTACTGCGAGGCGACGGCGGGGAGCGGCGCTTGCGCTGTGCGCACGCCGTCGCTGGCCTCCTGGAGCAGCTCCTGGAGCGAGCGCACCGTGGGGAACGAGGCGGTCCCGGCGGTGATGGTCTGGCGGCGGCGATCGATGAGGCTGGCGGCGACATCGTGGCAGATCGCCGCCGCCTCCTGACGCGCTTCCTTGAGCGTGCGCCCCGGAAGCGTCACGACGAAGGTGTCGGCACACACGCGGAACGCCGTGTCGTCGGGCTGCAGATGGCGCTTGACGCGATGCGCTACCGCGCTGACCAGCGCCTCACTGCCCTGCGCTCCGAGAAACGCCTGGGTGTCCTTGAAGTGGTCGAGACGCAGGCAGACGACGCTCAGGGGGTCGTGCCGGATGCTCGCTGCGTGCATGCCTTCGGCGAGCATCGCGTGCAGGCGACTCTGTGTGTAGAACCCGGTGCACGGATCGACCGTGGCGATCTTGACTCGCCGCTGATGCGGTCGCTTGAGCTCGTGGGCGGCGACGGCGCCGCCGGCCACGAGCACGAAGAATCTGACGAGGCCGGCGGTGCGATCGCCGCCGAGTGTCGGGTCGGCGATCGCGACGATGATCAGGAACAAGAGCGTGGGCGCCAGCAGGAACGGCCAATCGGCGCGCGGTGAGACGGAGAGCTGACCGGCGACCAGCACCGGGATCATGAGATCGAGCCAGCCGCCACCGGCGACCGTCAGCGCGACCCCGAGCAGCAGCCAGTCGCAGACCGCGTAGGTGTGCGCCAGGGAACGCCCGTGCGTGCGTGCCGTCTTCGTCGACTGCAGGCCGGCGAGCGCTCCGGCGAGCGCGGGAAGCATGCTCAGACGCTGGCTCGACGCCATGCAGAGACCGGCGAGAACAAAGAAAAAGAGGGTCCGAAAGCGGCCTCGCAGGAGTTCGGGCGAACGTCGTCTGCGAGGCGGCCTGCTCACGTGCGGGGCGCCTCTGTGGGTAGGCTCCACCGTTGCGCAGCGCGCACCATACCCGGCTATTCGTGAGGCAGGCTCGGATTCCTTCCGCGTCGGAGCGATTCGGTTTGGCTCGCGTGAAGGCTATAATGGGCACTTCGTGGAACGTGTCCTCTTTCTGTCTGGTAACGAAGCGTTCGCCCGCGGCGCTCAGCGCGCCGGGGTCAGATTCGCGTGCGGGTATCCGGGCACGCCGTCGACCGAGATCATCGAGGCGGCGGCGCAACTCGACGGGGTCGCCACCGAATGGTGCATCAACGAAAAGGTCGCCCTCGAGACGGCGGTCGGCGCCTCGCTCGCCGGTGTTCGCGCGCTCGTGACGATGAAGCACGTCGGTCTCAACGTCGCCGCCGATCCGTTCATGACGCTGGCGCTCACCGGCGTCAACGCCGGGCTCGTGGTCGTCTCCGCCGACGATCCCGGCATGCACTCGTCGCAGAACGAGCAGGACAACCGCCGCTACGCGCGCTTCGCCAAGGTGCCGATGCTCGAACCCTCCGACAGCCAGGAGGCCTACGATTTCGTCGCCGAGGCGTTCGCTCTCTCCGAGGAGTTCGACACGCCCGTGCTCTTGCGCTCGACGACGCGGCTCTCGCACGGCCGCGGCCGCGTGCTGCCGCGCGTGCCGATCACGCCGCCGACGCCCGACTACACGCGGGCGATCGACAAGTACGTGATGGTGCCGCAGTACGCGCGCGAGCGGAACCGCCTGCTGCTGCACAAGCAGCGGCGGTTGCTCGCGCGCTCCGAAGAGACGCCGATCAACGTCCTCGAAGCGGGCATGGCCGACTTCGGCGTCATTGCCTCCGGCGTTGTCTACGCCTATGCCCGCGAGGCCTTCCCGAAGGCCTGGTTCCTCAAGCTCGGCATGAGCAACCCGCTGCCTGTCGAGAAGGTCGCCAAGCTCTATCGATCGGTCGCCCGTGTCGCCGTTGTCGAAGAGCTCGACCCGTTCATCGAGGAGCAAGTCCGCGCCCTCGGCCTGCCGGTGATCGGCAAAGAGGCGATCCCGGCCGACGGCGAACTCGATCAGGATATGATCTTCGCCGCCCTCGAGCCGTACCTCAAGCGGCGGCCGCCGCGGCGGCGGCGCCCGGTCTTCGCGCCGGAGCCGCGCATCAGCTCGCCGCCGCCTGCCGCCGACCTCCCCGTGCGCCCGCCGGTGCTCTGCCCCGGCTGTCCGCATCGGGTCGTCTTCGCCAAGTTGCGCAAGCACAAGCTCGTGCCGCTCGGCGACATCGGCTGCTACACCCTCGGCGCGTTGCCGCCGCTGCTGGCGCTCGACAGCTGTCTCTGCATGGGCGCCAGCATCGGCATGATGAGCGGCATGAACAAGGCGCTCGGTCGCAAGGCGGCGGTCGCGGTGCTCGGCGACTCGACGTTCTTCCATTCGGGCGTCACGCCGCTGATCGATGCGCGCTACAACGAGAGCCAGGGACTCGTGATCGTGCTCGACAACCGCACGACAGCGATGACCGGTCACCAGGGGCACCCCGGCAGCGGCCTGCATGCCGACCGTAGTCAGGGGCCCGAGGTCGATATCGAGCGGCTCTGCGACGGCATCGGCGTGCGCTGCGAGACCGTGGACGCGACCAGTGCGAAGGCGGTCGGATCGGCGATCAAACGCGAGATCGACGCGCCCGGCCTGGGTGTGCTCGTCGCCCTCGGCCCGTGCGCGCTCACGGTTCCTGGCAAAGCCGCCGACATCGTCGTCGATCCGCAGCGATGCAATCTCTGCGGGCTCTGCTTCGCGATCGGCTGCCCGGCGCTTGCTCCCGGTGATGAGGCGGTCGCGATGACCGACGCGTGCACCGGCTGCGCGCTCTGTGTCGACGTGTGCAAGCGGGGCGCGCTGACCGCCGTCCCGGTCGAGAAGGGCAAGGCATGAACGG
>PKYG01000043.1 GCA_003132585.1 Actinomycetota bacterium
GCGTGCCGATGGCCGCGAACGACGGACCTTTCCCGGACGCGCCCCATGAGACTCTCTGCTTGTTCACGGTCGCACCTCACCTCCGACGCTGGAACTGTTGCGACGATACTACGCACCGGCGAGGTGCGCCGACAAGCGCAGGTCGTCGCGACTCCGCCGATGTTGGCGCTGGGAGCCTCGCCTGAGTGGCTTTTGGCAGGTGCCCCCATGCCCATTTAGGGGAATAGACAGTTGCTCAGTCAAACGGCCGTGGAGTCGTGGGTCGGCGAGAGCAGACCCGACGGCGGACGCGGCCAGGCGTCGAGAGGACGATGCCACGTGTCCACACTGACCTCTCCCAAAACTTTCGACTGCGAGATCTGCAGCGGAGTTCTCAAGTCGCAGCGGGACCTCGACAACCACATGTGTCTGCTTCACGATGAGTGCGGCGCCGCGCACCTCGGCACCCCGATCACGTTTCGCTGCGGCACCTGCCGGGAGGCCTTCGCGCGTCGCGGCGACCTGTTTGCTCACCTGCGCCAGCGCGGCCACGGCCACCCCGCGGGGTGGGATAAGGCACGGCCACCGGGTGCGCAGCGTCCGCGCGGTCGACCTCGGAGTCGCAACAGCTGAACGCCGCTCTTTGCTGTCACTCAGCAGCAGCGGCTGACGCTCCCAATCAGGCGCGGCGCCCGCCGCCTACTTCCCCGCAAACACCAGCCCCGCGATCAGCGCCGCCGCCTCCTCCTGCATCGCCGGGATCGCGTGCGAGTAGGTGTCGAGCGTGATCGAGATCGTCGCGTGGCCGAGGCGCTCGGAGACGACTTTGGGATGGATGCCGGCTTGTAGCGCCAAAGTGGCGTGCGTGTGCCTGAGGTCGTGCAAGCGGATCGGCGGCAGCATCGACTTCGCCACCGCCTGACGGAAGTAGCGCGTCACGCTCTCGGGGTCGAGGGCTTCACCGTTCTCGGCGGTGAAGACGTAGGCCGAGTCGACCCAGGCTTCATCCCACTCTCGTTGTTCGTCAAGCTGGCGGGCCGCCTGACCCTTCAAGACCTCGACCGTGCCCGGGTCGAGGGCGATCACCCGGCGTCCCTTGGCGGTCTTCGGCTCACTGACGACAACCTCGCGGTTGGTGGGGATCAGGGCGCGGCGCACGGCCAGCCTTGCGTTCTCGAGGTCGATGTCGCTCCAGCGCAGGCCGAGTGCTTCACCTCTTCTCATGCCGGTCATCGCGATCGTGTGCCAGAGGGCAGCGAGGCGGTCGTCTGCGACTGAGTCGAGGAACGCCTTCAGCTGCGTTTTGGTCCAGGTCCGCATCTCCTTCGTGCCGTCGCCCTTCTTGCGCGGCGGGTCGGCGGCGTCCAGGGGATTCCTTGCGATGTGACCCCACCTGACCGCGTCCTTGCAGGCTTTGTGCAGGCAGGCGTGGACGTGGTGGATGGTCATCGGAGAGATGCCCTTCTTGCCATTTCTGGCGCCGCTCTCGGCGAGCTTCGCGTAGAGGGCGTTGACCTGACTGCCGGAGAGCTTCTGCAGCTTCACGCTGCCGATGTGTGGCACGATGTGACACTCCACGTGCTGGACGTAGGAGCCGTAGGTCGTCGGCCGGATCGTTGACTTCACCGCCGGCAGCCACTCCTTGACGAGGTACTCCCTGACCGAGGCCTTCGTCGGCGCCGAGTAGCTCTGCTGCTCGACCGCGACTAAGATCTTGTTCATCGCCGCCACGCACTCCTTGCGTGTGGCGAATCCTCCCTTGATCTCACGCCGCCGCTCCTCGGTCTCACTAAGGGTGCCGCGGCACCTCGGACACTGCTGCTTCGGCCGGCGCTCGATCCAGAACCTCTTGCTGCAGCTCTCACAGCGCTGGGCTGCCGCCATGCCGATGTCGACGATGTACTCCCAGCTGCCGGGTTCGCCGCGCTTTCTTGCGTGACCTCGCATGTTCTCCCCCTAGACGCGTGTCTCATCTGAACAGCAGCTTCGCTCTGGGGTGGCACACCGGCAACGAGAGCGGGCGCACCGAAAGCACGGGCCGGCTGCCGACGACGAACCTGTTCGGTGCGCTCTAGGTCGGCGGTGCGTCGGCGGTAAGGCTGGGTGGAGCCGGTTCTGACGCCGCACAGAAACGGGTGTGATGTACGCGAGCGTGTCGACGCGCAGGGTGAGGAGATCCCCCCTCCAGACGACTCGAGACCGGGCGCGGTCCGCTCGAGTCCGCAGATGCGGCGGGAGAGCGGTGGGGCCCTGAGCGCCTAAGTGATACGCTGCGGAGCAGCTCGCTCACCGGCACCCCGGCCAGAGCGGCCGCTGCCCTGCCCGGGGACGACTCTCTTTCAGGGAGAACGCGTGAAGCTTGAGGATCTACTCGGTAAGCACGTCAGGTACAAGGGTGAGGAGGGGCACATCGTCGCGGGGCATTCCGCTGAGCAGGCATCGGTGCTGGTGAGCATCCGTGGGATGAGCGACACGCCGCGCCGGGACGTGACCGTGCCGGAGTCTGACTGGGAGGAGTTCGAGCTCCTCGGCTAGCCGATGAGGCGAGCTGAAGCGAGCCTCCGGAGACGGGCCCCCTCGTCTGTATGGTGTCAAGCTTCTTGGACACTCAGCCGCGAAACAGGTGTGGATCTCCGCGGTGCAGGTCAGCCATGGGACTATCATAGAAAGTGGACCGATGAATGGGGTCTGGTCACGTTGAACCTCGCGGCACGCCGGTCGGCAGGACCACGCGCTAGTCGAGGAAGCCGCGCAGCTTCTGCGTGTCGCGGTAGCTCGTGAGCTTGGCCAGCGTCTTGGCCTCGATCTGGCGGATGCGCTCGCGCGTGAGGCCGAACTTCTGGCCGACCTCCTCTAAGGTGCGTGGGTGCTCGCCCTGGAGGCCGAAGCGGAGCTCGAGCACCTTGCGCTCGCGGTGCGTCAGCGTGCCGAGCACGCTGTTGAGCTCCTCTTTCTGCATGATCTCGAAGACCGCCTCGACCGGCATCGTCGCGTCCTCGTCTTCGATGAAGTCGGCGAGCTGTGAGTCGTGCTCCTCGCCGATGGGCGTCTCCAGCGAGACGGGCTCCTGGCTGATCTTGAAGATCTGGCGCACCTTGGCCGGCGTGGTGCCCATCTCGGTGGCGATCTCCTCGGGCGTGGGCTCACGCCCGATGTCCTGCACGAGCTGACGCTGCACGCGGACGAGCTTGTTGGTCGTCTCGACCATGTGCACGGGGATACGGATCGTGCGCGCCTGGTCGGCGATCGCGCGTGTGATCGCCTGGCGGATCCACCAGGTGGCGTAGGTGCTGAACTTGTAGCCCTTGCGGTAGTCGAACTTCTCGACCGCGCGGATGAGGCCGAGGTTGCCCTCCTGGATGAGGTCGAGGAAGAGCATGCCGCGGGCGACGTAGCGCTTGGCGATCGAGACGACGAGGCGCAGGTTGGCCTCGATCAGCTTGCGCTTGGCGTCCATGTCGCGGCGCTCGATGCGCTTCGCCAGTGAGACCTCTTCTTCGGCGGTGAGCAGCGCCACCTTGCCGATC
>PKYG01000038.1:0-971 GCA_003132585.1 Actinomycetota bacterium
TATCGAATACAGCGGCGGGGGTTGCCGCCCACGACTGTGTTCCTTTTGGCTCGCTCGCTTCGATCGCACACAACGGCAACCCCCTCTCGCATTCTCGCCGCCGCGCCGCCGGGTTTACACGGCGCGGCGCGGCTGCCATGATGACGGCGTGCTCTGCATCCGCGTCACCCTCCACACGCTCATCACACCCTCAAGCCCGTGGCGGCACCACATGGTGAACGCCGCGCAGGTGCTCGACGACCCTGTGCAGAACCCTAGTGGGAGCGACCAGGCTGCCGCGCACTGCCCTCAGGGAGCGATCTCCCCACACATGTCCTGCCTGGTTGACATGCGGCGGGAGCCGTCTAAAGTGCCACTTTGGCCGTCGGCGACAGCGATTGGAGCCTCTGCCCGATGATCGTTTTCGAGAACGTCACCAAGATCTACGACCCGGACGTCATCGGCATCGCGGACTGCACCTTCCACATCCAGAAGGGCGAGTTCGTCTTCCTCGTCGGGCCGTCGGGCTCGGGCAAGTCGACCCTCATCAGGCTGGTGCTCAAGGAACTGGAGCCCACCGAGGGGCGCATCCTCGTTGCCGGCCGCAACCTCGGCACGTTGCGGCACAGCAAAGTGCCTCTGTTGCGGCGCAACATCGGCTGCGTGTTCCAGGACTTCAAACTGCTGCCCAACAAGACCGTGTACGAGAACGTCGCCTACGCTCTCGAGGTGGTCGGCGAACACCGCCGGGCGATCCGCCGCAAGGTGCCCGAGATCCTCAGCCTCGTCGGGCTCGGCGACAAGATGAACAGCCTGCCCAACGAGGTCTCCGGCGGCGAGCAGCAGCGCGTCTCCGTCGCCCGGGCTTTCGTCAACCATCCGCCGCTGCTGCTCGCCGACGAGCCGACCGGCAACATCGACCCCGAGACCTCGATCGGCATCATGCAGCTTCTTCTGCGCATCAACCGCACGGGCACCACGGTGGTCATCGC
>PKYG01000038.1:981-10996 GCA_003132585.1 Actinomycetota bacterium
GGAGGTGACCGATGAGGCTTAGCTTCTTCCTCGGCGAGGCGCTCGGCTCGCTCAAACGCAACTGGGTGATGACGATGGCGGCGGTGCTGACCGTGTTCACGTCGATGGCGATCCTCGGTTCCGTGCTGGTCACCGACAAGAACCTGAACCAGGGCACCACGGCGCTCAAGAACCGCGTCGAGATCAGGATGTTCCTCAAGGACGCGGTGCTCGGCACCCCCACGCAGCAGGCGCTCGAGACCATGATCGCTCACGACAGCCAGGTGAAGCGGTTTGAATTCGTCTCCAAGGAAGCCGCGCTGCAGTGGGTCAAGGACAACATGGGTCCCGAGGTCGTCCAGTTCCTGAACACCAACCCGCTGCCCGCCTCGTACAACGTGTATGTGAAGAACGCGGGCCAGATCGAGCAGGTCGCCGCCAAGTACTACAGCAACCCCGCGATCGACGAGGGCGGGGTCACAGCGGACAAGCCTCATCCCGGTGTCACGTTCGCCAAGGAGACCGTGCGCAAGATGCTCGGCACGATCAACCTCGTCGAGAAGGGCATGTGGGGGATCACGGCGATATTTGCACTCGCCGCGCTGCTGCTCATCTCGACGACCGTGCGCCTCTCGATCTTCGCCCGCCGCCGGGAGATCGAGATCATGCGTCTCGTCGGCGCCACCAACTGGTTCATCCGCTGGCCGTTCGTGCTCGAGGGCTTCGTCACGGGTCTGGCGGGGTCGTTGCTCGCGACCGCCGGCATCTGGGTGCTCAACCTGGCGATCGTCAGTTGGATCAAGACTTCCGGCATCGGCTATCTGCACCCCGTCGATTACCCGATCATCTGGGGAGGCGGCAGGCCCGGGCTGCTGGTCATACTGGGCGGCTTGGGTGCCGTGCTCGGCAGCGTCGGCGGCGGTTTCGCCCTGCGCCGCTACCTCAGGGTCTAGGTCCGGGGCCGCCTGTGGCGGCGGCGGGGCTACAGGAAAACCCCGCTGGGCCGAAGAACTAGGCTAGAACCATGCGCAGACTCCTGACATTCGCGCTTCTCGTGATCGCGGCCGGCTTTGCGCTCGCGCTGCCGGCGACGCGTTCTGTGGCGCTCACAACCGCCGACGCCCGCAACCAGTACCGCGAAGACCAGAAGCGGCTTGCCGACGCGCGCCACCGCATCGAGCAGTACAAGCAGCGCGAACAGGGGCTCAACGGTGAGATCGCGGCGCTCGACACGCGCCTCGCCGCGATCGACACGCAACTTGCCGACATGCAGACGAAGATCGCCGGCGTACAGACCGACCTCGCGACGACCAAGGTCAAGCTCGCCGAGAAGCGCGCCGAGCTCGAGCTCAAGAGACAGGAGCTGGCGGCGGCCAAGGCGCGCCTTGCCTGGCAGGAGACGGTCTTCAAGGACAGGCTCGTCCAGGTCTACAAGGCCGGCGGCGTCTCGTTCATCGACGTGCTCGTCAACGCCAGGGGGTTCGCCGACCTGGTCGAGCGGATGAAGCTCGCCGGCGAGCTCGTCGGCAGTGACGACGCAATGGTCGGCGCGTTGCAGGCGGCACGCGACGACGTCGCCGCCCAGGAACAGGCCACCGCGGCTGACGAGGCCGAGATCGCGGCGATGGTGACCAAGCTACAGAAGCAGAGCGACCGCTTGGTCGCACTGCAGGCCGCGATGACGGCCAAGCAGGCCGAGGCGCTGGCGGCACGCCAGAACAAGTCGCAGACGCTGGCGGTGGTGGCCACCAACCGGCAGGACTGGGAGGCGCAGCAACGCCAGCTCATGGCCGAGAGCGCCCAGCTCGCGGCGATCATCAAGGGCGACTCCGGCNNAATCCGATCTGGAACACCCGCGAGTTCCACACCGGCATCGACATCGGCGTGCCGGAGGGCACGCCGATCGTCGCCGCCGACGGCGGCACCGTGATCTCGACGTCGTGGTGGGACGGTGGCGGCAACGTGACCGTCATCCAACACGCGAACAACATCGCCACGGTCTACATGCACCAGGCATCGTTCGCCGTCAGCACCGGCGCCGTGGTCACTCGCGGTCAGGTGATCGGCTACGTCGGCATGACCGGGGCGACGACCGGGCCGCACCTGCACTTCGAGGTGCGCGTCAACGGCAACCCTGTCGACCCGATGGGCTATCTGCCGTGATCACGCGGTGCGCGGCGGCGTTGTGTGTTGAAGCCCGCCGCCGCGCCCACTACCATAGGGTGTAGTGCGCAACTTCAGAACAACCCTCCTGCTGTTCCTGATCCCGCTCGCCTTCGCGGCAGGGTTCGCGCTCGACTATGCGATGCGGCCGGCGACGGCCAAGCTCGGCCCGGCGGAGGCACAGGGCGCCGCCGATGCCGCCCGGCTCGAGCAGACGATCATCAACCAGCTCCAAGCTGAGTACTACAAGCCGGTCGACGTCGGCAAACTCGCGCGCGCCGGCGTCGACGGTTTGCTCAAGTCGCTGCACGACCCCTACACCGTCTATATGGACCCCCAAGAGACGCAGGCGCTCAAGGAAGAGCTGACGGGGGCTTATGCCGGCATCGGCGCGTACATGGCGCAGCGCAGCAAGCAGGTCATCGTCACCGGCTTCCTGCCGGGTTCGCCGGGCAAGACGGCTGGCCTCAAGCCCGGCGACGCGATCGTCGCCGTCGACGGCCAGCCCACCGCCGGTCTCACACTCGAGCAGGCGGTCGCCAAGATCAAAGGAGCAGAAGGCACGCAAGTTCACCTGAAGGTGCGCCGCAAGGGCGCCGCCGGGTTGCTCGACTTCACGATCACACGTCGCGCGATCCAGATCCCGGAGACGCGTACCAGGATGTTGCACGCGGGCGCCGTGCAGGTCGGCTACGTGCAACTCTTCCAGTTCGCCCAGGGTGTCGGGGAGACCGTCGGTAACGAGGTCACCAGGCTCGCGTCGCGTGGCGCCGAGTGGATCGTCCTCGACCTGCGCTACGACGGCGGCGGACTCTTCGACGAGGGCATCAATGTGGCCGGCGACTTCCTCAGCGGCGGGGTCGTCGTCTCGACCAGCGGTCTTCACTCGCCCGAGCAGGTGTTCAAGGCCAGCGGCGACCCCGTCACGGCGCTGCCGATGGTCGTGCTCGTCAATCAGTATTCGGCGAGCGCCTCGGAGATCGTCACCGGGGCGCTGAAAGACAATCATCGCGCGACGATCATCGGCACGCGCACGTTCGGCAAGGGCCTTGTGCAGACCAACATCTACTTCACCAACGGCGCCAGCTTCAAGCTGACCACAGCCGTGTACCTGACGCCGAACGGCACCGACATCAACAAGCGCGGCATCACGCCCGACGTCGTCGTCGCGGACGACCTCAAGACCCGCAAAGACGAGCAGCTCGCCGCCGTCCTGCGCTTCATCACCGCGCACAAGTAGGCCGCGATGAAGCACCCACCCGCAGCCGCTGCCGAACCGCGGCCGTTTCGCGTCGCGCGCTGGGGCAAGTTCTGGTCGCTCGAGCCACTCTTCGCCGACGAACGCGCGTATCTGGTCGCCAAGGGCCAGCGCCAGCCGCGCCTCGACGAGCTCGTGCTCGCTGTGCCGGCGCATGGCAACCGCTGGCAGATCGTGGCCTCGCTGGGCATGGCCGGCGAGCTCGACGCCGTGCTGCGCGCGCTGCTCTGCGCGGAGCGCATCCGTCAGGGGTTCGACGACGACGTGCAGGCGGAGGCGGCGGCCGCGGGGTCGCGCGCCGCGCGGCCGGACGCCGGCCGCCGCGACCTCAGCGCACTGCCGACGTTCACGATCGATCCCGACACGGCGCGCGACTTTGACGACGCGATCTCGGTCGCGCGCGAGGGTCCCGGCTACCGGGCGCACGTGCACATCGCCGACGTCTCCTACTTCGTCGATGCCGGCGGCCCGATCGACGACGAGGCGCGGGAGCGCACGGCGAGCGTGTACCTGCCGCTCTGGGCCGAGCCGATGCTCCCCGAGCAGCTCTCCGCCGATCTCTGTAGCCTGCGTCCCGGCGAGCCCCGCAAGTGCATCACGGTCGAGTTCACATTCTCGGCCGAGGGCGAGCGCACCGGTGTGGAGTTCTGCCGCTCACTGATCCGCAGCGACGATCGCCTCACCTACGGCTTCGTCGACGGCGTACTCGAGGCGGCGGGATCGGCGCCGACGGGCGGGAGCGGGACGATGAGCGGCGAGCCGGGCGGCGCAGCCGCCGATCTCGCCGCCCGCATCGCGCTCGCCCACGAGCTCGCCGAGAGGCTCCGCCGTCGGCGCTTCGCTCGCGGCGCTCTGCAGATCGGCTCGTTCGAGCCCGAATACCGGTTCGCGGCCGACGGCCGCCTCATCGGCGCCGTCGGCCGCCCGGAGAGCGCGTCACACAGTCTCGTCGAAGAGTTCATGCTCGCCGCCAACGAGGCCGTCGCCGGCTTTCTCAGCGCCCGCCGGGGGCACGCCATCTACCGCGTCCACGAATCGCCCGACGCGACCAGCGCCGAGGCACTGATGGCGACGATGGAGGAGCTCTCTGTGCCGACGCCGTTGCTGCCGACCGGCGGCAAGGCATCCGCGGCGCAGGTCGCGGCAGCGTTGCGCCGTCTGAGTGAGATCATCGCCGAGGTGAGCGCCCGCGAGGGCCGTGGCCGCCTCGCCTTCCCGCAGTTGCTTCTGCGCTCGCTCAAGCAGGCTTACTACGCGCCCGAGAACCTCGGCCACTTCGGTCTGGCGAGCGCCGGCTACCTGCACTTCACCTCGCCGATCCGCCGCTACCCCGACCTCGTCGTGCACCGGGCGCTGCTCAAGCAACTGGGGCTCGACGGCGGCGAGATGAGCGACGGTGAGCTTGCCGCCGTCGCGTCACACTGCTCGACGCAGGAGCGCACGNNTGTTCGCCGGCGAGATCATCGGCTCGATCGGCGGCGGACTGTTCGTTCATTTCGGCGGCGCCTTCGAGGGCTACCTGCCGGTGCGCAAGCTCGGCGACGAGTGGTTCGCGGAGAGCACGCAGGGAAGCGCCCAGGTGGGTGCCGTCAGCGGCCACCGCTATCGTCTCGGTGACGACATCGCCGTGCGCGTCAATCGTATCGACAAGCTCAACGGCAAGGTCGATCTGCTGCCGGCGGGGGAGGGCGGCGGGGGGCGCGCCGCGCGTAGCGACAGGCGCGCCGGCCGCATGCCGATCGGTAAGCACAAGGGCGGACGGGCGCGCGGCGGGCGCCGCCGTCCCGGCGTCGCCCCAGCCGCGCGCCCGCAGAGGTAGGAGTAGGCTTGTCGCGACAACAGTCCCGGGAAGAGGCGCCGCACGATGGTCCGTGAGACAGGCATGAAGCAGGTGGCTGCCAATCGCAAGGCGTACCACGACTACTTCGTCGAGGAGACCTACGAGGCCGGTCTGGCGCTGGTCGGCACCGAGGTCAAGTCGCTGCGCGACGGGCGCATCAACCTGCGCGACAGCTTCGCCGAGATCCGCGGCCACGAGCTCTACCTGGTCGGCGTGCACATCAGCCCGTACGCGCAGGGAAATCTGGCCAACCACGATCCGCTGCGTGCGCGCAAGCTGCTGCTGCACGCGCGCGAGATCGACCGCATCATCGGTAAGGTCAACGAACGGGGCTACACGATCGTGCCGACCAAGGTCTACTTCAAGGGGTCGCGCGCCAAGGTCGAGATCGGGCTGGCGCGCGGTAAACGCCAGTACGACAAGCGTGCCGACCTCGCCAAGAAGGACGCGCAGCGCGACATGGAGCGTGCACTGCGCTCGCGCGGGGAATAGCTGCCAGGAGATCTGCAGCGACGACGGGAGGGGCTCATGGAACTGCTCACTGCGGCGGAGATCGAAGCGGCCTTGGCCGATCTGCCCGACTGGGCGCGCGAGGGTGATGCTCTGACGCGCACCTTCCGCCTCAACGACTTCGTCCACGCGGTCGATTTCGTCAACGTCGTTGCGGAGGCGGCAGAGGCGATGGGCCATCACCCCGACATCGACCTCCGCTACAACAAGGTGACGCTGCGTCTCTCGACACATAGCGCCGGTGGCCTCACAGCGAAAGACGTCGACCTGGCGCGGCGGATCGAGCACCAGGCGTAGGCGGTGGCCCCGGCGAGGCTGTCGGGCCGCCGCCGAACCGCCGTGCTAGAATGGCCTACCCGAGTGCCCTCGTAGCTCAGGGGATCAGAGCGCGCGCCTCCGGAGCGCGAGGTCGTAGGTTCGAATCCTACCGGGGGCACCAGCGTCCTTCCCGTCGCCAGAAGTGAGCGTGTGAGCCCGAGACCCCTCGTCAGGCCGTATGCCGCCCTTGTCGCGATGACGTTCGCGTTCGGCCTCTCCTTCGTCTCCACCAAGTTCGCGCTGCGCGGGTTCGAGCCGCTGCTGATCGCGCTGATCCGCTTCGCCCTTGCCGGCGCGATCCTTTGGACGATCTGGTGGCTGCGGGCCGAGCGCGAGCGCGCTACGCGAGCGGAGCTCGCGCGGCTCGCCGCGCTCGGCTTCGTTTCGCTCACCGTCTACTTCACGTTCGAGAACATCGGCATCGCGCACACGAGCGCCAGCGAGGCGGCGATCCTGATCGCCGCGATCCCGATCTTCGTCAACATCCTCAACGTGTTCACGCTCAAAGAGCACAATTCGGCGCTCGAATGGACCGGCATCGCCCTCTCGTTCGCCGGCGTCGTGCTGCTCATCCAGTTCGGCAACGGCGGCGGCGGCGGCACGCTCTTCGGCAACCTGCTGGTGCTCGCGGCATCGCTCTCGGCGGCGGTGTACAACGTCATGGCCCGCCGCCTGCTCGTGAGCCGCTCGGCGCTCTTCGTCACCGCCTTCCAGAACCTCTTCGGCGCGCTCTTCATGTTGCCGCTGGCGGTGGTCGAGCTGCTCGTCGTCGGCGTACGCCGGCCGACGGTCCCTGCCGTGATCGGTCTGGCCTACCTGACGCTCTTCTGCTCGGTGCTCGCCTACCTGTTGCTCAACTACGCGTTCCGCTTCATCGAGGCGAGCAAGGCAAGCGTCTTCACGAATCTCGTGCCGGTGATCGCCGTCGCCGCCGCGTACGTGATGCTCGGCGAGCGTTTCACGGCGGGGCAGCTGGCGGCGGCAGTGGTGGTCGTGGTCGGCGTGTGGCTGACGAACCGCGGAGGACGGGCGTCTAGAAGTCCATCGGCAGGATGAGATCGTCCTGCAGCGCGGCGACGAGCTTGCGGCCCTCTTCCTCAAAGCTCCGACGGGCGAGATCCTCGGCCAGCCGCGCGATCTCCTGCGCGCCGCTGTAGAGGGTGCGGTTGAACTCCTCGATGCCCTCGCGGCTGAGGTTGACGTGGCGCACGATCTCGCAGTTCGGGCAGCGCAGGTCGACGCGCCACAGCGTCTCACCGGTGCGGCTCCAGTCGAAGGGGTAGACGAGCGTGCTGGCGCACAGCGGACAGGTGCTCGCGGCGGTGGGGTCGGCGGGCGCGAGCTCGGGCGCGGCGGTGAGCACTGGGGCGGCGACCGGCTGTGTCTGGCCGGATGCCGCCGCCCGGTGGCGGACGGACGGGATGGCCTGTCGGTGCTCGTCTCGGTCGAAGACGAGCATCTCGACGGCCATCCCGTCCGGGAAGATGAAGAGCTCTATCTTGTACTCGTCCGCCATGGTGCTTGTTCGCCTCTCATCGGCTCGTGGAGACTCTGTCTCCACACTTCTGTTATCGGAATCGAGACCGGCGCGCTTGAGCTTGTGCGGCGTTGTCACGGTCTGTTTCTGGACACCCTTGCGACGGGCGGGGGATAATACCGGGACCCCGGCGACCGGAGGCGAAGACTCGTGCCCGACAATCCCCAGACAAACGCCGACCTGAGCGCCCTGCCGATCGGCATGTTCGACTCGGGCGTCGGCGGGCTCACCGTGCTGCACGAGTGTCTCGTGACGATGCCCCAGGAGGACTTCGTCTACTTCGCCGATACAGCGCGCTTTCCGTACGGTGAGAAGACGGCGGCGGAGCTCGAACTCTTCGCCGGGCAGATCGCCGCCTTCCTCGAGCGGACCGGCGTGAAGCTCATCGTCGCCGCCTGCTACTCGGCTACGTCGGCGGCCCTGCCGATGCTCCAGGAGCGTTTCTCGACACCGATCGTCGGCGTGGTCATGCCGGGAGCGCGAGCGGCCGTACAGAGCTCGCGCTACCGCCGCATCGGCGTGATGGCCACCGAGGCGACCGTCGCCAGCGGAGCCTATGTACGCGCGATTCACAGCCTCGATTCGGGGGCCGAGGTCATCCAGGAGGCGTGCCCGGGCCTCGTCACGTTCATTCAGGACGGCGACATCGCCAGCCAGGAGCTCACCGATGCGGTGCGCGGCTTCACGGCGCCGCTCAAGGAGCGGCGCCCCGACGTCGTGATCATGGGCTGTACCCACTATCCGCTCGTCGCGCCGATGCTCCAGCGGCATCTCGGCCGCGACGTGTCGCTCGTGAACCCCGCGGTCGAGATCGCGCGCGAGGTCGAGGAGACGCTCGCGCGCCAGGGTGTCTCCCGCGACGGCGAGCGCGAGGGCACATACAGCTTCTGTAGCACGGGCGACGTGGAGTCGTTCCGCACGGTCGGCGCGCGCTTCCTGCAGATGCCGATCGCCGCTGTGCGGCACGTCTCGCTCGCCGAGCTCGAGGCGGGCGATGAGTAGCCGCACGCTCGCGCGCGCCGCGGTCTTCGCCGCGTTGTACGCCGGCCTCACGCTGGCGCCTGGGCTCAACGGCCTCGCCTACGGGCCGGTGCAGTTCCGTGCCGCCGAAGGGCTGTTGCCGTTCGCCTGCGTCGACCCGGCAGCCGTGCTCGGACTCACCGCCGGCACGGCGATCGCCAACGTCGCCAGCCCGATGGGGATCTACGACGTCATCTTCGGCACGCTGTTCACGCTGGTCGCCGCGGCGATCATGTACCGCACCGGGCTGCGTATCTGGGCACTCGCCGCGCCGGTCGTCGTCAATGGCCTCGGCGTCGGTGCGGAACTCTGGCTCGTGCTGCACTACCCGCTGTGGTCGAGCGTCGGGTGGGTCGCCGCCGGCGAGGCCGGGGTGATGGCGTCGGTGGGGATCGTCGTCTTGCTCCTCGTGCGCCGCTACAAGTCGGTGCTCGGATTGACGGAGTGTGTGACGTGAGGCGGCGCCACGACCGCGGCGCCGCCGCACGTCACACACCGACAAGGAGGCACGCATGAGGACGGAGCGCCAGGCGGACCAGCTGCGTCCGGTGACGATCGACTGCGGCGTGGTCAAGAGCGCCGACGGGTCGGTGCAGATCTGCTTCGGCGACACCAAGGTGATCTGCACCGCCAAGCTCATCGCCGGCGTGCCCGCGTGGCTGCGCAGCTCGGGCTCGGGCTGGCTCACCGCCGAGTACAGCATGCTGCCCGCTTCGACGAGCGTGCGCACGCAGCGCGAGGCCGTGCGCGGCAAGCAGACAGGCCGCACCCAGGAGATCCAGCGTCTCATCGGCCGTAGCCTGCGCTCGGTCACCGACCTGCACATGCTCGGCGAGCGCACCGTCTACATCGACTGCGATGTGCTGCAGGCCGACGGCGGTACGCGCACGGCGGCGATCAGCGGCGCCTACGTGGCCCTGCACATGGCGATGGCGAAGGTGCGCGCGGTCGAGAAGTTCACGGAGATACCGCTCTTCGATTCGGTCGCGGCCGTGTCGGTCGGCCTCGTCGACGGCAAGCCGCTGCTCGACCTCGACTACGAGGAGGACGTGGCGGCGGCGGTCGACATGAACGTCGTCATGACCGGCTCGGGCAAACTGATCGAGGTGCAGGCAACGGCGGAGGGCGAGCCCTTCGCCCGCGACGTCTTCGACCGCCTGCTCGACCTCGCCGGCACGGGTATCGCAGCGATCTCCGCCGCGCAGACGGCGGCGATCGCTGCCGTACAGACAGCCGCCGCCGGCGCGTGACGGCCGGGTGATCGCGTGACGCGGTTCGTGCTCGCCAGCGGCAACCTCCACAAGCTGCACGAGTTCCGCGGCATTCTCGTCGAGCACGAGGTGCTGCCGATGCCGGCCGGTGTCGCGCTGCCGCCCGAGGGCGTCACGAC
>PKYG01000135.1 GCA_003132585.1 Actinomycetota bacterium
CCGCGGTGCGCCGGTACGGCGGTGACCGCCTGGGGCGCTGCCGGGCCGCAGGCGCCGGGCAGCGCCCGCGGGAAGTGCGGCGCCGCCAGGTCGGCCATCTCGCGCGCGAGTGAACGCAAGGCACGGAACTTGCAGGCCGTGACGAGACGTCGCGCCGGCCCTTGATAGCTGAAGGCGGCGCGCGCCGAGACGAAGCCGAGTCGGCGCGCGCGACACTCCCGACATTCAGCGACGGCAGCGCCGGACGGGCTGCCGCAGTGGCCGCAACGCGGCCCGTCGAGCGGCACCAGGCCGGCGCCGCACTGCCGACACAGCCAGCTGCCGGCCGCACCACACACGACGCAACGCTTGGGCAGGAACAGGTCGACGACGCCGTCGAGCACATCGCGCGCCACCGGTCTCACGATGCCGCCGGCCCTTCTGAGTCGACCGTCGTGCACGGTTCGAGACGCGCTCGCGGACCGACGATCGCGTGCGCCGCCACCTGGCATCGGTCGCCGATGACGGCGCCCTCGTGGACGATCGCGTGGTGCTGGATGTGCACGTCGCGCCCGAGGATACCGCCGAGAGCCCGGGCGCGCCGACCTGTGTGCACCCCGTTCCAGTGGATCACGCCCTCGAGCACCGCTCCGGACTCTATGACGCAGCCGTCACCGACGATGAGCGGCCCGACGAGCATCGCGTCGTCTTCGATACGGCAGCCCGCGCCGATGAGCACCGGTGGCTTGATCACGGCGCTGGCGGCGATCTCCGTGCCGGCGCCGATCCACACACCCGGCGATGTCTCCTCGCCCGGTACGACCACGTTGACGCGGCCCAGCAGCGCATCGAAGTTGCCGAGCCGGTACTGCTCGATGTTGCCGACATCGTTCCAGTACGACTCGAGCGGCCACACGTGGAACGTCGCGGCAGCCGCAAGCATCGCCGGGAACACGTCATGGGCGAAGTCCGTAAACACGCCGTCGGGGATGTAATCGAAGATGCCGGGCTCGAACGCGTAGATGCCACAGTTGCAGAGGTTGGAGAGCGCCTCGCTGCGCGGCGGCTTCTCCTGGAAGCCGGTGACGCAGCGCTGCTCGTCGTGGACGACCACGCCGTAGAGCGAGGGATCGGGAACGCGCTTGACGACCATCGTGGCGAGGCCGCCCGTGGACTGATGGTAGGCGACGAACGCGCTCAGGTCGACGTCGGTGAGCGCGTCGCCGCTGACGACCACGAACGTGCCATCGGCGAAGAACTCGCGGAAGGTGCCGACGCCGCCGGCCGTGCCGAGCAACTCCTTCTCCAGGTTGTAGCGCAACGCGAGCCCGAAGCGCGCACCATCGCCGAAGTGACTGCGAATGTCGTCCGGATAGTGGTAGAGGTTGGCCGCGACCTCGCGCACGCCGTGGCGGGCGAGCAGATTGAGGATGTGCTCCATCACCGGCCGGTTGAGGATGGGCACCATCGGCTTGGCCGTGAGGCCGGTCAGCGGGTAGAGACGTGTGCCCAGTCCGGCCGCCATGATCATCGCCTTGAACGGCCGGCGCGCATCGGTCATGAGATGCACTTGCCCTCGGCGCAGGCCGCGTGCAGGGACCGGCGATAGGGCGCGCGCAGGATCCCGACCTCGGTGATGATCGCCTGGATATTGGCGGCCGGCGTGACATCGAAGGCGGGGTGCAGGGCGCGCGCGCCCTCGGGCGCGAGGCGTTGCCCGGCGAAGGACGTGACCTCGTCTTCGGAGCGCTCCTCGATGGGAATTCCCGCCCCCGAAGTGATGTGGCGGTCGACGGTCGTGAGCGGCGCCGCCACGTAGAACGGCACGCGGTGCTCTTTGGCGAGCACCGAGAGCGTATACGTGCCGATCTTGTTGGCCGTGTCGCCGTTGGCAGCGATGCGGTCGGCGCCGACGACGATGGCGCCGACCTCGCCGCGCGAGATGAAATGGCCGGCCATGTTGTCGCTGATGAGACGGTAGGGGATGCCTTCGACGGAGAGCTCCCAAGCGGTGAGCCGGGCGCCCTGCAGGAATGGCCGGGTCTCGTCTACGAACACGCTGATGTCGGGGTGCTCGGCGAAGACGGAGCGGATGACGCCGAGCGCCGTGCCATAACCGGCGGTCGCCAGCGCGCCGGCGTTGCAGTGCGTGAGGATGCGCGCGCCAGCGCCGAAGAGCGTCGCGCCGTGGGCGCCGATACGCCGGCAGCGGTCGATGTCGTCGTCGTGAATCGCCCGCGCTCGAGCGAGAAGGGCGGAGGCGCAGCTCTGTGGACTGCCCGTCCAGCTGCGCCACACGGCGCTCATCTCGTCGATCGCCCACGTGAGATTGACAGCCGTAGGACGCGTTGCGGCGAGGCCGGCGGAAGCTTCGGCGAGGCCGCCACGGAAGGCGTCGACGTCATCGTCGCGCAGAGCAGCCTCGCGACCCGCCAGGGCGAGTGCGCCGGCAGCGGCGACGCCGATCGCCGGCGCGCCGCGCACGGTCATGTCGGAGATACGCGCGGCGACATCGCGCCAGGTGAGGCAGCGCACGTAGCGCTCTTCGAGCGGCAAGGAACGCTGATCGATGAGCACGACGGCGTCGTCGAGGATCTCGACCGTGCGCACCCGGAGGCGCTCACCGCGCCGGTGAGCGCCGCCATCGTGAATGCCCGACGGGTTCATGCCGGCCTCTCCACCATCGCCCCGGCGGGCCGTCAGGTGCCCTGGTTCCAGGAGACGAGGTAGGCGGCCTGCTCCGGCGTCAGCGTATCGATGCCGACGCCCATAGTCTCGAGCTTGACCCGCGCGATCTCGTCGTCGATCTCGGCCGGTACCACGTAGACCTTCTTCTCGAGCGACGCGTGGTTCTTGACCATGAACTCCGCCGACAGCGACTGGTTGGCGAAGCTCATGTCCATGACGGCGGCAGGATGGCCCTCGGCTGCCGCCAGGTTGACGAGACGGCCCTCGGCGAGCAAGTAGATGCGGCGACCGTCGGCGAGCGTGTACTCCTCGACGTACTCGCGCACGGTGCGATGCTTGACCGAGAGGCTCTCGAGCGCCGGGATGTCGATCTCGACGTTGAAGTGGCCGGTATTGGCGACGATCGCCCCGTCCTGCATGACCGCGAAATGCTCCTTGCGGATGACGTGGATGTCGCCGGTGGCGGTGACGAACAACCGCGCGACTTTAGCGGCCTCGGCGATCGGCATGACGCGGTAACCGTCCATCACCGCCTCGATCGCCTTGAGCGGATCGACTTCGAGCACGATGACGTCGGCCCCATGACCCTTCATGCGCAGTGCGAGGCCGCGACCGCACCAGCCATAGCCGGCGATGCACACTGTGCTGCCGGCGATCAGCATGTTGGTCGCGCGGATGACGCCGTCGAGCGTCGACTGACCGGTGCCGTAGCGGTTGTCGAACATGTGCTTGGTGTTGGCCTCGTTCACGGCGACGACCGGGAACATGAGGCCGCCCTCGGCCTCGAGTGCCTTGAGGCGGATCACGCCGGTCGTCGTCTCCTCAGTGCCGCCGATGATCTCGGAGGCCATGTCGGGACGCTCGCCGTGGAGCACGCCGATGACGTCGGCGCCGTCGTCCATAGTGATGTTGGGGCGATCGTCGACGCAGGCGTTGATATGTGCGTAGTAGGTCTTGTCGTCTTCACCCTTGATCGCGTAGACGCGTACGCCGTACTCCTTGACCAGGGCTGCGGCGACGTCGTCCTGCGTGCTCAACGGGTTGGAGGCGCAGAGCACCACGTCGGCGCCACCGGCGACGAGCGTACGCATGAGGTTGGCGGTCTCAGTGGTGACGTGCAAGCAGGCGCCGACGCGCACTCCCTCGAGCGGACGCTCCTTGGCGAAGCGTTCGCGAATGGCGGCGAGCACCGGCATCTGCATGTCGGCCCACTCGATGCGCAGCACACCCTGCGGTGCCAGGGTGATGTCTTTGATGTCGAAACGCGTGTCGGTCACAGTGACCCCCCACCTTCTCCGTCGAGACTCGCCTGCGGAACGCCGCAGGCGGCCACCGTCAATGCGTGATATGCGGCCGTTATGACGGGTGCGACCAGGCAGTCGGCAATGGCATCGCAGTCGGTTTCGCGGACCGCCTCTTGCTCGAACGGCGTGAGCCGAAGACCATCGGTCACGCCCGCCACAAGGGCTTCTGAGTATACATGAGGGTCATCGCCCGTTCGAATCAGCGCGGGTTGATATATGCCGGTCAGGGTTGGGAAGCTGCGCGGCACGCCCGCCGGCCAGCGGCCGGTCAACGGGCCGCGCAGACCCACGTTGACGTGGTCGGCGATCGTCGCCATCGCCGGTCGCGGGCCAGATCTCACCCACACGACGGGCACGACCAGGCCGACGACCCGTGGTCCTACCCCGGACTCGCGGGCGACGACCCGTAGCAGCTCGGCAACGCGACCGACGAAGGGCGTTGCCGAGCGCAACTCGTCGCGCGTGACGAGTGCGGGGACGATCTCTCCGAACAGTCGCGCGAGCGGGACGGAGTCGGCGACAACATCGGCGACGAGCAGTGCCGCGACCTCGGCTACCTCACCCCACTTCCCTGCCGGAAGACTCAGCTTGCGCCGCCGGGCCACAGTCGCGCTCAGCTGCGCAAGTGGCGCTTGAGCTCCTCGATCGCCGCCACCGGGGTCGGGTCGACGCCACTGAGCACCGCGAGATACAGCGACACGAAGTCGCCCATCGTGATCACCGAGCAGACCCGGGCGAACGGCGACTCACCGGCGGCGGTCACAACGTCGACGCCCGCCGTTCGCCCCGAAAGGTGCTCCGCTGTGTAGTCGATGCGCCGCGCGATGCGCTCGCTCGCCCACGGGTCGACGAGCAGCACGACGTGCATCGTGCGCGCCAGAGCCGGATCGCCGGTCCAGCCGACGATCTCGTTGTGGTTAAGCTCGGGGAACTCAGCGAAGAACGCCGGCGCCTTGCCGTTCTCGTTGATCTGCCCCTTCCAGCGTCGTGCCGCCGGCGCCGTGACCCCGGCACCGTAGATGAGTGCGACGTGGCCGTGCAGGCGGCGCGCGAGCGGCTTGGCCGGATTGGCCTCGTCGGGAACCGCGGGATGCAGCTCGGCCGCCATCGAGCGAACGATCTCGGCCGCTTCGGCGACTTGTGGCGCGAATTCACCGACCAGGCCGGCCCAGTCGAGCGTCGCAGCAAGCGACGTCGCCAGGTAGCCCAAGGCGGCACGCGGCTGCATGCCGGGCGGAACGGTGACCAGCGGTCGGTCGCGCTTGCGCGCCAGCGCGCCGAGCGCTCCCCCGGTGGCCACGCAGACCGGCCGGCAGCCACGCCCGAACGCGTCGTCAGCACAGGCGAGCGTCTCCTCCGTATTGCCCGAGTAGCTGACGGCGACGACCAGTGTGCGCGGCGAGACCCACGCCGGCAGGTCGTAGGCGCGCACCACCTCGAAGGGCACAGTGAGCCCGGGCATGCACACGCGCACGACGTCGGCGCCGATCGCCGAGCCGCCCATGCCGCAGACGACGACACCATCTGGCCTATCCACCGGCGGCTTGAATGCGCGCAAGTCGTCGCGCGCTGCCTTCCAACCCTCCTCGAGCTGGTCCGCCAACGATGCAGCCATCGCGAAATGGTCCTCGCTGTCGAACTCGCCGACAGACACCGGACCAAGGTCGGCAGCATCAGACGGACGCTGTGCGGAAGCCATCGTGCTCACCCGCCACGAATGATGCCCAGGACCAGGTCGCGCTTCTCCTCCATCAGCTCACGGGCGTCGGCGCCGAGATTGAGCCTCACGAGTGGTTCCGTATTGGAGGCGCGCACGTTGAAGTGCCAGTGCGGGTAGTCGGCGGAGATGCCGTCGAGCTTGGTCACCTCACCGTCGGCGAACTGCGCCTCGAGGCGCGCCAGCGTGCCGGCAACATCTTCGACCGTCGAGTTGATCTCACCGGAGATGAAGTAGCGGCTGCGCAGCGGCTCGAGCAGTTCGGCAAGCGTGGCCCCTTTGCGCGACATCAGCTCGGGAATGAGCAGCGCCGGCACGAAGCCCGAATCGGCATTGAAGTTCTCGCGGAAGTAGTAGTGACCCGAGACTTCACCGCCGAAGAGCACGGGCTCGCGGCGCATGCGCTGCTTGAAGAATGCGTGGCCGACGCGGTTCATCAGCGGCACTCCGCCGTTGGCGCGGATCGTGTCGGGCACGGCGCGGCTGGCGCGCAGGTCGTACAGGATGGCGGCGCCGGGGTGCCTCACCAGCAGCGCCTCCGCCAGCAAGGCAGTGATGAAGTCGCCGGGCACGAACTCGCCCGTTTCATCGATGAAGAAGCAACGATCGGCGTCGCCATCCCAGGCGATGCCCAGATCGGCATGCTCGGCGAGCACGCGCTCGCGGATCTCGCGGCTGTTCTCCTCGAGCAGCGGGTTGGGTTCGTGGTTCGGAAAGCGCCCGTCGACCTCGAAGTACATCTCGACTCGCCGCAGCACGGTGCGGTCGAAGAGCATCGGGGCGAGTTTGCCGGCGATCCCGTTGGCGGCGTCCATGACGACCTTGAACGGACGAAAGCCGGCGACGTCGACGAGCGCGAGCAGATGGTCGACGTAGGTCGGGTAGAGGTCGAGGTGCTCATTTGCGGGGGCGGCGCCCGCCGGGATCGCATCGAGCGCCAGCACCCGGCGCATCAGCTCGGGCATCCCCGCCTCGCCGCTCAGCGGCAAGGCGCCTTCGGCGACGAGCTTCATGCCGTTGTACCGAGGTGGATTGTGCGACGCCGTGACCATGGCGCCGCCATCGAGAGCCCGCGATGCGACGGCAAAGTAGAGCATCTCCGTAGGCACGGTGCCGATGTCGGTGATCGCCGCACCGGCGGCGGCAGCTCCGCCGGTGAAGGCCGCCGCGAGCTCCGGAGAGGACGGGCGTGGGTCCATGCCGACCGCCAGCGAAGCAGCGCCGAGCTGCCGAGTGAGAGCGTAGCCGATCCGCTTGGCGACGTCGGCGCTCAGCTCCTC
>PKYG01000025.1:0-22217 GCA_003132585.1 Actinomycetota bacterium
GTTTCTTGGCCGCCGCCGGTCGAAGGATGTTGAAGCCGGCACGGTGAAGGTATCTACTTGCGGCGTCGTCTATACTTCACGTGATGGGGCAGACTAGGAGAGATGGCGCCAAAGGCAAACCGTTCGCAAGGGCGGGGCGCAAAACCACAGGGCTCACGGAGCCGGCTGGGTTGCCGCCGAATACGTTCGAGCGTGGCATGTGAGCCTGAGGTTTGCCGGGGGCAACCTTCGGGCTCATCTATGTTTGGCCCCGAAGAGAGAGGAGCGAGTCTCGATGAGCGAGACGAGCGGAGACACCAAAGGGCGGGGGTCGGGCGCGGGCTTCACCCTCATCGAGCTGCTGATCGTGATCATCATCATCGGCATCCTTGCCGCGATCGCGATCCCGATGTTCCTCAACCAGAGAGACAAGGCGAAGAACGCGGCTGTCAAGGGTGGCACGCACACCATCGAGCTTGGCATCGCCGCCTACGCGATCGACAACGGCGATCTGTACCCGGGCGTCGCGGCGGTCGACCAAGCCGGTTCAGTCGGCGCCCAGGTGGACAACTGGCCGAAGAACCCGTGGACGACGGTGTACATGCAGCAGGGTACCGCCCACGGGGACTACACGTACTCGCCGGGACCGGCGAGTACGAGTTTCTCGCTCGCCGGTCACATGACGAGCGGCGACTTCGTCGTTCCCTGAGGCCGCGCGACCGACGCAATCCTTGATGGCCGAAACGACGCGCGAACACGCCACGCGAGATGTGCTCGTCGTCGACGAGCTCCACAAGACCGTGGCGGTCGGGTTCCGACGCCGCAAGGTCGAGATCCTCAAGGGTGTCACTTTCACGGTTCACGAAGGTGACGTTTTCGGCCTTCTCGGGCCCAACGGCGCCGGCAAGACCACGGCGCTGAAGACGGTCATCGGCCTGATGCGGCCCACGTCCGGTACGATCGAGCTCAACGTCGCCGGTTTGGGCGAGCTTGGCTACCTCCCGGAGAACCCGTACTTCTACGACTACCTCAGCGGCTCCGAGTTCCTGGAACTTTGCGGGCGCCTGTTCGGACTGCGCGCAGGGACGCTTGCGGATCGCGTCGCCGAGTTGCTGCGCGACGTCGGCCTCGAGGAGGCGCGCGACGTTCAGCTGCGCAAGTACTCGAAGGGGATGCTCCAGCGCATCGGCATCGCGCAGGCGCTGATCAATGACCCCAGGTTGGTTTTGCTGGACGAGCCCATGACCGG
This sequence comes from Actinomycetota bacterium, assembly GCA_003132585.1. Classification (GTDB taxonomy): domain Bacteria; phylum Actinomycetota; class Thermoleophilia; order UBA2241; family UBA2241; genus PALSA-647. Next base: position 1,229 of record PKYG01000025.1, read on the forward strand.
CCTGGACCCGGTCGGGCGCGTCGAGGTCAAGGCGATCATCGAGAGCTTGCGCGTTCGCGGCAAGACGGTGCTCTTCAACTCGCACATCCTTGCCGACGTCGCCGAGCTCTGCACGCGGATTGCGATCATGCGTGCCGGCGTCGTCATCTGGTCGGGCCCCGTGGGCGACGCGCTGGCGGCCGGCGATGGCGATCTCGAACGCTTCTTCATGCAGGTGGTAACGGCATGAGGCGCGTCTTCGCCATCGCTGTGAACACGTTTCGCGAGACGATCCGCGACCGCGTGCTCGGCGTCATCGTGCTGTTCGCGTTGGGGATGATCATCGCGAGCCTGTGGTTGGCGAGTATCAGTCTCAACCAGCAGGCTCGCATGATGAAGGACTTCGGGCTCGTCGCCGTGACCTTCTTCGGGCTGGTGGTGGCCGTGTTCGTCGCCGCCAGCCTGGTGCACAAGGAGGTCGAGAAGCGCACGGTCTTCGTGCTCTTCTCCAAGCCGGTCGGGCGCACGGAGTTCATCTGGGGCAAGTTCCTCGGGCTCGCCGCGACGATGCTCGTCGTGCTCGCCGGGATGGGACTGTTCCTGTTCCTGCTCACGCTCGTGGTGGCCAAGCAGGCCTCCGGCTGGCTTCTGGTTGCGACAGCGTTGATCTACCTCCAGCTGCTCGTCGTCATGGCAGTCACCGTCTTCTTCTCGACCGTGACCTCGGCGATCCTCGCCAGCGTGCTCGGGATCAGCGTGTTCGTCGCCGGGCAACTCAGCCACAACGTGCTCTCCCTCTCGCGGCTCGGCAGTGGCGTCGCCCTCAAGGCGGCGTCATGGATCGTCTACGTGCTCATCCCCAACCTGAGCGCGGTCGACATCAAGCCGACGGTCGTCGGCGAGGCTTCGGCAAGCTGGGCCAGCATCGCCGCCTGGGCAGGCTATCTCGTCGCCTACATCGTCGTCGTGGTACTCGCCGCCTCGTGGGTGTTCCGGCGCAAGGAGTTCTAGCGTGCTGAAACGGTCTGTCAGCGTCCTCGTCGCGCTCGCATGCGTGGCTGGCGTCGTCGCTTATCAGGCGCACGCAGGGACCAAGCCGGCGCCGGCAGCCGGCGATCCCAACGTGTTCGTGCCGTCGCCGAAGTTCTACACGGATCTCTCGCCGAGCTCCCGCACCTCGATCGCCGACGCCTACTGGCTGCAGATGATCCAGTACTACGGCGAGCACTGGAAGACCGACCATCGCTTCGACGCGTTGCCGGCGATGGTCGATCTGGTGACGACACTCAGCCCGCGATTCAAACAGGCCTACTTCTTCTCCGCGTTTGCGCTTATCGATGCCCACCGCCCAGACTTGAGTTACCATTACCTTCTGGCGGGGTACAAAGCGAACCCGACCGACTGGCACTTCCCCTTCTACCTCGGGTTCTTCGCGTGGACGTACGCCGGCAACGAGGACCGGCACCACGTCGCGATCGTCGCCGCGGACTACTACAGTCAGGCGGCCAAGTTGCCGGGGGTGCTGCCGTCGGTGGCGCGGCTGGCGGCGGCGCTGCTCGCGAAGGGCGGCGAGAAACAGAAGGCGATTGAGACGTGGGCGGCGATCTACGGGCAGGGCGACAAGTATTCGCAGCAGAAGGCGATCGCGGCGCTCGACGCGCTCCTGCCGCCAGGCAAGCATGAGCGCATCAGCGCGGTCGCCGCATTGCGGGACCTCATGCCGGCGAGCCAGTATAGTCGGTTCGTCGGCGCCATCTTCAGGGGGTACCAGTGAGGACTTTCATGCTCGACGCGCCGGGCGCCGAAGTGCCGCCGCCCGATGCGAAGAAGAGCACGCTCGTGCCCGGCGGGATCGCCGCCTCCGACCGGCCGAGTAATCCATTCACAGGAGAAGACATGAGTCAGACGACAACCGTCGCTCCCTGATCTCCGGTGTACGCCTACTCGATCGTCATCGCATTCGTCTTCGGGTTGCTGATCGGCAGCTTCCTGAACGCCTGCGCATATAGGGTCCCGCGTCAGATCAGCGTCGTCCACGGCCGTTCGTTCTGCCCTGTCTGCACGACCCAGATCAAGGGCTACGACAACGTGCCGCTGATCAGTTGGATGGTGTTGCGCGGGCGCTGCCGCGCCTGCGGCGCGCCGATCAGCCCGCGCTATCCCATCGTCGAGGGCCTCACCGCGACGCTGTTCGCGGCGACGCTCGCAGTGGATGGGCTCCACTGGGTCGCGCTGCCTCACCTCCTGCTGGTCGCCGTCCTGATCGTCGTCAGCGACATCGATCTCGAGTTCCGCATCATCCCCGACGTCGTCATCCTCCCGACGGCAGTCGTGGGGCTGGCGTCGATGATCGCGCTTTCGCTCGCGCATGTGCACGCGGGCGCTTGGTACCAGTGGCCGATCGCCGCATTCGGGGCGGCGCTGTTTCTGTTCGTCATCGCCGAGATCTACGAACGCGTTCGCCACCTCGCGGGGATGGGCATGGGGGACGTCAAGATGGCTCTCTGCATGGGTGCGTTCTTGGGTGTGGCCGTCATACCGGCGATGTTCATCGCCTTCGTCGCCGGGGCGGTGGGCGGCCTCATCTTGATCGTCGCCAGGGGTGAGTCGGGCAAGACGGCGATCCCGTTCGGCCCGTTCCTCGCCTTCGGCGCGATCGTCGCCATGTACGTCGGCAAACCGGCGATCGACGCCTATCTGAACTTCGTGACGCGCTAGTCGATCGGCGCACGGCGCCGTCGGCGTCGTTCGTGTCGGCTCGTGCCGGTTATGTCACCGAAGGGGCGCCGTCGTCACCCTCGTCATCTGCGATCACCGTCTCTACGATTGGTCTCCGCTCGCGTGCTCTCGCCCGTGCGATCTCTGCGTTTCCCCTGCCAGAAAGGACCGTTCGTGTCGCTCCGTAGGGTCACGGCGTTCACGCTGGTCGAACTCACGATCGTGATGGCGCTGCTGGGCGCCGTGGCGGCATTTGCCATCGTGCCCGCGGCCGGCGCGCATGGCCGTCTCTCGGCGAGCGCGGCTGCCGGGCGGTTCGCGCTCGTGCTGCGCGAAGCGCAGGCACGAGCGCAGACAACCGGCAGCCGCATCCAGGTCACCGTGACTGACGATGCGCGATACACGGTCGCCGAGGAGTCGCTCGGTGGCGCGGTCGTGATTTCTGCGGGCACTCTCGGTCCGGCGCGGTGCTCGACGAATTACCCAGACGACGGCATCGTTTTCGGTCCTGCCGGCTGGCCGTGCGCAGTCACGTCCGGTGCTGCACGGGCCGGGTCGTTCGTCTTCGCCTGGGGTGTCGACAGCAGCACCGTGGTCGTGCAACTCGGCGGGTGTGTGCGATGTCGATAGGCAGCCACGGGGGGTTCTCGCTGTTCGAAGTGCTGATCGCGGCCTGCCTTCTCGCTTGCGTGGCCACGGCGGCCACCTCGCTCACGCTCGTCTCGGGTCGCGAGGTCGCCGCGGTCGCCCGTGCCAGTGCGGCGCGCGGCATCGCCGCGGCGACGCTCGAAAGACTGCGATCTCTGCCTTTCGTGCGGCCGCCGTCGACCGGTACAGCCCCGGTCCCACCCTCCGTCGTTGGCGAACTCTTCCCCCACGCCGTTACCGCGCTCAACCGGGTCGATGCTTTCGTCTCGGGGCCCGTGAACGGCGGTGGCGCCACGTTCACCACGCAGAGTCAAGCTGGTGACGTCGCGATCACGAACGAGGCGATGTTCGTGCGGTCCACCGCGGCAGGGTGGCGGCCTGTGCCGTGGAGCGCGGTCGAGGGGTTCGTCGCCGACCAGGCGGCAGTACTGCCCGGCGACGCGCTGCGCGTCAAGGTTACCGTCCGCTGGCCTGCCGGAGCTTTGATGCGAACCTACGCTCTCGACGCGGTCCTGGCGGGGGATCAGCAGACCGGGCACGGCGATGCGTCTCTGCCGGCGGGCGACTGAGGTGGCGCAAGGGCGACCTGCAGGTCTGAGTCTCATCGAGATGCTGGTCGCGCTCGCCGTCGCGACCCTCCTCCTCATCGGTGCGTGGTCCTGGCTCTGGACCGTTGCCGGTGCTTCGCGTGACTACGGACGTCGGGCAGAGACCGCCGCCGATCTCGCGTTCGCCGAACGCCTGATCACGCGCGAGCTTCGCGCGGCGGTGCGCCTCGTGCCCGACGCGGGAGTGGGATGCTCGGAGCGCTCGCTGTCGATGGCGCTGCGGTCGCCCGGCGCGAGCGCCGATGATCCGGTCTCGTATGTCTGGGATCCGGATCGGGGTGTCGTGTGGCGCAAGACTGCGAGCACCTACGTCGCCGAGCACGTCACTCTCTTCCGCGTGACCTACTTCGACGAGCAAGGTGCGCCGATCGTCCCGGCTGACGCCGGACGCCTGTCGGCGCACCAAGCCGCCGCCGTCGCGCGAGTGCTCGTGGAGATGTGCGTGCGGCAGGGCGGCTCGTCGGCGAACGCCAGCTGGCAGATCGCGCTGGAGGCTGGGCAGTGAACAAGCCTGTCGCGCCAGCCGGATTCGCCCTGCCCGCCGTGCTCGTTGTCATCGCGCTCGCTTCTTCGCTGACGATCACGTGCGTGACGATGGTGCTCGCGGCAAGCCGGATCGCCGCCGGCGACGCGGGTGCCCGTCAAGCGTACGAGGTCGCGCAAGCCGGCTTCGCCGACGCCTGCGAGCAGCTTCGCTGGAGTTGGCCGCTCGGGCGCGAGGGTACCGGGGTCGTCGCCGCCGGCGATGTCTGGTATGAGACTCGGGCGACGAGCCTGCCATCGTCGAACGATGCGCCCGCCCGGATGCTCGTGACGAGCGTTGGCCACAGTGGGTCGGCGAGCAAAGTCCTCACAACGGAGGTAGCACTCGAACCGACCGGTCTTCCCGCCGGTCTCACAGTCGCGGGCGACATTGAGGCGTGCGCGCCGGTCACGATCGAAGGGTCGGGCGTATATGCGAGCGGCGACGTGAGCGGTCGTCAGCTCATCACTTTCGCCGCTGACGGCAGTCCGACGTCGCCGCAACCGCCGCCGGATTGGGCAGACGGCGAGCATTACTTGACGGTGGCAGTGCACGCCGCCGGGCAGATCTTCGATGAGAAGGGTGAAGAGCACGATCCCGGCCGTCAGCCGGCGACGACATCCGCCGACACGGACCGGCACACGCCCGCCGCCACGCAGCCGCTGCCGTGCGCGCCGGACGAGATGACGCTGACGAGCCTGGCTGCACACGCACTGCCGGTGAGCTCCGTTCTGCGCGACGGGGTCGTCGACGTCGGCGGCTTGCCCCTGCAGCCGTCAGCCGGCGACGCGACGATGCCGGGCGATGGACTCGTGATCGTCGTTGGCGCCGGCGGTTCCGATGAAGGCGTTCGCCTGGTCGGCAACCGTCCGCCACCACCCGTTGCGTGCCCGCTGACGGTGGTCGTCATCGGCGACGCGACGGCGGGAGCCGCCGACCAAGGTTCACCGTCGGCTACGTGGTGGGGCTCCCTGATCGTCACCGGCGGGCTTGTCGTCGCGAACCCTCTGGAGCTTCACGGGTCACTCTTCGCACGCCACCTCATCATCGTGGCTCCACTCCACCTGGAACTGGAGCAAGCGTGGAGACTCGATCCTCCACCGGGTTACCTGAGTACGGTCGTCATCGCGCGAGAATGGTGAGATTCAAGGAATCAGCGTCGCAAGAGGCGAATTGACTTATGCACGACAGGCCTGTCCTGTGTGATAATGACCGGCCGTGTGGCGGGTACAACGGCAGCTCCGTGAGGCCGATTGTCTAAAGGAGCTTGCGTGAACTGCCGAAAACGTCGCTGAGGGCGACGAAGCAAGCGGAGTGGTGAGCTATGGCAAAGAGCGCAGCGCGCGTTGGTCTCGACCTTGAACAGACAATGGTCGCGGCCGCCCAGATAAAGGGAACCAAACAGGCTCAGGTGCTGACGTCTGCGGCTGTGCGAAGCCTGCCGGAAGGTCTCGTGTTCGAAGGCGAGGTCGCCGATGTCGACGGTCTCGCGCAGGAGCTCAAGCGCTTCTGGAAGGAAGGCGGATTTGCCGGCAAGCGATTCCGGCTCGGTGTCGCCAACCAGAAGATCGTCGTGCGCACGATGGAGTTCCCCGGTATCGACGAAAAGGAACTGCGCGCGGCCGTCGAGTTCCAAGCACAAGAGGCGATCCCGATTCCGGTCGCCGAGGCGATCCTCGACTATCAGGTCCTGTCCACGACGACCGCCGACGACGGATCCGTCAAACAGAAGATCCTCCTCGTCGCGGCGCAGCGCGACATGATCCAGCAGTTCGTGGACGTCGCCAAGAAGGCCGGTCTCTCTATCGAGGGTATCGATCTCCAGGCATTCGCGCTCGCTCGTTCACTCTCGGAGACGACGAGCTTCATCGATGACGGTGCTCCCGCCCAGCCGGGCGAGGCGACCGCTCTGATCAACATCGGCGCCGGCATCACGAACTTGGCCGTCGCGGTCGGCGGGCTGCCGCAGTTCACCCGAGTGATCAATCTGGGCTGCGATTCCCTGGTCCAGACGCTGGTCGCGAATCGCGGGATCGAGCGCGACGAGGCCGACGCACTGCGCATCTCCGTCGGTCTCAGTGGCGACGGCCCGGATGAGGTCGCCGGACTCGAACCCGACACGGTCGCCGAGATCCATCACGTCCTTGACGGCGCGACCGAAGCCTTCTCGGACGAGATCCGCCGTTCAATCGACTACTACCATACGCAGGAGCACGAAGGAGCGATCGCGAAACTCCTGCTCACAGGGTCCGGATCGCTGACCAGGAACATCTGCCACTATCTGTCGCAGGCGCTGCATCTTCCGGTCGAGGTCGGCAACGCGCTGAAGGAAGTCGGCGAGAACAAGTCGAAGCTTTCACAGGCCGAGCTCGAAGCCATGGCTCCGCGGCTCGCGATCGCAATCGGACTGGCACTCGAGGGCGAGGAGTAGGCGTCATGAACCGCATTAACCTGCTGCCACCCGCGGAACGGGTCAAAGCATCGCGCGAGCAGGGCATCGCATACGCGCTGCTCGTGCTGGTCGCTGTCATCGTCGTGCTCGGTGTCGTCTACGTTCTCGAGTACAACAAGATCGCAGCAAAGCAGAGCACGCTCGACGCGACGACCGCCCAGGTCGACCAGCTGAACGCCGAGATCGCCAGCCTGCAACCATATGAAGCGCTCCAGGGGACCGCGAGCGCCATGAACGACATGGCCGCACAGGTCGCCGACGCGCGCATCGACTGGGCGAGCATCCTCGGTGAGCTGAGTCTCGTGGTCCCGGACAATGTCCAGTTCTCGTCGTTCTCGGCGACGGTGCCCGGCACAATGCAGGCGGGGGGCGCCCTTGCCGGCGCCGGCCAAGCTTCCGCCGCGGCGACGACGGCGACCCCCGACATCACGATCACCGGCATCGCCGGTGACAGTCACGTGACCGTCGCCGAGCTGATGGTCAGGCTCGGCCTGATTCCGCAGTTCATGAACATCGAGCTCCAGTCGTCAACAGAAGTGGCTGGAGTGGCGCCGCCGACGCCGACGCCGACCAGCGAGCCGACGTCGGCGCCGACCAGCACGCCGACGCCGACGCTCGCCAACGACTATCAGTTCTCGATCACCGCGAACTTGCGGCCATTCCTGGTGGCACCGCCGTTCTCCGTCGCCGGTGGCGTCACGGGCGCTGCGGCAGGAGGTACGGGGCAATGAAGGCGCGCGGCAAAGAGATCTACATCATCGCCGGCGTCGTGATCGTCGTGCTGTGCGTCGCATGGTACTTCCTTCTCTTCTCGCCGGTGAAGAGCAAGCTGAACACCCTCGACAGCCAGATCCAGGCCAAGACCAGCGAGCAGCAGACTGCTCAGGCCAGGCTCGCCACGCTGGAGAGCTACAAGAAGACCGCTCCACAGAAAGAAGCCGACCTCGTCATCTACTCCAAGATGTTCCCGACGAGTGCGAACGTGCCCACGATCATGGTCGAATTGACGCGCACGGCCAAGGACTCGGGCGTCGACTTCACGGCGTTCCAGCCCACGGCTGCGATCGCTATCGGGTCGGCAGCCTTCCAGGTACAGACATTCTCCGTTCAGGTCGCCGGCCGCTACTACGACCTCGAGGACTACCTCTATGCGATCCAGTCATATGTACAGCACCGCAACCAAACGTTCGTTGTCAGCGGCCGTCTGATCGCGGTGACGGCGGTCAACATTTCGCCCGGTGGCGGGACCTCGGCTTCAGGTGCGGCGGCTGTCGACCTCGCCGACCCGTCGCTCACCATGCAGCTCACACTCAAGGCATATCTCTGGGCGACGCCCCCGGTGACGGCGAAAGCGGCAGGTGGATGATGAAGACGTCGAAACGATCCCTGATCGTCCTTGCTGCGGCTATCGTCCTTGGTGTCATCCTCGCGGTCGTCGTTGCGAGCAGTGGTGGTAATGGCGCGGTGACCGGCCTCGGCACCTACGGTTCGGGCGAGGTCGCCCAGACAGGCGTGACTGCCGACACCTCGGGCACGAGCGCGACCGGCGCGGCGGTCGGTCTGGCCGTGGACCCGGCCAAGAGCCAGCCCGTGCTCGACAAGTTCACACGCAAGAATCCGTTCAAGGCGCTGACGGCGCCGATCGTGCCGTCTGGCGGCGGAAACAGTCAGCAACAGCCGACCTCGGCGAACATCACGGTCAACGGCACCGCGTACACGGTCAAGGTCGGCGACAAGGTACCGACATCGAGCCCCGTGTTCAGCGTGAGCGCCATCACCACCAGCGGCGTCACCTTCGAGCTGCTCAATGGCGCCCAGTTCACCGACGGTAGCACCTCGGTCACAGTCCCGCCCGACGGCAGCGCCGTCAAGGCGCAGCCGACTGATGGTTCCAAGAGCTACACGCTCACCGTCACGAAGCTGAACTCCGGGACCGGTGGCGGTTCGAGCACGACGCAGGGCGGACACACGATCTCGGTCACGCACATCGACAGCCAGAACGGCGTCGCCGTGGCGACGATCGTCGTCGACGGCACGACGTACGCCGACAAGAAGGCCGGGGACGTGTTCTCCACCAGCTTTGGCGAGATCAAGATCGTCAGCGTCGATGCCGCCGGCCAGACGGTGACTATTCTTCATGGCGACGTGACGCTCACGCTGAGTGCAGGCCAGACCGTGTCCAAGTAGCGAGAGCGTTTGACGAGAGTACTGAGCGGGGCGGCCAAGTGGCCGCCCCGCTCGTTTTGGCGCCTTTGCCTCCATTCGGAGCGTTGTATAAGGTAAGAGGATGAGCACACTGCGACTCCTCACAGCAGGTGAGTCACACGGCCCCCAGCTCACGGCGATCCTCGAAGGGTGTCCGTCGAAGCTTGCCCTGACTGCCGCGGAGATCGATCGCGACCTCGCGCGTCGGCAGCTTGGGTTTGGTCGCGGCGCGCGCATGACGATCGAGAACGATCATGCCGAGATCGTCGCCGGCGTCAGGCAGGGGCGTACGACCGGAGCGCCGATCGGCCTGGTGATCGGGAATCGTGACGCCGTGAACTGGTCCAAGGTGATGAGCGTCGACGTCGCCGAGGAGGCGCCGGCGCCGGTGACCGTTCCGCGACCGGGGCACGCCGATCTGGGTGGGGCGCTGACCTTTGAGCACGACGATCTGCGCGATGTGATCGAGCGCGCCAGCGCTCGTGAGACCGCGACGAGGGTCGCTTGTGGCGCCGTTGCCCGCCGTTTGTTGGCCGAGATCGGCTGTCGCATCTGGAGTCATGTCGTGCGCATCGGAGACGTCGAGGCAGCCCCGGACGGCGCAGATCGCCGCGCCGAGGTGGTTGACGACGATCCCGTCCGCTGCCTCGACGCGGCGGCGAGTGCACGGATGCAAGCTGCGATCGGCGCCGCTCGCGATCGGGGCGACACGCTCGGCGGTGTGTTCGAGGTCGTCGTCGAGGGATTCCCCGCCGGTGTCGGCAGCTATGTCGCAGCGGATCGAAGGCTGGGCGCGAAACTTGCCGGTGCGATGCTGAGCATTCCGGCGGTCAAGGGCTTCGAACTGGGCGCCGGCTTCGCCGCGGCAGCGCTGAGCGGCTCGCTGGTGCACGACGAGATCTTCTTCGAGGAGGCGCGCGGTTACTATCGCGCGACCAATCGTGCGGGTGGCGTCGAGGGCGGCATCTCCACCGGTGAGCCGATTGTCGTGCGTGCCGCGATGAAGCCGATTGCAACGCTCTTGCACCCGCTGCGCAGCGTCGAGATGCGCACGCACGCGAGAGTCGAGGCGCATGTCGAGCGCAGCGATGTCTGCGCCGTGCCCGCCGCTGCAGTCGTCGGCGAAGCCGTGATCGCGTTAGCGCTCGCCGATGCGGCTCTCGACCGCTTCGGCGGGGCGAGCGTCGGCGAGTTTCGCGACGCCGTGCAGGTCTTCACTGATCACGTTCGGCGGCGTTGATGCCCGTGAGCGACAGCATCGCGCTGATCGGCTTCATGGGGGCGGGAAAGAGCTGTGTCGGCGTCGCCACGGCCGATCGGCTACACGTGCCGTTCGTCGACACGGACGCGCTGATCGTCGAGCGGCTCGGCCCCATCGCCGCAGTCTTCGCGGAGCGGGGCGAGGCTTGGTTCCGCGAACAGGAGCGTACGCTGTGCGTCGCCGCGCTCGACCGATCGTTGGAGTCGCCGTGCGTCGTCGCGCTTGGCGGAGGAGCGGTGACGGACGGCGACGTGCGCGCCGCGCTGACGCGCCTCACGCACGTCGCATGGCTCACCGCTCCGCTGCCCGTGTTGTTCGAGCGCGCCTCCGGCAAGGCGGGAGAAGACGATGGAGCAGCTCGGCGGCCGCTAGCTCAAGACGAGACCATGTTCCGTCGTCTGCACGACGAGCGCCAGCGGCTCTACCGCGAATGCGCGTCGGTGGTCGTCGCGAACGACGGCACGCGGTCGGTAGACGATGTCGCCGCAGAGCTGGTCGTCGCCGTTCGCAGTGGTCAGCGCATGGCAGGTGGCCGATGAAGCGCATCCGGGCGCGCACGCGGTCGCGTGACTACGACGTGCTCGTTGGCAGCGGGATCCTGGACGACCTCGGAGAGGCGCTGTTGTCGCGCCGTGAGGGCGGCAGCGTCGTGGTGTGCTCGGATGAGAACGTCGCTTCGCTCTACCTCGATCGCGTGCGTGCGAGTCTTGCCGACTCGGGTTTCGCGGTGTCGAGCGTGGTCTTCCCTGCCGGCGAGCGGCAGAAGACTCTGGAACGCGTGCAGGAGTTCTATGGGGTGCTCTACGAACGCCGACTGCATCGCCGCGACACGATCGTCGCGCTCGGCGGAGGCGTCGTTGGCGATCTCGCCGGATTCGTCGCGGCGAGCTACCTGCGCGGCGTCGGTCTGGTGCAGGTGCCGACGACGCTGCTGGCACAAGTCGACGCGGCGATCGGCGGCAAAGTCGGTGTGGATTTCCGCGACGGCAAGAACTACGTCGGCACGTTCTATCAGCCGACCCTCGTGATCGCGGACCTGGCTACCCTGGCGACGCTACCCGAGCGCGAATTGCGGTGTGGCAGTGCCGAGGTCGTCAAATACGCGCTACTCGCCGGTGGATCGTTGCTGACCGCGGTCGAGTACTGTGCGACTGGCGGTGAGCCGTTCGACGAGGCGGTCGTATGTGCGTGCATCGAGCGTAAGGTCGCCGTCGTGCACGCCGACGAGCGCGAGGAGAGCGGTGAGCGCGCCGTGCTGAATCTCGGGCACACGATCGGCCACGCGATCGAGGCGGCGACGGGCTTCTCTCGTTACGCCCACGGCGAGGCGGTCGGACTCGGCCTGCGCGCGACGCTACGGCTCTCGCAGCAGCTCCTCGGGCTGTCCGACGCGGACGCCGATCGCGGCCAGGCCCTGCTGACGGCGTTGGGCTTGCCGGAGCGCCTCGAAGGGGTCGGCAGCGCGCCGGTGTGCGCCGCCATCGGCCGTGACAAGAAGGCGGATCGGGCGGGCGGCGCATACGTGCTGCTGGAGCGCCTCGGCAGCGTGCACCGCGATGTCCGTGTGCCGCACGATATCGAACGTGGAGCGGTCGAATGGCTGACGGAACGCTGAGAGCCCTGCATCTGTTGCACGGCGTCAACCTCGACATGCTGGGACGTCGCGACCCGGAGCATTATGGCGCCGTCACCCTGGCCGAGCTGGAGAAGCTGGTCAGGGCGCACGCCCGTGGTCTCGGCTTCGAGACGCATGCATTCCAGACGAACCACGAGGGCGAGATGGTGGAGCGTTTGCACGAGATCGCGGTCGCCGGCGCCGACGCGCTGCTCATCAACGCCGGTGCCTGGGCACACTACAGCTACGCGATCCGCGACGCGCTCGAGATGATCGCGGCGCCGATCGCGGAAGTCCATCTGTCGACGATCGGCGAGCGTGAAGAATGGCGGCGGCACTCTGTCATCGCCGACATCGCCACCGTCCGGGTCTCGGGCAAGGGGTCACAGGGCTACATTGAGGCCCTGGACGCGCTGGCGGCCAAACTCGACGCACCCGCGGCCGGGCGGCAGACGCTGTGAGCACCGCGAGCAGCAAGCGACGTACCGACCGTCTCGCCACGGCGCGTGCACTGATGGTGCGCCACAAACTCGACTGGCTGCTCGTCTCGGACCCGTACGATGTGTTCTACCTGTCGGGCTTCCGCGGTGGAGACGACGCGTGCCTGCTTGTTGGAACGCAAGACGCGCTCATCTGCACGGACTCGCGCTACTGGGCGCAGGTGGGCGAAGAGGTCGACGGCTTCGAGTTGGAGAAGACGGAGAGACTGCTCGAGGACGCGCTTGCGGCGGTCGCCCGCAGGGGCGCCGCAAGCGCGTCGATCGGCTTCGAGGGAGCGCACCTCACCTATGCCCAGCATCGCACCGTGCGCAGGCTTCATGCCGGCCGCCTGCGCGACATCGGCGCGGCCCTGCTCGAGCTGCGCGCCGTGAAGGACGCCGATGAGATCGAGTGCGTCCGTCGCGCTGCGGCGATCACCGACACGGCTCTGGAGGTCGTCGCCGCGACCGGGCTCGCCGGCCGCACAGAGCGCGACGTCGCCTGGCAGATCGCCGACGAGTTGGAGCGGCGCGGTGCCGACGGCGTCGCCTTCCCGTCGATCGTCGCCGGCGGCGAGCGCGCGGCGCTTGCCCACGCGATCCCGGGCGAGCGCCCGATCAAGCGTGGCGAGCTCGTCGTGATAGACACCGGCGCGCGCGTCGGCGGCTATTGCAGCGACATCACGCGCACGTTCGCCGTGGGCATCGTGAGCGAGGAGCAGCAACGCGTCTACGACATCGTGCTACAGGCGCAACTCGCGGGCCTCGCCGCGGTGCGCGCCGGGGCGCATGGTCGCGACGATGTCGACGTGGCGGCACGCCATGTGATCGCTGCGGCCGGTTTCGGCGACGACTTCGGGCACGGCACGGGGCACGGCGTCGGTCTTGAAGTCCACGAGCGGCCGCGCCTCGGCCGTCTCCTGGGAGACAAGCTCGCGGCGGGAATGGTCGCCACGGTCGAGCCGGGCATCTATATCGAAGGTTCGCTCGGCGTGCGGATCGAGGACACCGTGGTCGTCACGGAGTCCGGCTGCGAGCGCCTGACGCTCTTCTCCAAGGACCTGCGCGTCGTCGGCTGACCGACAGCCGGCGGTCTACACGGGCTGCGAAGCTTCCTGTATCATGGGCACTCACGTTTCCGTCAACGCGTTCGTTGAGAAGTAGGACTCCATGGCAGACGTCGTTTCGACCAACCAGTTCAAGACCGGCATGGCGATCGAGATCGACGGTGAAAACTTCACCGTCGTCGAGTTTCAGCACGTCAAACCAGGCAAGGGTGGCGCTTTCGTGCGTACGAAGGTGCGCAGCATCGCCAGCGGAGCGGTGCTCGACAAGACCTTCCGTGCCGGCGAGAAGTTCAATCGGGTGCACACGCAGTCGCGCAAGATGCAGTTCCTCTACGCGACCGACGACGAAGTCGTGCTGATGGACGGCGAGACCTACGAGCAGGTCTCAGTCTCGCCGGCCATGGCCGAGGTCGCGCTCAAATGGGTCGTCGAGAACATGACCGTCGATCTCCTCTACATCAACGGTCAGCCGACGACGGTGGAGCCGCCGACGTTCGTGGAGTTGCAGATCACCGAGGCCGATCCCGGTCTGCGCGGCGACACGGCGCAGGGCGGCTCCAAGCCGGCCACGCTCGAGACCGGGGTGATGGTCCAGGTGCCGCTCTTCATCGGCCCCGGCGAGCGCATCAAAGTGGACACGCGAACCGCGGAGTACCTCTCGCGCGCCTGACCGGCGGCCGAGGGGAGAGCATCGTGCGAGCACGACGGATCGAGATCACGGACACCACGCTGCGCGACGCCCACCAGTCTCTCTGGGCGACGCGCATGCGCACCGCCGACATGCTGCCCATCCTCGAGGCGCTTGACGATGTCGGCTTCCACTCTCTCGAGGTCTGGGGCGGCGCGACCTTCGACGCATGCATGCGGTTCCTCGACGAGGATCCATGGGACCGGCTCCGGTCGATCAAGAATCATGTTGTGCGCACGCCGTTGCAGATGCTGCTGCGTGGCCAGAATCTCGTCGGCTACCGTCACTACGGCGACGACATCGTCAGGCGCTTCGTCATGAGGGCGGCCGAGAACGGCATCGACGTCTTCCGCGTGTTCGACGCTCTCAACGACGTGCGCAATTTCGAGACCGCTGCGGCGGCGATCAAGGAGAGCGGCAAGCACCTGCAGGCGGCGGTGGTATACACGATCTCGCCGGTGCACTCGCTCGACCACTACCTCGAGGTTGCCCATCGCCTCGTCGACATGGGCGCCGACTCTCTCTGCATCAAGGACGTGGCCGCACTGCTCTCACCGTTCTACGCCGAGCAGCTCATCCGCCGGCTCAAGGCTGAGATCAGTGTGCCGATCCAGCTGCACTGCCACTACATCGGTGGTCTTGCACCGATGACGTATCTCAAGGCGATCGAGGCTGGTGTCGACGTGATCGACACGGCGACCGTGCCGCTGGCGTTCGGCAACTCGCAACCGGCCACCGAGATGGTCGTGACCGCGCTCATCGGCACGCCGTACGACTCCGAGCTCGATCTCGAGAAGCTGTTCGCGATCGCCAAGTACTTCGAGTCGGTCCGCCTCGACGAGGGCTTCGATCGCGGCGTAACGTCGCTGACACACATGCAGATGTACTCCCATCAGGTCCCGGGCGGCATGATCTCCAACCTGCAGAGTCAGCTGAAGCAGCAGAACGCGCTCGACCGGTTGCCGGAGGTGCTCGAGGAGATCCCGATCGTGCGCGCCGAGGTCGGCTTTCCACCGCTGGTCACGCCGTTGTCGCAGATCGTCGGCACACAGGCCGTGCTGAACGTGCTCTCCGGGCGGCGTTGGCACATCGTCCCGGACGAGATGAAGAACTACCTGCGCGGCCGCTACGGCGCCGCGCCGGGCCCGGTCTCGCAGGAGATCCTCGAGCTCGTGCTCGGAGACGAGCAGCCGATCACCTGCCGCCCCGGCGACCTCGTGACGGAAACGCTCGCTGACTATGCCGACGAGATCGGCGAGCTGGCGCACTCGGAAGAAGACCTGCTCAGCTACGCGATCTTCCCGCAAACGGCGCGCGCCTTCCTCGAGCACCACCGGGTGGGCCCGGAGGCAGACGTGTTCGGCACGCACGAACGGCATCTCGCGAGCCGGGTCGGTTCTGCGGTCAGCGGCCAGAGTGCCGACAGGGTGCAAGAGATCGTGCACCTCGTTGAGTCGAGCGGCGTCGATGAGATCGTGATCGAAGAGGGAGACCTGAAGGTCACTGTGCGCAAGGGCGCGGCGGCCGCGCCGCCGGCGGACGTCGCCGCGCCGACAGCCGTCCCGGAAGACGGCGCGGACGGCTACCACGTGGTGCGCTCGCCGATGGTAGCGACGTTCTTCAGGGCCGCTACGCCCTCGTCGCCGCCCTTTGTCGAGGTCGGCGACACAGTCGCGGCCGGCGAGACCCTGTGTATCCTCGAGGCGATGAAGCTGATGAACGAACTTACTGCCGACATCGACGGTGTCGTGCGCGCGATCGCCGCTGAGAACGGCCAAGCCGTAGAGTACGGCCAGGCGCTCTTCCGCATCGAGCCCTCCTGAGCGTCGTTAGAGGCCGTGAGGTGTCGCCGGCACAACCCAGCCGCAAGCAGGCCCGTCGCGACGCGCTCTTCGTGCTCTACCAGCACGAGGTGACCTCGTCGCCGTTCGCTGTGTTGTTCGCCCGCATGAAGGCCAGCGGCGGCTACGCTCCGGGCGAGTTCAGCACGCAGCTCGTGGAGGGCGTTGCCGCGCGGCGCGCCGAGATCGATGCCTGCATCGGGGAGCACAGCCGTACATGGACACTGGCGCGGATGGCGCCGCTGGAACGCAACATCCTGCGCCTGGCGACGTTCGAACTGCTCGACGGGGCGACGCCGCCCGCGGTGGTCGTCGACGAGGCCGTGCGACTCGCCAAACGCTACGCGAGCGATGAGGCCGGCGCACTCGTCAACGGGGTGCTCGGCGGCATCCTCAAGGATCGGCAGGTGGATCGTGGCGAAGAGTGAGAGGACGGGCGAGGATGCGAGACTGGCGCGCGTTCGCCAGATCGCGACACAGTTGCGCGAGCTCGAACCCCGGCTCGGGCAGTCGTCGTCGAGTGAGGTCGAGATCAGCCTCCTCGAGCGCGCGACCGAGCTTGCCGAAGAGGCAGCCAGACTGCTCGAGCAGGTGAGCCGGGAGACAGCGTGACGGTTCGCGAGCCACCGTACCCCGAACACCTGCGCAGCGTCGTCGACGACTACCTTCAGGCTCTGAGCTTCGGCGACGACCCTCGCACGGCGCGGCTCACCGAAGCCATGCGCTACTCGCTGCTGGCCGGCGGCAAGCGCGTTCGTCCCGTGCTCACGCTGGCGGTGGCGGAGGAACTGGGGCGGCCGCCGCAAACGGCGCTGCCGACGGCGGCCGCCCTGGAGCTCATTCACACGTACTCGCTGATCCACGACGATCTGCCGGCGATCGACAACGACACGCTTCGCCGCGGCAAGCCGACCTGTCACGTGGTGTACGGCGAAGACATCGCGATCCTCGCCGGCGACGGGCTCTTCGCGGAGGCCTTCCGTCTCGTCTTGGAGCAGCAGGCCGGCGCCGTCGATCTGGTTCTGGCGGCGCTGCGCGAGATCGCCGGCGCGACCGGAGTGTGGGGGATGGTCGGCGGACAGTACATGGACGTGACCGCTGCCGCCACCGGCGACGACGACCTGCGTCAGCTCCACGCGATGAAGACAGGTCGCTTGATCGAGGCGGCGGTCGTCTGTGGCGCGATCCTCTGCGGATGCACGACCGACGGCGAGCTCGCGCCCTATCGTGCCTTTGCACGGGAGATCGGCCTGCTCTTTCAGATCGTCGATGACATCCTCGACGTCGAGGGCGAAGCGAGCGAGCTCGGCAAGAGCGCCGGCAAGGACCAGCAGCTCGCCAAGCTCACGTACGTTTCGCGACACGGCCTCGAGGGGGCGCGCACGTTAGCCGCCGAGTGTTACGCCCGCGCCCAGGAACGCCTGGGCGGGTTGGGTGGAGACACGCAAAGCCTGGCGGCGATCGCCGCTTACATCTACCGTCGCCACAACTAGAGTGCGCCGGCCGCGGCGCCGCGGCAACAGCACGCCGGCTCAGCTCGATCCGCCCGGTGCTATACTCGGAGAGAATATGGACTATCTCTCCCGGATCTCCGGCCCCAAAGACACTCACGGCCTCTCCGAACGCGAGCTTGCGCTGCTCGCGGGCGAGATCCGCGAGGTGATCCTTTCCTGCGTGAGCAAGGTCGGCGGCCACCTTGCCCCCAGTCTCGGTACCGTCGAGCTCACGGTGGCCCTGCACAGCATGCTCGACAGCCCCCGGGACAAGATCATCTGGGATGTCGGGCACCAGTGCTACGCACACAAGATCATCACCGGCCGTGCCTGCGAGTTCGCGAGCATCAGACAGTACGGAGGCCTTTCGGGGTTCCCGTGCCGGTTTGAGTCCGAGCACGACATCGTCGGCACGGGCCACGCGTCGACGTCGATCAGTTACGGCCTCGGGTTGGTGGAGGCGGCGCGGCTGGCGGGCGCGTCCGAGGGCCACGTCGTCTGCGTGATCGGCGACGGTGCCCTCTCCGGAGGGGTGGCCTTCGAGGCGATGAACCAAGCGGGCCACTTGCGCACGCCGCTCGTCGTGATCCTCAACGACAACCAGATGTCGATCAAGCCGAACGTGGGCGCGATCTCGCTCTACCTGAACCGCATCCGGCTCGACCCCACGCTGAGCAAGTTGCGCGAGGAGATCGAGCGCGGCGTCCTGCGCATCCCCGGCATCGGCACGCGTGCCTACAGTCTCGGCAAGGACGTCAAGGAGAGCATGAAGGCGCTGCTCGTGCCGGGGATGCTCTTTGAGGAGCTCGGCTTCGCCTACATCGGCGTCGTCGACGGACACGACATCCATGCGCTGCGCAAGAGCGTCGGCCAGGCGCTCGAGACAAAGCGGCCCGTGCTCGTTCACGTGAAGACGATCAAAGGTAAGGGTTACGAGCCGGCCGAGGCACGTCCCGACGACTTCCATGGTATCGGGCCGTTCCACATCGGTAATGGCGTGACGAAGAACGGCTCAAATGGGACCACGTACACGGAGGCGTTCGGGCGCGCCATCCTGCGCGCCGCCCGCGAGGACGAACGCGTCGTCGCTGTCACGGCGGCGATGACACAGGGGACGGGGTTGGAGCCTTTCGAGCGCGAGTTCCCCGACCGGCTCTACGATGTCGGTATCGCCGAAGAGCATGCCGTGGTGTTCGCCGCGGGTCTTGCGCTCGGCGGCATGCGGCCGGTCGTTGCCGTCTACTCGACCTTCCTGCAACGGGCGTTCGACATGCTCGTCCAGGACATCGCTCTACAGCGTCTGCCGATCGTGTTCGCCGTCGACCGCGCCGGTATTGTCGGAGACGATGGACCGACGCATCACGGCGTCTTCGATCTGTCGTATCTGCGGATGATCCCCGACATGGTGGTGATGGCGCCGTCCAGCCAGGAGCAGCTGCATCACATGGTCTATACGGCCCTCAGACAGGACGGGCCGGTGGCCTTGCGCTATCCGCGTGGTCTGGCGGCTCGATACACCGAGCCGGCAGAACTGGTCGAGATCCCGATCGGTCGCGGCGAGGTGCTCGAGGAGGGCGCCGATGTCGCTCTGGTCGGTATCGGCACCGGCGTCGGCATCGCGCGCGAGGCCGGCAAGCTGATGCGCGCGCAGGGCGTCGTCCCGACGCTCGTCGACGCGCGCTTCGCCAAGCCGCTCGACACCGACCTGCTCGACCGCCTGGCAGGCACGCACGCGTTGATCGTCACGGTCGAGGAGAACGTGCTTGCCGGCGGCTTCGGCAGCGCCGTGCTGGAACACTTCGCGGGCACGGGTGTGCGTGTGCAGCGCGTCGGACTGCCGGATCGCTTCGTGCCGCACGGCGCGCGCGCGCGCCTGCTGGCCGATGTCGGGCTGACCGCGCGGGACGTCGCCGCCGCCGCGATCGGCGTCCGCACCGGCGCGGTGCAGATCTCCTGACCGGTGCGCGAGCGCCTCGACACGGTGCTCGTGGCGCGCAGGCTGTTCGCGACGCGCTCTCAGGCTCAGGCCGCGATCATCGCCGGGGAGGTGTCGGTCGATGGGCGCGTGGTCGACAAGCCGGGCACGACGGTCACGGCGGACGCGGTGGTCGCAGTGCGACCGCGTCCGCGGTTCGTCTCGCGTGGCGGCGACAAGCTCGACCACGCGTTGACTGCGCTTGCCATCGACGTCGAGGGTGAGGACGCCTGCGATCTGGGGAGTTCGACCGGCGGGTTCGTCGACCGGCTGCTTCGGGGCGGCGTGCGCAGCGTCTGCGCGGTCGACGTAGGCTATGGGCAGCTCGACTGGCGCCTTCGTGGAGACGCGCGCGTGACCGTGCTGGAGCGCACCAACGCGCGCTCGCTGACCATCGATCGTCTCCCCGTTGCGCCCTCGTTCATCACCGCCGACCTTTCGTTCATCTCTCTGACCGTGGCCCTCGGCCCTGTGCTAGAATTCGCGCGGAACGGCTACCGCGGTCTCGTGCTCGTCAAGCCGCAATTCGAAGCCGGTCGCGAGCGTGTCGGCAAGGGCGGGGTGGTGCGCGACCGCGCCGTGCATCGCCAGGTGCTCGAGCGTATCGGCGAGTGGCTCGAGGCGCGCTCCGTCGCCGTTCTCGGCATGTGCGACTCCGGTCATCCCGGCCCGAAGGGGAACGTGGAGTACTTCATCTACTTCTGCGATCGGCACTCGCCGCTGGCGACAACGGGCGTCGCCCCGGCGCAAGCTGCCGCTCGGGCTGTGGAGACCGTTCGTGTCTGAGCGTCTGCGCCGCGTCGTCGTTCTCACACATCTCCTCGCGGCGACGAGCGAGGCGGCGCTCCGCGAGCTCGCCACAGCGCGTGAGCGTCTCGGCCTCGAGCTGGCGATGCCGGCCGACGAGCTTGCCAAGCATCCGTCGGCCGGCGAACTCGGCTATCAGGCTGTCGACGAGGACGGCGTGCGCGCCGCCGATGTGTGCCTGGTGTTCGGCGGCGACGGCACCATCCTGCGCGCGCTCGGTCGCCTGCTCGGCAGCGGTGTGCCGACCGTTGGAGTCAACTTCGGCAACGTCGGCTTCCTCGCCGGTCTGCCGTCCGTCGGGTGGGGCGACGATCTCGCCGAGATCGTCGCCGGCCAGTATCGGCTGATCGAGTTGCTCACCGTCGATGTCCACCACAACGACACGGTCTCCACCGCCGTCAACGATGTCGTCCTGTCGCGCGTCGAGCGCCGGCGCGTGCTGCGCCTGGAGTACTCGATCTCCGGCACACGAGTGGGCGAGATGCTCTGCGACGGCATGATCGTCGCCACGCCGGCAGGCTCGACTGCGTACAACCTCTCCTGCAACGGGCCACTCGTGGTCTGGGATGCCAGCGTCCTCGTGCTCAACTTCATCGCGCCGCACTCGCTCGACTTCCGTCCGCTGGTGCT
>PKYG01000025.1:22278-27849 GCA_003132585.1 Actinomycetota bacterium
TTCTATCGCAACATCGAGGAGAAGCTCTTCACCAGAGCGCCCCATGCTCGCTGAGCTCTCCATCGACGACCTCGTGCTGATCGCTCGTGCGCGGCTGCAGTTCGCCGCCGGTCTCAACGTGATCACCGGCGAGACCGGAGCCGGCAAGACGCTGCTCGCGCAGGCGATCGGTCTGCTGCTTGGCCAGAAGGGCGACGAAGACCTCATTCGACCGGGAGCCTCGCGGGCGCTCGTGCAGGCGCTGTTCGAGAGCGGCGACGAGAGTCTGGCGGTGGCGCGCGAACTGCCGCGGGGCGGCCGCTCGCGCGCCCATCTCGACGGCTTGCTGTCGTCCGCCGCGGCGATCGAAGAGGCGTTGCGCACGCGGATCGCGTTCTATGGCGAGCTCGAGCACACGCGCCTGCTGCAGCTCGAGCGGCAGCTCGACATCCTCGATGCGGCGGAGCCGCAGGTGATCGCGCCGCTGGCGGCAGAGTATGGCGAGGCGTTCGCCAAGGCGCAGGGCCGCGCTCGGGAGCTCGACCGCCTGCGCGAAGAAGGTCGCGACCGCGCTCGCGAGATCGACTTGCTCGAGTTTCAGGTCGACGAGATCGAGGCGGCTCAGGTCGAGCCGGGAGAAGACGGGCGCGTGGCGCAGGAGCGGGAGCGACTGCGCCACGCGGGTAAGCTGCTCGAGCGTGTCGGCGGAGCGCTGAGCCTGCTCTCCGGCGACCGCGAGAGCGCGGCGCTCGATGGCCTGCGCGCCGCGCAGCGGCTGCTCTCCGAGGCCAGCGCGCTCGACCCGACGCTCGACGTACTGGCCGGGCGCACGGACGCGCTCAGCGCCGAAGCTGAGGACGTCGCGATCAGCCTGCGCGACTATGTTGACGCGCTCGACGCCGACCCGGCACATCGCGATGCGCTCGAACTGCGCCACGACAAGCTGCAGGCGTTGAAGCGCAAGTACGGCGGGTCGGCGGACGAGGTCCTCACCTACCTGGCTGAGGCGCAGCAGCGGCTCGCCGCACTGCACCAGTTCGAAGCCGACGAGGGCGAACTGGCAACGGGGGTCGCCGTCGCGCAAGCGGCGGCTGTCGCGGCGGCCGGCCGCCTCAGCGAAGCGCGCGAGCGCGTGGCGCCGGGCTTTGCGCGGCGTGTGGCCGAGGAGCTCCGCAAGCTGGCGATGCCGCATGCCGCATTCGCGGTCGAGCTGCGACGACGCGGCGAGGGTTGGGATGCGCTCGGCGCGCGCGGCGCCGAGGACGCCGAGTTCCTCTTTTCGGCGAACCCGGGCGTGCCGCCGCGCCCGCTGCGCGACACTGCGTCGGGTGGCGAATTGTCGCGCGCGGTGCTGGCGATGCGCAGCATCGTGACCCTCGGCAACGATGTCGAGACGCTGATCTTCGACGAGGTCGACACGGGTATCGGCGGCGTCACCGCCACGGCGCTGGGCGAGCGTCTCGCGAGGCTCGCCGCGACGACACAGATCATCTGTATCACGCATCTGCCGCAGGTCGTCGCCTATGCCGACCGGCACTTCGCGATCGCCAAGCAGACCGACGCCGTCGCGGGCACGACCGAGACCCTGGTGAGCGAGCTCGACGGCGGGGCGCGGGTCGACGAGATCTGTCGCATGCTCGGTACGGCGCCGGACGACCAGGCGGCGCGCCGTCACGCCGAGCAGCTCCTGCAGCGCGCTGCGGCGCCGCGCTGAGCGCGCGCGGATTCCTTGCGCAGGCATCGCGCGGTGGTATACTTGCCGGCGTGGTCAAAGGGCTTGCCGGTCATACCGTCGCGCCGGCCCGTAGCAGCAGAACGGGCGCGACCAAAGCCCCGCTGATTTCCCCGATCTCCCTTCACAGCTTGGCGCCTGCGTGCTCGCGCACGTCCGCAGCGCGTCGTTCCGCCGGCGTGGCATGGTCGGCGACCGGAGAGGAGAGGTAGGCGGCGATGGCAAAGCACATCTTCGTGACCGGCGGTGTCGTTTCGGGGCTCGGCAAGGGGATCACGGCCGCCTCGATCGGGGCGCTCCTCAAGGCACGCGGCGTCAGAGTCGCAAACCAGAAGTTCGACCCCTACATCAACGTCGACCCCGGTACGATGAGCCCGTTCCAGCACGGCGAGGTGTTCGTCACCGAGGACGGCGCCGAGACCGACCTCGACCTGGGTCACTACGAGCGCTTCATCGACGAGTTCGTCCAGCGCGACTCGAACGTCACCACCGGCGGCATCTACAACGCCGTCATCCAGAAGGAACGCCGCGGGGACTACCTCGGCGGCACCGTACAGGTCATCCCGCATATCACCAACGAGATCAAGTCGCGCGTCCACAGGCTCGCGCAGAGCCTCGACGTGGATGTCCTCATAACCGAAGTCGGCGGCACCGTCGGCGACATCGAGAGCCTGCCCTTCCTCGAGGCGATCCGCCAGTTCCGCAAGGACATCGGCCGCGACAACGTGCTCTATGTCCATGTCACGCTGGCGCCGGTCATCGGCGTCGTCGGCGAGCAGAAGACCAAGCCGACCCAGCACTCCGTCGCCGAGCTGCGCGAGATCGGCATCCAGCCGGACATCATCGTCGTCCGCTCCGAGGAGCCGGTGTCGCGCGGGATCCGCGACAAGATCGCGTTGTTCTGCGACATCGAGCCCGAAGGCGTGATATCGGCGCACGATGTCGACGACATCTACAAGGTGCCGCCGCACATGCACGCGGAGGGTCTCGACGACCTCGTCGTGCGCATGCTCGGACTCGAATGTGGTGAGCCCGACCTGACCGAGTGGAACGCGCTCGTCGAGCGCATCGACGCCTGCCGCGGCGAGGTCGCGATCGCGCTCGTCGGCAAGTACATCCAGCTGCACGAGGCCTATCTGTCGGTGTGGGAGGCGCTCAAACATTCGGCGGTCCACCACGGCCGCCATCTGAGCATCGTCTGGGTCGACTCCGAGGAGATCACGCCGGCGACGGTCGCCGAGCGGCTCGGCGCTGTCGACGGCGTGATCGTGCCCGGCGGTTTCGGCATGCGCGGCATCGAGGGCAAGATCGAGGCGATCCAGTACTGCCGCGAGACCAAGGTCCCCTTCCTCGGTGTCTGCCTCGGCCTGCAGTGCGCCGTGATCGAGTTCGCGCGTTCTGTGTGCGGCATGGAGGGCGCGAACTCGTGGGAGTTCGACGAGGAGACGCCGTTCCCGGTCATCGACCTGCTGCCCGAGCAGAAGGGCGTCGAAGACATGGGTGGGACGATGCGCCTCGGCGCGCAAGCCGTTGAGGTGCGTCCCGGCACGAGAGCCGCCGAGGCGTACGGCAGCGTCGAGGTCTTCGAGCGCCACCGCCACCGCTTCGAGGTCAACAACGTGTTGCGTCCGCGCCTCGAGGAGGCGGGCCTGGTGGTGAGCGGGACGCACGACAACGGACGCCTGGTGGAGATCATCGAGCTGCCCGATCATCCGTGGTTCGTGGCCTCGCAGTTCCACCCCGAGTTCAAGTCGCGGCCCACGCGTCCCGCGCCTCTCTTCCGCGACTTCGTCGGCGCCGCGACGCGTCTGCGGCGTGAACGCGAAGGCCAGCTGGAGGAGACATGAGTGCAACAGTAGACGACCTCCTCGAGACCTTTCTGCAGCTCGTCGGTCGGCCGTCACCGTCGGGCAGTGAGCGCGCCGTCGCCGACTTCATCCTCGGTTACCTTCGCGACGCCGGCCTCGACCCGATCGAAGACGACACTGCCGCTGCGACGGGTGCCGGCAGCGGCAACATCACCGTCGTCGTCGCCGGCGCCGGCAAGGGCACGCCGATCGTCATCGGCGCGCACATGGACACAGTCGCCGTCAGCGGTCCGGTGGAACCCGTGGTCGAGAACGGCATCGTACGCAGCGCCGGAGACACTGTCCTCGGCGCCGACGACAAAGCCGCATGCACGGTCCTTCTCGCGCTGTTGCGCGATCTCGCTCAGGATCCGCCGCGCGCCCGCGTCACTGGCCTCTTCACGGTGAGCGAGGAGATCGGTCTGCTCGGCGCCAAGGCGCTGGCCTTGGACAGCGTCGAGGCGCGCGCCGGCTTCGTGTTCGACAGCGAGGGACTGCCGGGCACGATCGTCACCAGTGCGCCCTCGCTGAAGAAGGTGAAGGCGGAGTTTCACGGGGTCGCCGCACATGCGGGGATCGCGCCCGAGCAGGGGCGGAGTGCGATCCTCGCCGCTTCGCGGGCGATCGCGGCGATGCCGCTCGGGCGCATCGACGACGAGACGACCGCCAACATCGGGCTGATCGAAGGCGGTGCCGCGACCAACGTCGTCGCCGAGCGGTGCACGATCGAAGGCGAGGCCCGCAGCCGCACTGACGACAAGCTCGCCGCCCAGGTCGGCGACATGCTCGCCGCGATCACGACGGCGGCGGCGGAGACCGGTGTCGACGTGACGACGTCGATCGAGGACGACTTCCACGCCTTCGCGCTCGCTGACGGGGCGCTGCCGGTGCGCCTCGCCCGTGCCGCCGCCGATCGGGCCGGCTTTGCCGTGCGCATCGCCGCCTCCGGCGGCGGCTCCGACGTGAACGTGTTCAACGCCAAGGGACTGCCGAGTGTCAATCTCGGCGTCGGCTACAAGGACATCCACTCGCCCGCGGAGAGCATGTCTCTCGAGCGCCTCGCCGATACGTATCGCTTCGCGCAGGCGCTCGTGCGAGCGGCGGGAGAGATCCCGGAGTAGGGAGGGCCGTCGTGGCCCCGGACCCGCACCTCGCCGAGTACCTCGACTACCTGCAGTTTGAACGTGGCATGAGCGCCAATACGCTTGCCGCATACCGGCGTGACCTGGAGCGCTTCGCGCTGTTCGTCGACCAGCGCGGGGGCGACCTCGCCGCCGTCGCGGAGGGCGACGTGGACGCGTACTTCGCCGGCGCCGGTGGCAGCGGCGCGCCCGCGAGCGTTGCCCGCCGCATGGCGGCTCTGCGCGGACTCTACGCCTACCTGGCGCGCGAGGATCTGGTGTCGGAGGACCCCACGGTGCGGTTGCGCTCCCCGCGCCGCCGGCAGAGTCTGCCGGACGTGCTCACCGTCGAGGAGGTCGAATCGGTGCTCGATCGCGTCCTGCCCGGCGGCGCCCTCGGTCAGCGCGACATGGCGCTTCTCGAGCTGCTGTACGGTTGTGGCCTGCGTGCCTCGGAGCTCGTCGGCTTGCGCGCCGCGGACATCGATCTCGAAGGCGGACTCCTGCGCTGCATCGGCAAGGGCGACAAGGAGCGCGTCGTGCCGATGGGCCGCCACGCGGTCGAAGCTTTGCGGCGGTACCTGCGCGACGGCCGGCGGCAGTTGCTGCACGGCCGTCGCTGCGAACACCTGTTCCTCAACGCCCGCGGTGGCCATCTCACGCGACAGGGATTGGACTACCTCTTGCGCCGCTACGTCGGCAAGGCCGGACTCGACAAGCATGCCAGCGCCCACACCTTTCGCCATAGCTTCGCGACGCACATGCTGCGCGGCGGCGCCGACCTGCGCAGCGTGCAGGAGATGCTCGGTCATGCCGACGTGGCGACGACGCAGGTGTACACGCACGTGACGATCGAGCACCTGCGCGAGGTCTTCTACTCCACGCATCCCCG
>PKYG01000099.1 GCA_003132585.1 Actinomycetota bacterium
CACCAAATGGAAGACGATCGCGATCGACGACTTCACCTTCCAGACCGACGACCCGCGCGTGTTCGCCGGCGGCGACGTGGTGCTAGGCGCGCAGACCGTGATCCAGGCGGTTGCGCAGGGCAAGAAGGCGGCCTGGAGCATCGACGCCTTCTTGCGCGGCGACGACATGCAGGCGATCTCGCAGAGCCTCGCCGAGCTCAAGGCGACGCCGTTCTTCAACGCGCTGTCGCGCAAGACCGACCTCGAGCCGCGCATCCAGCGTATGGCCGAGATCCCGCCGGTGTTCATCGACATGACCACCGACGTGAGTCGCCCGAGCCCGCCCGCCGAGATGCCCAAGCGCTCGCCCGAAGAGCGCAAGACCAACTTCAAGCAGATCGAGCTCGGCTTCACCGAAGAGGAGGCCGTGCGCGGCGCCGAGCTCTGTCTGGACTGCTACTGCCCGGCGAACGGCAAGTGCGACCTGCAGCGCTACGGCATCGAGTACGAGGTCTTCCAGAACCGCTTCCACGGCGGCGCCGCTCACGACTACCCGGCCGACTTCCGCCACGACTTCATCATGCGCGAGCCCAATCGCTGCATCAACTGCATGCGCTGCGTGCGCATCTGCCGCATGGAGGTGGGCTCGAGCTGCTACGACGCGATGGGCCGCGGCTTCGACACGATCGTGTCGACCGCCGACAACATGCCGCTGCAGATGGTCGGCTGCGTCTCCTGCGGCAAGTGCGCCGAGACCTGCCCGACCGGGTCGATCGAGACCAATCCGCGGGTGCTCGTCAGCTACGACCTCGACGAGAGCCGCTGCATGTTCTGCGGCGAATGCGTCGAGGTCTGTCCCTACGAAGCGCTCGAGCAGACTGATTTCTTCGAGCTCGGCGGCTTCAGTCGCACGGCGATGGCCGGCGAATCTCTCTTCGTGCGCGACGCGCGGCCGGTCGACCCGCTGCGCGAAGTGCTGACCGACCTCGTGCCGCACGCTCTCGATTCGATGAAGGGCGACGGCTGGGTCTGGTCGCCGATCAAGGACGACCCCGTCGATCTCGACGCAGTCGAGGAGGAGGAGGAGGGCTGATGCCGGGCGGCGACTTCCATCCCATCGCGTTCTCGATCATCGCCGCCTGGATCCTCGTGTGCGGCATCGGCGTCGTGACCTTCAAGAACATCGTCCACTCCGCCGTCTCGATGGTCTTCTGCTTCCTCGGCGTCGCGGCGATCTACCTGTTGCTCAACGCCAGCCTCGTGGCGATCATCCAGCTGCTCGTCTACGTCGGCGCGATCTCGGTCGTGATCCTCTTCGCGATCATGCTCACCGAGGCGCAAGAGGGCGAGTACCGCCTGTTCTTCAACCGGCAGTCGATCTTCGCGTTCCCGCTGACCGTCGCCGTGGCGGTGGTCGTCACGGCGATCCTCGTGTCGTCGCGTTACCCGCAGCCGATCTCGCTCAAGTCGCTGACTCCGAACCTCAAGGGGCTCGCGACGCTGCTCTTCAACGTGTACGTGTTCCCGTTCGAGCTCGTCTCGCTGGTGCTGCTCGCAGCGATGATCGGCGCGATCGTCCTGGCGCGTCGGGAGGATGAGCTCCAATGAGCGCCATCGACTGGTATCTCGTTCTCGCCACGCTGCTCTTCTGCATCGGCGCCTTCGGCGTGCTCGCACGACGCAACCTGATCCTCATCGTGATGAGCCTCGAGTTGATGCTCAACGCCGTCAACATCGCGCTCGTCGCGTTCAGCAACTTCGTCCCCGGCGTGGCCGGCAAGGGGCCTATCTTCGCGCTCTTCGTGATCACGATCGCCGCGGCGGAGGTCACCATCGGTCTGGCGATCGTGATCGCCAACTACCGCAATCGCCGCAGTCTGCAGGCCGACAGCTTCGACGAGCTCAAGGGATAGCCGATGAAAGCGATCATCACTCTCATCCCGCTGCTGCCGCTCTTCGGGTTCGTGGTCACGCTGATCTTCGGCAAGCGGCTCTTCGGCAAGCGCGCCGACGTGCTCGCGGTCGCGGTCGTGACCGTGGCCTGGGTGCTCTCGATGTACGTCTTCTACCACGTGTTCACTCATCGTGAGGATGCACTCCAGGTGCAGCTCTTCGGCTGGATCGGCTCCGGCAGCCTGCACGTCACGTGGGGGTACTACGTTGACACGCTCACTGCGGTGATGCTCCTGGTCGTCGGTACGATCGGCATGCTGGTGCACTACTACTCGATCGGCTATATGCGCGGCGACGAGGGCTACTACCGGTTCTTCGCTTACCTCAACCTGTTCATGTTCGCCATGTTCACGCTCATCCTCGCGAACAACTACCTGCTGATGTTCCTCGGTTGGGAGGGTGTCGGCCTCTGCTCGTATCTGCTCATTGCCTTCTGGTTCCGCAAGAAGAGCGCCTCGCAGGCAGGCAAGAAGGCCTTCCTTGTCAACCGCATCGGCGACTTTGGCTTCACGTTGGCGATGTTCCTGCTCATCCTGTCGGTGAACACGCTGCAATTCACCGGCGTGTTCGCGCAGGTCGGCAGCATCGGCAACACGACACTGCTGGCGATCTGCCTGCTGCTCTTCATGGGGGCGATCGGCAAGAGTGCGCAGTTCCCGCTGCATGTGTGGCTGCCCGACGCGATGGAGGGCCCCACTCCGGTCAGCGCCCTGATCCATGCCGCCACCATGGTCAACGCCGGCGTCTACATGGTGGCGCGTTCGTACCCGCTCTTCATCCACTCGCACGCGGCGATGCTCGTCGTCATGAGCATCGGCGCGTTCACCGCCATCTACGCGGCGCTGATTGCGCTCACGCAGAACGACATCAAGCGCGTGATCGCCTACTCGACGGTGTCGTCGCTCGGCTTCATGTTCATGGCCCTCGGCGCCGGCGCCTGGGCGGCCGGCATCTTCTACCTGCTGGCGCACGGCTTCTTCAAGGGCCTGCTCTTCCTCGCCTCGGGATCGGTGATCCACGCGATGTCGGGCGAGCAGGACATGCGGCTCATGGGAGGCCTGCGCAAGAAGCTGCCGCTGACGTTCTGGACGATGCTCACCGGCGCCGTGGCGATGGCCGGCATCTTCCCGCTCTCCGGCTTCTGGGCCAAGGACGAGATCATCGGCGGCGCCTTCCGCGCGGGCTACTACTGGGTGTGGGTCGTGGGCATCGTCACCGCGTTCGTCACGGCGATCTACATGGGCCGCCTCATCTTCCTCACGTTCTGGGGCGAGAACCGCGCCGCGGCGGAGGTGCAGCACCACATCCACGAGTCGCCGAAGGTGATGACCGTGCCCTTGGTGCTGCTCGCGATCCCGGCGGCGGTGCTCGGCATGATCGTCGGTCTGCCGCCCGATGGCGGCTGGATCCACCGCTTCCTCGAGCCGGTCTTCTTCCGTGTCGAGAGCGAGCCGTTCAGCTGGATCGGCAGCGGTGGTCTGCTGATGCTCGTCTCGCTGGCGGTCGTGCTGCTCGGCGTGTACGCGGCGTACGTCATGTACATCCGTAGCCGCGAATTGCCGGCCGAGCTCAGCAAGAGCTTCCCGTGGGCGTATCGGGCGTCGTTCAACAAGTTCTACATGGACGAGTTCTACGAGGTCTCGGTCATCCGGCCCGTGATCGACGGTGCCAACTGGCTGTGGACCTTCTTCGACGTGAAGGCCATCGACGGTTCGGTCAATGGGCTCGCATGGCTCTGGGATCGCTTCGCGCGCCTCATCCGGCCGCTGCAGACCGGGCGCGTGCAGAACTACGCCTTCGCCATCTTCAGCGGCATGTTCGTGCTGGTGATCGTCCTGCGCTGGATCTGGGGGTCGTAGATGGGCTGGCACCAGCAGATCGGCTTCCCGATCCTCTCGGTGATCACGTACGTTCCGCTGCTGGGGGCGCTGCTCATCTGGATCTTCGGCAAGGGCCGGCCGAGGTTCTACAAGGTGGTCTCGCTGGTCGCGACCTTCGCCGCACTGGTGCTCTCGGTCGTGCTGCTCTTCAAGTTCGACAGCGCCAACCCGGCGATGCAGTTCGCCGAGGACTTCATGTGGGTCTCGCGCTTCAACATCCACTACGGTTTCGGCGTCGACGGCATCGCCGCACTGCTGCTCTTGCTCACGACGCTGCTCGGTTGCATCGTCATCATCGCCAGCTGGAACTACGTCAAGGACCGTGAGCGCGGTTTCTTCACCACGCTACTCCTGCTCCAGACGGGTATGACCGGCGTGTTCTGTGCCACCGACCTCTTCCTGTTTTATGTGTTCTGGGAGTTCATGCTCGTGCCGATGTACTTCATCATCGGCGTGTGGGGTGGACCGCGGAAGATCTACGCGGCGATCAAGTTCGTGCTCTTCACGCTGGTCGGCAGTCTGCTGATGCTGGTCGCGATCATCGTCGTCGTCTACTACACCTACAAGCAGGGCACCACGACCGGCGCCGGGGGGATCACGTTCAACATCCAGGAGCTCTCGCGCCAGACGTTTCCGTATGGCCTGCAGTTCTGGGCGTTTCTTGCCTTCTTCGCGGCGTTCGCGATCAAGGTGCCGATGTTCCCCGTGCATACCTGGCTGCCGGACGCGCACGTCGAGGCGCCGATGGCCGGATCGGTGCTCCTTGCCGGCGTGCTCCTGAAGATGGGCGCCTACGGCATGTTGCGCTTCTGCCTGCCGTTCTTCCCCGACGCCGCGGTGGCGTATATCCCGTACGTCGCCGTCCTCTCGGTGATCGCGATCGTCTACGGAGCGCTCGTCTCGATGATGCAGAAAGACCTGAAGAAGCTCGTCGCCTACTCGAGCGTCAGCCACATGGGCTTCGTCACGGCCGGCATCTTCGCGGCGATCGCACTCGCCGGCAACGCCCAGGGCATGGAGGGCGCCATCCTCGTGATGTTCAGTCACGGCATCCTCACGGGCGCCCTCTTCCTCCTTGTCGGTTTTCTCTACGAGCGCACGCATACGCGGCAGATCTCCGAGATGAGCCAGCTGGCCAAGCCGCTGCCCATCTTGGCCGGCTTCTTCCTCTTCTTCGTGCTCGGCTCGCTCGGCCTGCCCGGTCTGA
The DNA here is from genome assembly GCA_003132585.1 of Actinomycetota bacterium. Lineage (GTDB taxonomy): Bacteria > Actinomycetota > Thermoleophilia > UBA2241 > UBA2241 > PALSA-647. Next base: position 5,020 of record PKYG01000099.1, read on the forward strand.
GCGGCTTCGTCGGCGAGTTCCTGAGCTTGCTCGGCCTCTTCCACTACTCGCACTGGCTGGGCGCGATCGCCGCCACCGGCATGATCCTCGCCGCCTGCTATCTGCTGTGGATGTACCAGCGCGTGCTCTTCAACGACCGCGGCGACGACGAGGTCAAACCGGCGATCTCGGTGCGTGACTTCGGCCCGCGCGAGATCGCCTCACTCGTCCCGTTGATCGTGTTCGCCGTATGGGTCGGCGTCTACCCGCAGACGTTCCTCAACCTGCTGCACGTGCCGGTGCAGACCATCCTCGACCGCGTGCTCGGACCTTCCCAGCAGGCGCACGCGCACGGGCTCGCCGATCTCCTCCACGCCGCCAGGGGGCTCTTCTAAGCCATGAGAAACTCGATCCAGCTGATCCTGCCCGGGCTCATCGTCGCCGCTACGGCGCTGGTCGTGATCGTCGTCGACCTGGTCACGCGACGCAAAGCGACCCTCGCCTGGGTCGCGGCGGCGGGGCTGCTGATCGCCGCCGCGGTCAGCGTCGGTCAGTGGGTCAGCTTCACGCACGGCTTCCACGGCCTCAGCTTCCACGCGCGCACGACACAGACCGGGTTCGCCGACACGATCGGGTTTGACAAGTACGCCACGTACTTCACCCTGTTATTCTGCGGCATCGGCCTGCTCACGGTGATGCTGTCCGACGCCTACATGACCGCGCGTCGGGCACCGCTCGGTGAGTTCTATGGCCTGCTGCTGCTGATCGTCTGCGGCATGATCGGCATGGCGATCGCGACCGACCTGATCACGTTCTTCATCGCCTTCGAGCTGATGTCGCTGCCGACCTACGTTCTCGCCGGCTTCCTGCGCGGGGACGAACGCTCGGGCGAGGCCGCGATGAAGTACTTCGTCAACGGCGCTTTCTCCTCGGCGATCCTGCTCTTCGGGCTCGGCTTGCTCTTCGGCGCGAGCGGGGACTCGAACTACCTTGGGGTCAA
>PKYG01000003.1:0-937 GCA_003132585.1 Actinomycetota bacterium
GGATCGGGACAGACCATGCCGGCGGCGTAACGCGAGGAGAGACCGATGGCGCGCGGGCTCACGTCCAGTCCGAGCACGGGCACGCCGTGTCGGCCGAGGTCGCGGATGACCCCGATGCCGCAGGCATAGGCGACGTGGAGCACGATCGCCGGCGGCCTCTTGGCGGCGGCTTTGAGGAAGTCGTCGAACTTCATCGGCGATCCTTTCGCTTGGCTGCCGCCAGCACCTGCTCGTAAATGGCGAGCTGGCGCTCGGCGTTGCGTTGCCAGGTGAGCTCGCCGGCGACGCGGCGTCCGGCTTCGCCGACGGCGCGGGCGCCCTCCGGATCGGCGAGCACGCCGGCGATCACTTCGGCGATGGCGCCGGCGTCGCGGGCCGGTACTAGGTAGCCGCTCACTCCGTCGGTGATGTAATCCTGCGGCCCTTCGTCGCGGCACGCGACCACAGGCGTGCCGACGCTCATCGCCTCGGTGTAGACAAGCCCGAAGGCCTCGTCCCAGCTTGGCAGCGCGAAGAGCTGGGCGCGCGCCATGAGGGCGAGAAGGCGATCGTGCGGCAGGCGGCCGAGCAGGTGCACGTGCCCAGCGAGGCCGCGCTCGGCCGCCTGCCGCACGAGCTGTACCTGCAGCGGCCCGTCGCCGACCACGGTCCACTCGACCGTGCGCCCGGCGGCTGCCAGCCGCGCCATCGCTTCGAGGACGTACGCGTGACCCTTGCGCGCGATGAGGTAGCCGGCGGTGAGCACGAGCGGCGCGCCCGGCAGGTAGTCGTCGGCGGGGGCGACCTCCGTCTCCAGGCCGCTGGTGCCGTTGTGCACCACATGCAGGCGCTCCGCGGCGACGACGCCGTCGAGCAGACGGGCGACGCTCGAACCGACGGTCATCACGGCGGCCGCGCTCCCGAGCACGCCGCGCACGCGGGCCGCGGCGCGGCCGCC
>PKYG01000003.1:1011-5274 GCA_003132585.1 Actinomycetota bacterium
GAAGAGGATGCGCCGCGGCAGCTGCAGCACGCGGGGATACTCGGCAGCGACTCCGTCGCGGACCGCGCGCCGCGGCATCTGGCCGCGGCGCCGCTGCCGCGGGCTCGACCAGAGGATGCGCGGCGCATACGGAGTCGGCGAGATCACGCGCACGTCGACGCCGAGATCGCGCAACGCGCGCGCCTGGTCGTGGACGAACAGGTGGCGTTCGTAGTGCGGTGTCGGGTAGAGGTGAGAGACGAAGAGGACGTTCATCGTGCGTCGTCCGCCGGGTCAGGCGGCGATGAGGTGACGGGTCGAAGGGGGCTCGCTGCCCCCCTGAGGCCCGTCACCTCATCGCCGCCCACCACACCGACTCTCGCCGTCTCGCCAGCGACGGCGCGTTGCCGGATCACCACGGCGATCGCCAGTCCCCAGACGATCCACATCGGTGCGAAGCTGATCGCGCTGCTCGGGCCGAGCGCGCCGATCACGAAGCCGGTGAGCGCGAGCATGACCGCCGCGGCGAGGTAGCGCAGCAGATGATCGGTGCCGTGGTGGGCGATGCGCCACATCGCCGCCAGCAGGCCGAAGTAGAGCAGCGCGTGGAGGACGAATGCCGGCATGCCGCCGTCGACGATCACCTCCAGCCACCAGTCGTGAAGGTTGACGATGCCCGCGTGCGCGACACTCTCGGAGACGAGCACTTCGGCCTGCCCCGGCCCGGCGCCCATCAGATAGAAGCGACCCAGCGAGTCGAGCCCCGTCTGCGTGAGGTTGACGCGGATCTCGCCCGATCCCTGGTTGGCCTGCACGTTGTTCTCGAGCCCCTGCAGGCGGAACTGGCGGAGCATCGGGGAGGACGAGTTGTTGAATGCGAGCCAGGCGGCGCCGAGGATCAGCGCGACGGCGACGATCGCGCCGATCGCCTGCGTGCGGCGCGAGAACCCGCGGCGGAAGAACGCAAGGCAGGCCAGCGACTCTATGCCGACGGCGACGAGGCTGCTGCGCGAGCCCGTGTGTACGAACGCGGCGACACCAACCGCCATCGCCGCGAACGCCAGCGCCCGCCAGGCGAAACGCCGCGTGAAGAAGAAGGCGCAGATGAAGAACGGCCAGCACAGCGAGAGGTAGGTGGCAAGGTCGTTCTGGTTGTGGAAGACGCTTGTGACGGCGTAGTCAGTGGCGGACGAGGTGGTCGTGAGCAGGCGCGAGGTCGGCAGCCGGTAGCCGGTGACCGACTCGACCAGCGACATCGCGATGATCAGCAGGTAGGCGACGGCGAGCAGGGCGAGCAGCCACTTGAGGCGTCGCCGGGAGGTGCCGCCGAGCGCCGTCGCCGCCATCAGCGTGATCATCGTGAACATCACACCGAGGTAGCGGAAGCCCGACGTCTTGTCGGGCGCCCACAGCAGGGCCACGGTGAGCCAGCCGAACCAGAGCAGCACGAGCAACGCCGAACGCGCCGCCGCCGAGTCGAAGCGTACGCGGACGACGATCAGCCAGGTGAGACCGAGATACAGCGCGACGATGCCGATCACACGGAAGGCAAAGAGCTGCGGCAGGGCGGGCAGTGCCAAAGAAGGGCCGAGCAGCGCCATCAGCGGCAGAAGGAGCATTAACGCGACGACGACGTGGCCGAGCCGGAGACGGCACAGGCGAGGCAGATTGAGGGTGACGATGGTGACGATGAGCAGCGCCGCGAGAGCGGCGAGCGCCGGTTTGGGGCGGTGGATGAAACCGCGGGTGAAGAGCACCGTGACGACGGCGCCGCCGAGGATGAGAGCGGCGTCGGACAGCCGCCGGCGTGTACGCCGGTCGCTGGCGGTCGCGCGTTCGTCGCTCACGATGTGATCTCCTCGAGGAGGCCGGCGAGCTGGGCCGTGAGGGCGCCCGCGTCGTATCGACTCACCAGACTCTGGTCGGCCACCTCTAGTGTACCGGCGCGAACGGCGCCGACAAAGTCGGCGAGCGGCGCCGCCATGTCGTCGTCGGGCAGCACGCAGCGAGCGCCGCCGACGGAGGCGAAGAGCTCGCGAGCGGCCGATCCCTGCGGTGAGATGGCGAAGATCGGCCGCTCGCTCGCGAGGTACTCGAACACCTTGCTCGACATCGACTCCGGCCGCCGCCCGTTGACGAGGAGCAGGGCGTCGGCGGCGCGCTGGGCGCCGAGCGCGCGGGCGTGGGGCACGTGGGGTTCGACTCGTACACGGTGGCCGACGCCGAGCGCCGCGGCGATCTCTGAGACGAACGGACTCTCCAGGCCGAGGAAGAGCACGTTCACGTCATCGGGCGATGCGGCGAGCGCGGAGAGGAACGCCCGGGTTTGCGGCTCGCGTCCGTAGAGCCGGCCGGTGTGCACGAACCAGAAACCCTCGCCGAGCGCGACATCGTCGGCCGGCTCGCCCGGGTCGAAGCCGTTGGGCAGAACGGCGGCGCGCCCGGCAAGGTGCGGATGGCGCGCGACGAGCTCGTCGACGATCGGTGCGTTGACCGCCGTCACGAAGCGCGCGCGACGCAGCGCCCACGTTTCGAGCGACTCGTGCGCGCGCCTGTGAAAGGCGGTCGGATAGCGCCGGAACTGGTAGGTCGTCCACGGGTCGCGGTAGTCGGCCAACCAGGGCACGCCGCTCTGGTGAGCGAGCGACGCGGCGACGACGTGCACGCTCGGCCGGGGCGAGCTCGAGAAGATCGCGTCGAATTTCTCAGCGGCGAGCAGAGAACGACCACGCAAGACGGCCGGGCCGATCCAGCCGGCGTACGGGTCGGGGATCATCAACCAGTCGTTGACGGGTCCGCTGCGGCGTGAGCGGGCGGCCGGTGCGTGCGCCCCGCCGCCCGCTCGCGCCCCCGCGCTGGTGACGTGCACGCCGCCGCCCGACGCCGTGGTCTGTGCTCTGCCGCTCACTCCGCTGCACGGCCTGATGCGGCGGGCAAAGGCGTAGAGACTCTCGGGGCCGGGCGCGACGGCACGTTCGACGCGCACGCCGTCGGGCACGGGTACCGGCCCGGTGGCGCGCGCAGTAAGCACCGTCGTCTCCCAGCCGTTCGCGGGAAGGTGGCGGAGGAAGCGAAGCAGGCGGGCGTTGCCGGCGCTGACCATCGGCGGGAACGGGTTGGCGACCATGAGCAGGCGTTTCATCAGATGCCCGCCTGGTCGCCTTCGGTCAGCGGCAGGATCGCCGCCGCCTCGAGCTCGGTCGCGTCGTGCTCGGCGGCGATGTCATCGTCGCTGAGGGCATCGGCCGGGTGGATCGCCGATGCTCTGCCGACTCCAGACGCGGGCACGCCGCGTTTCGTCAGGCGGCCGGCGAACGTGCGCAGACCCTGCCGTTCGTCGGGCGTGAAGAAGCCGGTCAGCCAGAGCACGAGCGGGAAGAGCAGGATCGTCGGCGCCTTGATCAGCTCGCGCACGACGAGCGCGGCGAACGGCATCGACGTGCGTTCGCCGAACGCGTGGGCGAGCCCCCATGCGGCGCCGAGTGTGGTCGCCGTGGCCAGAGAGAGCTTGACGTACCGAACCCACTCGTAGCGGATCGGGTAGTGGTGCTGCGAGATGAAGTACACGAGCACGCAGAGGATCGCAAAGCCGATCACGGTGGTCCACGCGGCGGCGATCATGCCGTATTTTGGGATCAGCAAGAAGTTGAGACCGAGGTTGGCGGCCGAAGCGACGATCGTGATTAGCGGTATCAGGCGGTTCTTCTTGGCGACGTTGCAGCCGACCCAGAGCACGAAGTACATGCTGTAGAGCACCGTCCCCAGCGTGAGCACGAGGGCGGTCGGCCCGATCGACCAGTACGCCGCCCGCCGCGTCAGCACGCGCACGAGGATCGGCATGAGCACGCCCATGACCGCCATAATGAACATGCACAGCATGAGGAAGTACGTCGAGCTGCGCGCCACCATCTTCTTGTGCTCCGCCGGGTCGTTCAGGCGCGCGTAGTGCCACTGCGGCCATGCCATGCGGAAGGCCGACATCGCCACGTAGACCGGTTGCGAGAGCATGAACGCCGTCGTGTAGAGGCCGACCTCGGTCTGACCCTGGTAGCGCATCAGGAACCAGCGGTCGGAGAGCTTGAGCACGAAGAAGATCGCGCCGTTGAGCAGCGCCGGCAGGGCGAAGACGCTCATCTGGCGCATCAGATCGCGATCGAGATGCACGGTGAGGCGTCGCCAGTAGGTCGGCAGCGACGCCGTGTTCATCACGAACGACGCGCCGAGCGTGCCGATCAGCACGCCGTACACGCCCCAGCGAAAGACGACGACCATCAGCACGGTCAG
>PKYG01000110.1:0-22825 GCA_003132585.1 Actinomycetota bacterium
CGAGCCGCACGATCGCCGCGCCCCCGCCACCGGCGGCGATCTCCTTGCCCTCCACAACGGTGACACGAGCGACGAACTGCGCGGTGCCGTGATGCAGCCGCACCGCGCTCCCGCTCTTCAGCGCCCGCGCCGAGGGGAGCAGCTCGATCCATGCATCGAACGCGCTTGTCGGCGTGCTCGCCGCTGCCGGCGCCACCAGCCAGCGGCCGCGCTCGATCTGGTCCTTCTCCACGCCGCGCACGTTGATACCCACGCGACTCCCGGCCTGCACGACCTCCGCCGCGTGGTCGTGCACCTGCACGCTGCGCACCGTGACGCGCTCGCCGCCCGGTTGCACGACGAGCGCGTCGCCGGGCTTCACCTCGCCGCGCCAGAGCGTCCCGGTGACGACCGTTCCGATGCCCTTGAGCGGGAAGACACGGTCGACCGGCAGCCGCGCCGGCCCGTCGCGCCGCGAGCGTTCCACTTCGGCGCTCGCCTCCTCCAGCGCGCCGATCAGCTCCGGCACGCCGCGCCCGTCGCGCGCGCTCACCGTCACCACAGGCGCGCCGGCATACGGGCCGCCGGCGAGGAACTCGACAACATCGGCCCGCGCGAGCTCGAGCAACTCGTCGTCGACGAGGTCGGCCTTGGTCAGCGCGACCACGCCGTGGCGCACACCGAGCAGATCGAGGATGGCGACGTGTTCGACCGTCTGCGGCATCACACCGTCGTCGGCGGCGATCACCAGCAGAAACAGGTCGACGCCGGTGGCGCCGGCGACCATCGTGCGCACGAAGCGCTCGTGACCGGGCACGTCGACGACGCTCAGCCGGCGGCCCGTGGGCAGCTCGAGTTCAGCGTAGCCGAGCTCGATCGAGATGCCGCGCTCACGCTCCTCGCGCAGACGGTCGGTGTTCTTGCCGGTGAGCAGCGTGATCAGCGCCGTCTTGCCGTGGTCGATGTGACCGGCGGTGCCCAGCGTGAGCGGTGCTTCGCGATCGGACAGCGTGGACCCCTCTCTCAGCCGATTGCCACCAGCACGCAGGCGGCCAGCTCGGCGACCTCGTCGTCGCGCACCGTGCGCATGTCGAAAAGCACGTGGTCTTCGTGCACCCGGCCGACCACGCCGGGCTCGCCGCGTCGCAGACGAGCGGCGAGGCCTTCGGCGTCGCCGCCGGGCGGCGCCACGGCGACGGCAATGCTGGGCACCTCGGTGATCGGCAGCGCGCCGGCGCCGGCGCGCGCCACCGAGGCGAGGATCGCGACATCGTCGGCGGCGAGGCAGAGCGCCTTCTGCTCCGCCGAGGCGCCGACTCCCGTAAGCGCGTCGCGAAGCCTGGCGGCGCGGGCCTGGAGCGCATCCTCCGGCGCCGCCAGCATGGCGAGCGTGGGGATGCGCTCGATCGCCCGCGCCGGATCGAGGTACAGGCGCAGCAGTGCATCGAGCGCCGCCAGGTCGAGCTTGTCGATGCGCACGGCGCGCGCCAGCGGATGCCGGCGCATCGCCCCGATAGCGGCGGCGCTGCCCACGGCGATGCCGGCCTGCGGACCGCCGAGCAGCTTGTCGCCGCTGAAGGTCACGACGTCGGCGCCGGCGGCGATGCTCTCGCCCACCGACGGCTCGTCGGCGAACAGGTCGAGGTCGGCGAGCGCACCGCTGCCGAGGTTGTCGACGAGCACGCCGCCGTGCTCGTGGGCGAACTGCGCGAGCTCGCCTACCGGCGGCTCGCTCGTGAATCCGACGATGCGGTAGTTGCTCGTATGCACGCGCAGCACCGCCCGGGCGCGCTCGCTCCAGGCGCGCTCGTAATCCTTCAGGTAGGTGCGGTTGGTGGTGCCCACTTCGACCAGCGCGGCGCCGCTCTCCACAAGGATGTCCGGAATGCGAAAGCTGTCGCCGATCTCGACGAGCTGGCCGCGGCTGACGAGTACGTCGCCGCCACGGGACGTGGCAGCAAGCGCGAGCAACACGGCCGCGGCATTGTTGTTGACGACGAGCGCGTCCTCGGCGCCGGTCAGCGTGCAGAGCACGTCGTGCACATGATCCTGCCGCGAGGCACGCTCGCCGGCGCCGAGATCGAACTCGAGGTCGCTGTAGCTGGCGGCGGCGATGACGATCGCTTCGAGCGCCTCGACCGGCAGCACCGAGCGGCCAAGGTTGGTGTGCACGACGACGCCGCTGGCGTTGATCACGCGACGCAGCGAGGGTGTGACGGCGGCGATGAGCAGCGCCTCGACCCAGGGCGCCAGCATCGCCGCCGAGAGGTCGCCGGCAGCCTGCTCGGCCTTCTGCTCGAGGATCTCGCGGCGGAGCCGGTCGAGCACGGCGCGCACGGCATCGACGACGAGCGCGCGCGGATAGCGCTCGCAGAGCGCTGCGACGGTGGGCTGCCGCAGGACTTCGTCCACGGCAGCCAGCCCGCGCAGCACCCCACCGCTCTGCGCCCGCGCGTGCTTCTTCGCCGCCGCGCTCTTCGCCGGCGGCGTATCCTTTTGCGCGCGCCCCTTCGGCTGCGCGCCCGTGCCCTTCGCCGGCTGCTCTTTCGAGTCGTCGCTCATCACGCGCCAATCCTACAGCGAGAACGGAGCGGCAGGGCGCAGGGCCGTGCGCGGCGAAGCACGCGCCGGAAGGGGCAGCGGGGCGGCGTCAGCGGCTGTCGCGCGGCTGCCGCCGCCGGCGCACCACGGCAACCGCCGCCGTGAACGCGGCGAAGATCTCCAGAACGACCCAGTCGGGCAGGCCGGTCGTGGTACCGCCCAGCCACGACCGGTGAACGAGCTGGATCACGGCGACGGCGACGGCCATCATCACCGCCACCGCGATCACCAGCGGCCAGAACCAGGCTCGCTGGCGCCGCTTCAGGCCTTCATTCGTCGCCGCGATGGCAAGCGCCACCAACCCGATCGGGATGACGGTGAACACGATCGCCTCGAGGAGGACCGCCAGCGCACCCCCGAGCGATCGTCCGCTCATCCGCGTCCAGACCGCATCGACGTTCGCGCCGGCACCGAAGATCACCACGGTAACGCTGGCGACGCAGCCGATCGCGCCGATGATGCCGAGGGCGAGAAAGGGAGCCACGGAGAAGCCCCGCAGAACGAGCTCGCCGGGAGTGAGCTCATCGAGCAACTCCTCACGCGACCAGCCCGCACCGCGCTCAGCGGCGGGATCGGCTTTGCCGCGCTCGGCGGCGCGGTCGCGATCGCCATCCGGATGCGGACTCACGCTCACTGCCGCGCGAGCGCGACGCGCCCGGCCCGGGTCGCGCTCGCCGCGACGACCTCGCCAACGGTGAATGCACCGGCACCGCGCGCGGCCAGCTCTTCGAGCAGCCGCGCGTGCTTCTCCGGCGACACGGCGATCAGCAGACCGCCCGACGTCTGCGGGTCGCAGAGCGCGAGCACGCGGGGATCGGATTCGTCAACGGCGCCGAGGCGGCCGATGAGATAGTCGCGGTTGGCCTTGAGGCCGCCCGCATAAATGGAGCCGCGGATGAAGTCGAGCACGCGCTCGTGCAGCGGCAGGGCGGCGAGATCGAGGATGGCGCTGATCGGGGCAGCCGATTGCGCGGTCCCGGCGACCGTCGCGCCCGTGCCGCCCACGTTCGTCGCGTCGAGCATCTCGCCGAGGTGGCCGAGCAGTCCGAAGCCGCTGACGTCGGTGGCGGCGTGCACGCCGACGGCGAGCATCGCTTGCGAGGCGGCGGCGTTCAGCGCCGCCGCCTCTTCAATCGCCGGCATCATCTCCGCCTCGGCGATCAGACCCTTCTTCAGCGCGCTCGCCAGCACGCCGATGCCGAGCCGCTTGGTGAGCACGAGCTTGTCGCCGGGCCTCGCGCCGCCGTTGTAGACGATCTCATCCGGGCGCGCGACGCCGGTCACGGCAAGGCCGTACTTGGGTTCCTTGTCGTCGATCGAGTGGCCGCCGGCGAGCTCAGCGCCGGCTTCGGCGACCTTCTCGGCGCCGCCGCGCAGGATCTCCGCCAGTGGCTCCAGACCGACGTCGACCGGCCAGGCGACGAGGTTCATCGCCGTCAGTGGCCGGGCGCCCATCGCGTAGATGTCCGACAACGCGTTGGCGGCGGCGATCTGCCCGAACCAGAACGGGCTGTCGACGATGGGCGTGAAAAAGTCGACCGTCTGCACCAGGCAGAGGTCGTCGCTCACGGCGATGACGGCGGCATCGTCCTTGGTCTCAAGCAGCCGCGCGAACTCCCCCGTCGCGCGCGGCATCATGCTGAGAATGGCCTGCAGGTCACACGGACCTATCTTGGCCGCTCAACCGCTCTTGGCCGCGTACTGTGTCAGTCGGATCTTGTCGGTCATGCGCACAGCTTACACTCGCCGAACCCGCGTTTCGTCACCGCGCCGGCTTCTCCGTCAACGGTGCGCGTGGATCGATCCCGACCAAGGTGGACAAGTTCATGGACAGAAGCGCGGACATTTCTCTGGTCGCGCGGGCCATCACGCTACTGAAATACCTGCAAACTGGCTACTTGTCTGCGGACAACTATCGGGACAGTATATGAGGACATACGAGCAGGTTCAGACCAAGGAGGACGACTTCCACTCATATGCCCTGGTCGTGTCGGCGATTCGAGGTTAAGCGGATCTGTTCGCTGGTCGGGACTGCGTCTTCTACAAGTTCCAGAACGCGACCACCCCGGCTACCCTTACGGGAGAGCTCCATGGGCTCTTGTCACCGGGGTGGTACCTTTGACATGAAGCTACCCCGAATGGCGATGTCGAGACAAGGTGGACAATGCTGGGACCCAGCTAGAAGAGTGATGATTGGGACGCGGCCTTGGGGTAGAAGAGCCCGGTCGCTTAGAGGTGCTTGACGGCAAGCCCGTCTGCCCTTTCAGCGAGCGCCTCAGCAACGAGCGACCGGTGACAGCGGGCCGCATCGGCCTCGAAGCACAAGAGGCAGACGACTTCGCCGCGTTCGATCCTGGCGAGCACCGAGTCGAGAGCGTCGTCCGCCATGGCAAGGCGCTCGCGGAAGGTGTCGGCGAACCAACCCCAATCCCCGCCGGACTTGACGTAATCGCGCAGTGGCTTGGGATTGCCGAGACGGCGCTCATGCACGTACTCGACACCTGAGTCTCCCAAGAGAGCGGCCAAGGCGTTCTTGGAGAAACCTCGCTTGCGACTGAACGGCAGATCGCGGACGTCGACCAATGTGGTGACACCAACGGCGGCGACCGAGTCCGCGAACTCGTCTGTCGAGCGCCCTTCGTAGCCGATGGTGAAAAGGTTCATCGTCGCAACGTGTCGCCTAGTGTCGTCCATTGCAACTTATTGGCCACTTATTGCCACTTATTGCCACTCGCACGTCTCCGCAGCCTCAGAAGCCGGGACAAACATGCCACTTGCCACCTTCTGCAACAGCCGCGACGCAAAAGCAACTGCTCGTCTGGGATCTGACGGAGACCCCATCCGCTGAGAATCGCTACCGGGCAACCAATCCCGAGACCGCACACGGTAGCTGACTGCTACGCCGGCCCACGACCCTTCTTCGACCGCCACGGCCTGTGGCCACGCGCCGTGTGCCGATGCACTGTCCCCTGCGGTTGGTCGCGCATTGCGTGTGCCCACCTGTGCACGACGTCGTGATACCACTGTGACTCGAGAAACTCCTCGGATCGGCGAGAGTCGGTAACTGCAACCGTCGCTGCGGTCGCCTCGATCTCAGAAAGCCAGTCGAGCGGCATCGCGGTGTCGGCGGTGACGATCACGTAGGGATGACCCAGCTTCGCAAGCTCCTGAAGCAAGGTGGGATCGTCAAGGCCGCGAAGGCCCAGACCAGACACCGACCGCGCTAGCCTGCCGCGATATTCGAGCTCGGTCGCCAATCGTTTGTCGAGACACTCGTCAATGACGAGCTCGGGCGGAGGCAGCACTTACGCAACCTCTGCGTACTCCCGCACTGCATGCCACCACTGGCGGGCGTCGTTGATCTGGGCGTCGTTGAGGTCGAAGCCCTCGTGCAGTTCGTCAATCCCGCCAGGCTCGTCTGCGATCTGGGCGACCACCTCGACGGGCACACGACGGCCGACGATAGTCGGACGCCCGCTCAGTCGGTCGGGGTTAACCTCGATGTGTTGGAGGTCTGGTAGCGCCCGAGCCGCCCAACCGCCGCGACGCAGAAGCCCTGCGATGCGTCGCAGGTTCTCGGGCCGGATCTGCTGTTGCCATACCTTGTCGCCGATGTCGTAGAGCGCATCGTCGGCGAACGTGACGACGCCGCCATCTGCCGTCGCCAGTTCGGCGCCCTGCAGCGGCCAGCGGTTGCCGAACCGCTCGCGCAATGCCGCGATGGCGCGCCTGATCTTGAGATGCGTGACACTCGCCTCAAGGAGTTCGTGAACCAGGATGGCTTCACCGACGTCCTGATAGCTGTACACGTAAGGCGGATAGTCCGACTGCGACGCGCGAATGTACCCGCGGCGAGCCCACTGGCCAATCTTGTTGCCCGAGACGCCCGCAAGCACGCCGGCTTCACGAGCCGTATAGTGGCCCCTGGGCGACATGCACTCGATGTTGTCCTTGGTCATCGCGATCCTCGAACCTACTCTATCCCGTTGTCCACATCGTACGTCACGGCGGTGGCGACTGCACGGGTGGGGCGGTTGACGTTCCCGGCCACGCGTAGGTTGCCCCCTTCACCCGCGCATAATTCTCATCCAGCGCCGGCTCGAGCAGAAGGATGGCGGCGATCCGATGTGCCATCTCAGTGACGTAACGCGCCTCGTCGACGGTAAGGTCGCGCCCCAGCAGCGGACGCTCCCGGTAGGAGAGCCACTTCTTCATCACCTGGTAGCCGCCGATCGTGTAGCTCCACACCCGCGAGGGCACGCAGCGCCAACAGGCGCGCTCGTTGAGGTACACATCCAGGCACGAGCCGCCCAGGCAAGAGATGAGCTGGTCGAAGGTCATCTCGAGGCCGGCGAGTCCCTCGCGCATGAGCGCGAGCTCGGCGTCTGAGTACGGGCGCTCGACCACCCGCCCGCGTCCGGGCATGGTCACGCCGCCCTGGCCCGCGTGTCCCCATCCGGCGGTAACGGCGAGGTCGCCGGCGCCGGGATCGATCTGGCCACCGTCGGCCTTGGCGATGGGACCGATGGAGCGCAGCTCGTAGCGGATGTCGCCGAGGCTGACGCCCTCAACGGGACGCTCGACGTCTAGCAGCTTCGTGACCAGGAAGCCGAGGTATTGCGAGCCCGTGAAGAGATCGTTGGAGGCGGGCATCGGCACGCGTGGCCAGTCCTGACGCAGCGCCCCGGCGTTCTCCTCCGCGTAGACCGGAGCGTGGAGGATGGCGACCACGTGGCACAGCAGCTCGAACTCGTTAGCGCGAACGTGGTCGAGATAGGCGGAGGACTGCGGCGTGAGGTTGCCCACATACTCGTCGACTGGGTCGAGGAGCGTGACACCGTCCACCTCGGGGTTCAGATGAATTGGGATGCAGCTCGCGCCGCGGTCCATCAGATCCAGGCAGCCGAGGCTGGTAATTACCTGCGGTCGTGACCATTCTCGTCGCGGCTTCTGCTGAGAGACCAGCCAGACGTTGTGGTCAGCGACGTGCGGGAAGTAGTCCTCCCGCTTTCTGTCTAGCAGGTCGGCCTGCGGCTCCCAATAGAGCCAGCGGTTGTCGAAGGGCCGGTAGCAGTACCGGACGATGTTGGCCTCCAAGAAACCGCGGGCCACGAGCGTTCGCCGCGTTGCAGCGGCGGCGAATCCGCTCGTGTCGGTCATCAAGGACGGGATCGCTGCCGCGACCTGCGCATCGGTCAGCGACGCGTCGAAATAGGTTCGGATGCGCTCGACGAGCCGCTGCCGGTCGATGTCCACCAGCGCGTCATCGCGGCTCGTCTTGACGCCTGGGAACGAGGTCGGGAAGAGCTGAGTGAGCAGTGGCCAGCCAAGGTAGCCGTGAGCCAACTCGCGTGGCTTGAGGGGCAGACCGAGGTCCGGCAGCGGCTGGAGTGCGCGATAGGTGTCATCCGGATCCGACAAAAGGTCCGCTCGCCGAGCGTCGGCCCGAGCGGCATCGAAATCCCGGTACCAGGCCGTGCCCTTGACGGTCCCCCGCTCCGTCCGGGCGAGCAGACCGATAGCCGTCCCGATCTTGATTCCCGGCGACTTACCTTGAATCGCGAAGACCGTCTCGCTCGTCCGTCCATCTGGCGCGTATTCGGAGATGATCCGGTCGCCGTGCAGGTTATCGATCCAGATGCGGTCGAAGACATCGAGCAAGCGCTCGCGCATGCCGGTGAACGAGAGGCCGTCGAGCCACGAGTAGTTGCTGATGAAGCAGACGATGCCGCGACCCTGCGCGCCCTCGGTGATGCGGCGCTCGGCCATGCGGAAGAAGCGCACGTAGAGGTCGTTCAGGCCTTGGCCTTGCGGGGGCGCGACCTTGTCCACCTTCCGGTAGGCGTCGACAAGGTCGCGCTCTTCCTCCATCGCAGCGCCGGCGAACCCGTTGTACGGCGGGTTGCCGAGGATCACGAGGATCGGCTGCTTTTGCTTCACGTCGGCGGCCGCGTCGCGCTCCATCTCGAGCTCGGGGAAGAGCAGGTGCTGCTTGGGCCCGGTGGGCGGCTCCCAGCCGGTGAGGGCGTTGGTAAGGTAGACGCCGGCGCGCTCTTTGCCGTTGTCGGCAAAGGGCGCGCCGTACGCGTCGAGGGCGAGGCCGATCTGCAGGTGGCTGATCACGAACGGCGCCGGCAGGATCTCAAAGCCGAAGACGCGCTCCATCGCCGCCTTCTTGAGGTCGTGGGCAAGGAGGCCGTCGCCGCCTTTGGCGCGTAGCGTCTCGGCGATCTTCTTCAGGACCTCGACCAGGTAGGCGCCTGTGCCGCAGCAGGGGTCGAGAACGACCACGCGCGGGTCGGCCAGGCCGTCGGCGATGTCGAGCTCTGAGCGCAGCAGCTGGTCGACCCGCGCGACCATGTAAGCCACGATCTCGGGCGGCGTGTACCAGACGCCCAGTTGCTTGCGCAGCTCGGGATCGAAAGCCTCCAGGAACGGCTCGTAGAAGTACTGCACCGCGTGCTGCTGCTCGAAGGTGGCGAAGAAGCTCGTGCGGTCGACGCGGTTGAGCGCCTCGCCGGCCCAGTCGAGAACCTCTTCGAGGTGCATCGTGCCGAGCTGCGAGGGATTGGCGAAGTCCTGGTAGAGCTTGGAAAGGATGGGGATGTGCAGATACCAGGCCGCCTCGCGCCAGCGAAAGCGCGCCTGCGCGTCGGTCGGCAACTGCTGCTCGGCCCAGAACACCCACGCGGCAAAGAGGCCGTAGAACAGGGTCTGCACGAGCGTGGAGCGGAAGAAGTGCTCGCCGCGCTCGCCCTCGAAGGTCATGCCGAGCGCCTGCTCAAGGGCTTGGCGGGTGGTGACCAGGGCGGGGAGCTCGCCGCCTTCCTCAACTCGTGCACGCGCCTCGCGCGCATACGAGGCGAGGAACCAGGCGAGCTCCTGAGGGGCGGCGATCTGGCTCTGGCGCAGCATCGCGCGTTTGAGGAACTCGGTGAGGCGCTCGCCGTGCGTAGCCGCGCTCTTGCGCGGCTGGGCGGCGAGCGCCCAGAACTCCTGCTCCGTTGCTGCCAGCGAGAAGGTCTCGAGCGTGGTCGCCTTGCCGTCGGCGTCGAAGCCGACGAGCGCGAACTCGCGGTAGGTCGTGACCAGCACCTGCCGGTACTGCTCGAGGTACTTCATCACCTGGTCACTGCGCGCGACCTGGCGCACGTTGTCGGTGGGCGGCTTGACCTCGAGGGCGCCGCGAGCGGGCCGCTGCCCCGGCAGTGGCTCAACGGCTTGCGCCTTGTCGAATTGCTTGGCCTCGAACAAGCCCCCGTCGGGGATGCCGGCGCCGGTGTTGGCGAGGTTGATGAAGCAGCGAACGCGCGGCTTGAGCTTGTGGCCGACTTCGTTGAGGAGGTTGGCCAGGGCGCCGTAGCCGGAGGTCTCAGGTACTGCGGCGCCCGAGGCACGGATGTTGCGCAACTCGACGAGATATGTCTCGAGGGGCTCCATAGCCCACTATTCTATTCCGAGCCGGGGACGCCTTTGGGCGGGCCGGGACCGGCCGCCAAAGTGGTATCCTCGGCACGGTGAACGAGCAGCGACCGTCCCGCGAGCGCCAGCTCGCCGAACGTCGCGCCCGGGCCCGCCGCACGAAGATCCGGCAGCGGCGGGCGGTGGCGCTGTTCTGCGTCGTCGTCGTCGCCGTGATCGTCACGGTGCTCGCGTGGCCACATCACACGAACGACAAGGCGAAGCACGGCGGCGGGCCAACGGCTCACACTTCCCCGCTAACCTCTGCTCCAGCACCCACGTACGTGAACGTCACGCTCTCCGGCGACGGCATCAAGATGGCGACGTTCCTCGGCAGCGAAACGCGCCGGTTCTACGGACTGGGACCAGCGCCCAAGCACCTGGACCTCATCTGGAAGACGGCGATCGGCAGCGGCTGGACCTCGAACAAGTACCCGGACCAGCCGGCCCAGGTGTGGTCCGGCACCGGCTGGACCGGCATGCCGGCGCTGGTCCGCGACGGCGGCAAGCTCTACCTGCTGATCGGCGGCTACGATCACAAGCTGCACAAGATCGACGCGGCCACCGGCAAGATCATCTGGGCGTACGCGTTCGACGACGTCGTCAAGAGCAGTCCAAGCGTGTTCGCCAACCCGTCGCCGACCGGCGCCGACGACAAGTACATCGTCTGCGCGGGGTCGCGGCGCGGGTATCCGCTCTCGATGGACGCGCCGCAGATCGCTCCGTACCGCGCCGTCACTTTCGGCAGCGGCAAGGAGCTCTGGCGCCTGCCGGCGCCGAAGACGGCGTCGTACAGTCGTGACTGCGACGGCAGCGGTTTCGTCCTCGACGGCCGCGAGTACATCGGTCTCGAGGATGGCTGGTTCTACGCCCTTGACCCGCTCGCCACGCAGCCGTGGAAGAAGTGGAAAGAGCCGCGCGTCGCCGCGAGCAGACTGCTGCTCGGCGACGCGCGTGCCGAGACACAGCACTACGACCAGAAGCTGCACTCCAGCAACCTCGTTCTCGAGGCGTCACCGGCGCTGCTCGGCGACACGATCTACGTCGCCTCCGGCGCCGGCTTCGTCTACGGTCTGCGCCGCAGCGACCTCTCGATCGTCTTCAGCTACCGCACCGGCTCCGACCTCGACGGCACCGCCGTGCCAACGGCGACAGGCAAGCTCATCGTGCCGGTCGAGAAGGAGTACATCCCCGGCCACGGCGGCCTGCTGATGCTCGACCCCGCGAAGCCCGCGGCTCAGTCGCCGGTGTGGTTCTTCCCCACCGGCGACCGCACGTACGCCGACTGGGCCGGCGGCATCATCGGCTCGCCGGCGATCAACGACGAGTACAACCGCGACGGTTCGCGACCGGCGCTCGCGGCGTGCATCGGCATCGACGGCTACCTCTACGTCATCTCGCAGGACACACTCGCCAAGGGCAAGGTTCGCGGCCCCGACGGCAAGAAGCTGCTGCCGACGCCGCAGGTCGTCTTCAAGGACTGGGTCAACGGCGGCATCTCGACGCCGATCATCGTCGGCGACACGCTGATCGCGGCGACCTATGACGAGCTCGTGCACATGTACCACATCGACTTCAAGCGGTCGCACAAAGGCGCGGCGGGGGCGCTGCCGAGCGCCAACGGAGGCTGGTGGACGGTCAACGTGCGCGAGACGGCGACGTTCTCTGGGGGCGGCAGCTACGAATCGACGCCGGTGCTCTGGGACGGGCGCGTCTACATCGGCTCGCGCAACGGCTACTACTACTGCCTCGGCGACAGGTGATGCGCGGGGGACTGCCTCAGAACTAGAGCGAGAGCGCCGCCGGTAGCTCGGCGAGCGAGCGGATCGTCGGCACCGGCAGCTCCCGCCGCCCGTCGCGATCGAGCATGATCGCGGCGAGGCCACAGCGCATCGCGCCGGCGACGTCGTCCTCGTAGCTGTCGCCAATCATCACGGCGTCGGCGATCGACACGTCCATGCGATCGAGCACTGCCAGGTAAATCTGCGGCGCCGGTTTGAAGAAGCCGACGTCGAGGCTGGTGACGGTGGCATCGATGAAGGCGTCGAGATAGAAGTGCTCGAGCACTTCGCCGAGGTCGCGGTTCGTGTTCGAGACGAGGCCGATGCCGATGCCCGCCGCGCGCAACCGCTCGAGGCACGGCTTGACGTCGTCGTAGAGCGTGAAGTTCTCGCAGCGCGTCCACTCACGGATGACCGCCTCGGCGCAGCGCTGCACGACGTCGGCCGGGCCGCCGCCCATGCCGGTGATCACCGCTCCGGCGATCGCCTCGTAGACGCCGTCGTCGTGCGCCGGGCCGAGCTCGGCCCGGCGCGCCTTGACGACGGCGTACGCCGCCTTCTCGGCTTCGTTCCAGCGCTCCACGTCGAGCGCCAGACCGAACTTCGCCCCCATCGTCTGATAGCCCTCGGCACGAAACATCTCGTTGGGGCGCAGGAGTGTGTAGTCGACATCGAACAGAGCCGCCCGCGGCGTGGGCAGCGGCAGCTCCACAGTTGCGGGCATGGTCGCGCTCACGGCTCTGTCTCGCTTTCGTGCGCGGCGGCCGACGGCCGCCGCGCCGATTCTACAGCAGTTCGCCGGCGCGGTAGGACGAGCGCACGAAGGGAGCGGCACGCACGCGCAACCCCAGGGTGGCGCCGATCCGCTCCCACGCGGCGAACCGCGCCGGCGCCACGTAGCGGGCGACCGGCAGGCAGGCAGCCGTCGGCTGAAGGTACTGGCCGATCGTGACGAGGTCGACGCCGGCGGCAACGCAGTCGCCGAGCACGGCGTCGACCTCGGCGTCCGTTTCGCCGAGACCGACCATGAGGCCGGTCTTCACGAGCGGCCGTGGAGCAGACCCACCAGAGCTTCCGTCAACATCAGGCACGTCCGCGGCACTTTCGGGCGCCACTGCACGAGCCCAAGTGGCCGCCCGCCGCAACAGTGCGAGCGAGCGCTCGTATGCTGCCTGCGGGCGCACGGTCGCGTGCAGCCGCGGCACGGTCTCGAGATTGTGGTTGAGCACGTCGGGCCGACCGTTGAGCACAGTGGCGAGCGCCGCCTCGCTGCCGCCGAAGTCGGGCACGAGCACTTCGACGGTGAGCGGCGGCGACCCGGCGAGCAGGGCGCGGATAGTCGCCGCGAACTGCCGCGCGCCGCCGTCGGGCAGGTCGTCGCGGGTGACGCTGGTGACGACGACGTGACCGAGGCCGAGGCGCCGCGCCGCGGCGGCGACGCGGCGCGGCTCGTCGTCGTCGACGGGGGTGGTCGGGCGGCCGGGCCGGGTGCGCCCGCCGGCCGCCCCCTGACCGACGGCGCAGAACCGGCAGTTGCGCGTGCACGCGTCGCCGAGGATCAGGAAAGTCGCCGTGCCCGCGGAGAAGCACTCCCCCTTGTTCGGACAGCGGGCTTCATCGCAGACGGTGTGCAGCGAGAGGTCCTCGAGCAGCCGCGACGTCGCGCGGAAGGCGCGCGGCCGCGGCGGGCGGACCTTGAGCCAGTCGGGCTTGCGTGCGCCGATCGAGGTCATCGTCTACAGGCTGTGGATGCCGCGACCGAGTGCGCCGAGCGCCGCTTCGCCGATCGCCTCCGAGAGCGTCGGGTGAGCGTGGATCGTCGCCGCCACTGCCTCGAACGTGAGACCGTTGCGGATCGCCAGGGCAAGTTCGTGGACGAGCTCCGTCACCTTCGCGCCGACGAGCGTGGCGCCGAGTATGGCGCCGCTGCCGGTCTCGGCGACGATCCGGATGAAGCCGTCACTCTCGCCCTCGATCACGGCCTTGGAGTTGCCGTTGAGTCGCACACTGGCGACGACGACATCGGCGCCGGCGGCGAGCGCGCGGTCTTCGGTGAGGCCGACGCTGGCGACCTCGGGGTGGCTGAAGATGCAGTTCGGCACCGCGCGGCGATCGACGGCGAGGCGGCCGCCGGTGACGGCGTTCGCGGCCGCCACGGCGCCTTCGTGGTACGCCCAGTGCGCGAGCAGAGGCGGCCCGGCGAGGTCGCCGGCAGCGAAGACGCCGTCGACGGCGGTACGCAGCGTCTCGTCGACGACGACGAAGCCGCCGGCGCCGATCTCGAGCCCAGCTTCTTCGTAGCCGAGACCGCGACTCAGCGGGCGGCGCCCGATGGCGACCAGGACGACGTCGGCAGCCGCCTCCGCGCCGCCGGCGAGCCGCACGGCGACCTCGGTAGGCGACGATGTGTCGAGCGCCGCGACGGCGTCGCCGAGCAGCACGGTGATCCCACTGCTCTTGAACGCCTGCTGCAGCGCCCGTCCCGCACGCTTGTCCTCCTCGGGCAGGAGCTGGTCCATCATCTCGACGACCGTCACTGCCGTCCCCAGTTCGGCAAAGACGGAGGCGAACTCGCAGCCGATCACGCCGCCGCCGACGATGACGATGCGCGCCGGCAACGCAGTCAGGTCGAGCAGCTCGTCGCTGGTGACGACACGCGAGTCGGAGAAGTCGAAGAGCGACGGGCGCGCGGGTTCGGAGCCCGTCGCCAGCACGACCGCGTCGCCGGCGAGCGNNCCTGCACGACCTCGACCTTGCGCGCCTTGAGCAGATGCTCCACGCCGGCGCGCAGCTGCACCGTCACGTCGGCCTTGCGCCGCATCAGCGCCGCGAAGTCGACGCCCACGGCGGTCGTGAGCACACCGAATCCCGCCGCGGCGCGTGCCTGCCGCAGGCGTTCGGCGGCGGCGACCAGAGCCTTGGTCGGGATGCAGCCGCGGTTGAGACAGGTACCGCCGATCTCGCGTTGCTCGACGAGGGTCACGGCGGCCCCGAGCTGCGCGGCGCGCAGCGCCGCGACGTAGCCGGCGGGGCCGCCGCCGAGCACCAGGAGCTTGCTCATGCCGGCGCGATCTCCCCCGCGAGCGCGGTGTCGACGTAGCTCAGTACGCGGGCCCAGATCTGCTCGCCGTCGACCTCCACCCCGGCGGCGGCGAGCCCGTCGCCCAGCCAGGGCTCACCGAGCAGCGCCTCGACGGCGGTGACCAACTCGATCGGCGGACGGCGCTCGAGCACGCTGCCGTGCACGAGCACGCGCCCGCCGCGGCGCGCCTGGGCGAGGGCGACCACCTTGTCGCCGGCCGCCATCAGGTCGTGGCGCAGGGCGGTGGCGAAGCAAAGACCGGAGCGCCGGTAGTCGATCGCGCGAACGGGATCGAGCGTCACGCCGACGGCCGTCAGAGCGTGCGCGAAGGCGTCGTTGACGAAGCGGTACGACGCCTGCAGGGATCGCGAGCCAAGGTCGGCGAACGCGAAGACGAAGGCGAACGACCACTCGAAGGCCTGGCCGTGCAACACGGCGCGCCCGCCACTGGGGCGGCGCACGACGTCGAACGGCAGACCAGGCACGAGATCGAGCTTCTGGAACTTGCCGAGCGAGAGTGCCGGCGGCGACCAGAGATACCGCCGGGCGATCGCCGTCTCGGCGGTCTCGAGCAGGCCGTCGTCGAGGGCCATCTGGGCGCCACCGCCGGACGCCAGTGTCGGCAGCAGCTTGAGCCTGCTCATACCCCGTCCTCGGGACAGCGCTGGCGAAGTACCGGATGACGGGCGGCTCCGACTTCGTCGAGCCGCCCCACAGGCATCGTGTGTGGCGCCGTCTTGAGCAGCTCGGGGTCGCGCGCCGCGTCGTCGACGGCAGCGCGTATGGCGGCGATCACCCGATCGAGTTCGTCCTTCGACTCCGTCTCCGTCGGCTCGATCATCAGCGCCTCCGGCACGATCAGCGGAAAGTAGGTGGTCGGCGGGTGCACGCCGTAGTCGAGCAGCCGCTTGGCGACGTCGAGCGCCTTCACGCCGTACTGCTTGAGGGGCTCGGCGGAGACGACGAACTCGTGCATGCAGCGGCGGTCGTAGGGCACGTCGAAGAGGTCGCGGATGCCGGCGAGCACGTAGTTGGCGTTGAGCACCGCCGCTTCGCTGGCCGTGCGCAGGCCTTCGCCGCCGAGCGCGCGGATGTAAGCGTAGGCACGCACGAGCACCGCGAAGTTGCCGTAGAAGGTGCGCACCTTGCCGATCGACTGCGGACGGTCGTAGTCGAAGCGATAGCGACCGTCCGCCTCCCTGACGATGACCGGCACCGGCAGGAACGCGGCGAGCGTGTCGCGCACGACGATCGGCCCCGCCCCGGGGCCGCCGCCGCCGTGCGGCGTCGAAAACGTCTTGTGCGTGTTGAAGTGAACGATGTCGAAGCCCATGTCGCCGGGCCGCGAGAGGCCGAGCACGGCGTTGGTGTTGGCGCCGTCGTAGTACAGCAGGCCGCCCACCGCGTGCACGGTTTCGGCGATCGCGACGATGTGCTCGTCGAAGAGACCCAGCGTGTTGGGGTTGGTGAGCATCAGGCCGGCGACGTCGCCGTCGAGCGCGGCGGCGAGCTCGTCCATGTCGATGCCGCCGCGCCCATCGCTGCGCACCGACAGAACCTCGTAGCCGGCCATCACCACGGAGGCCGGATTGGTGCCGTGCGCGGTGTCGGGGATGACGATCTTGCGCGGCGCACGGCCGCGCGCCTCGTGATACGCGCGCATCAGCAGCAGGCCCGTGAGCTCGCCGTGGGCGCCGGCGGCGGGCTGCAAGGTCGTCGCCGCCAGGCCGGCGATCTCGGCGAGCCAGCGCTCGAGCGTGTACATCAGCTCGAGCGCGCCCTGCGCCAGCGACTCCGGCTGGTAAGGGTGCAGGTCGCGCAGGCCTTCGAGCGCGGCGACGCGCTCGTTGATCTTCGGGTTGTACTTCATCGTGCAGGAGCCGAGCGGGTAAGGGCCGGTGTCGACGCCGTAGTCGAGTGTCGAGAGCTCGGTGAAGTGACGCACGAGCTGCACCTCGGAGACCTCGGGGAGCCGCGCCGGCGCGCGTCGGCGCAGCGTCTCGGGCAGGAGCTCCTCGAGCCGCCGCTCCGGCACATCGCATGGCGGCAGGCTGAAGGCGCGGCGGCCGGGGCGCGAGCGCTCGTAGATGGTGCTAGCCACGGTCGGCTCCGGGCGTGGCGAGCTCGTCGGCGAGCGCCCCCGCGAACGCGTCCATCTCGGCGCGCGTGCGACGCTCGGTGACGGCGAGTACGAGCACGTCGTCGAGGCCGGCGTAGAAGCGCCCCGCGTCGACGCCGGCCAGGTATCCGCGCTCGGCGAGCGCGGAGATGATCCCGGCCGCCGGCCGGGGCAGGCGCAGCGCGAACTCGCGCACGATCGGGCCCGCCGTGTAGGGCGCGACGTCGGGGATCTCGAGCAGCCGCGCCCGCAGATAGTCGGCCTTGCGCGCGCAGAGCAGCCCCAGCTCAGGCAGGCCCTGCTTGCCGAGCCACGAGAGGTAGACCAGCGCCGCGAGCGCGTTGAGCGCGTGGTTGGAGCAGATGTTGGAGGTCGCCTTCTCGCGGCGGATGTGCTGCTCGCGGGTCTGCAACGTGAGCACGAAACCCCGCCGGCCTTCACCATCGACGGTCTCGCCCACGAGGCGGCCCGGCAAGCGGCGGACGAGGGCCTCGCCGACCGCCATGAATCCGAGGTACGGGCCGCCGAAGTTCAGCGGATTGCCGAGCGCCTGCCCGTCGCCGACGGCGATATCGGCGCCGTAATCCCCCGGCGGCGCGAGGATGCCCAGGGCGATCGGGTCGACGACGGCGATGAAGAGCGCCCCGGCGTCGTGGGCGGCACGCGCCGCGGTGGCCATGTCCTCGAGACCGCCGAAGAAGTTGGGCTGCTGGAGGACGACGGCGGCCGTGTCGGCGGCACGCAGCGCCGCCGCGGTGACGCCGTCGTCACACGCCGCTTCGGCGATCTCGAGCGCAAGGCCGGCGGTCTCGGTCGCCAGCACCTGCCGGTACTCCGGATGCACGCCGCGTGACACGAGCACGCGCTTGCGACCGGTCTGCGTGACGGCGATCATCACCGCCTCGGCGAGCGCCGTGCCGGCATCGTACATGGAGGCGTTGGCGACCGGCAGGCCGGTGAGCTCGCAGATCGCCGTCTGATACTCGAAGATCGACTGCAGCACGCCCTGACTGCGCTCCGGCTGATAGGGCGTGTAGGCAGTGGCGAACTCCGAGCGACCGGTGATCGCATCGACGACGGCCGGCACGTAGTGGTCGTAGGCGCCGGCGCCGAGGAACGAGACCATCGCGCCGGCCGGGCTGTTGGCGCCCGCCAGCCGGCGCAACTCAGCGAAGAGCTCACTCTCGGAGATGCCGGCCGGCAAGTCCAGCGGCGCGCGCAGACGGACCGTCTCGGGGATCTCCGCATAGAGCTCTTCCTGCGATGCCACGCCGACGGCGGCGAGCATCGCGGAGAGCTCATCGGCGGAGTGAGGCACAAAATCCGTGGCTGCTCCTTTGTGCGCGCGGAGTGGTCAGGCGCTTTCGAGCAACGCCTGGTAGGCGGCGGCGTCCATCAGCGCCTCGATCTCGGCCTTGTCGCCGAGACGCACGCGCAGCAGCCAGCCCTCGCCGTAGCAGTCGTCGTTGACGAGACCGGGCTCGTCGTCGAGCCGTCCGTTGGCCTCGACGACCTCGCCGCTGAGCGGCGCGTAGACGTCGCTCACCGCCTTGACGGACTCGAGTTCGCCGTAGGTCTGGCCGGCGGCCACCGCGGCCCCCGGCTTGGGCAGGTCGACGTAGACGATCTCGCCGAGGGCGTCCTGGGCGAACCAGGTGATGCCGAACACGGCTTCGTCGCCGGAGACGCGCACCCAGTCGTGCTCCTTGAAGTACTTGAGCTCTTGCGGATAGCTCTCCTCGGCCATGTTCCCTCCAGATCAGGCGGCTGCGGTCGCCGCTGCGTCGCGCTTATGCGGTGCTGGTTCCTTTATACAACGGTTTGCCGCGCACGACAGCCGCGTGCGGCTTGCCGCGCGGTCGGTTGTGGTCGCGCTTCCATGCGTCCTTCTTTCCGCGGAGCGGCGATCGTCATACCACGCCGCCCCGGTGTGTGCAGCTTATCTCACCACCACACTGCCGCTGTCTGTGCAGCTTGACTCACGCAAAGGGGCGGGGGCGGGGCGGCCTGTCGCGGCCGCCCCGCCCCCGCCCAAAACCACCGCTCCTGCGAGCCGCGGAATGTGCGAGGCGAGGGCTACGCGCCCTTCACCGTCACCCATGCCGTGGCGTAGGCCTGAGCGAAATCGCCGAGGTCGTTGTAGACTTCGGTGGTCTTCAGCGCGAGCTGCGCCTCCGTCGGAGCGAAGGCGTAAACATTCGAGTCCAGCTTCTTGACCATCGGGACCGCCGCGGGAACCGGCGAGAAGTAGCCAATCCACGCCTGAAGCGGTGCCTGCACAGCGGGGTCGAGCAGGTAGTTGATGAAGAGGTGGGCGCCGTAGCGGCTGTTCGGATTGGGCGGGATGCAGAGGTTGTCGACGAAGACCGGGATGCCCTCGATGGGGAGCACGAATTCGAGGTTCTTGGTCGTCACCGCGCCGCTCCAGAGGGCGAGGACGACGTCGCCGGTCCAGCAATGGGTGAGCGCCATGCCCTTGATCATCGCCGACTTGGGGCTGATCGAGTCGTAGGTGCGCACATACGGCTTCTGCTTGATGAGGTCGTGCATGGCCGTGTCGAGCTCGCTCTGCACCTTGGTGTTGAGCGAGTGGCCGTTCTTCTTGAGCGCGGCCCCGAGGTCCTCGCGCTCGTCGTTGAGCATGTCGATCTTCTGCGAGTAGGCCGGGTTCCAGAGGTCGGCCCAGCCGGTGATCTGAGCGGGCAGGACGTCGGTGCGATGGCCGATGCCCGTCGTGCCCCACGCGTAGGGCACGCTGTGGTGGAAGCCGCCGAACTCTTTGGGGTCGTCGTAGACGGGGTTCTTGAAGCTCGGGCCGACGCCCTCGAAGTTCGGGATGAAGCCCTCCGGCGTGCTCGAGTTATAGCCCTTGATGTCGAGCGGCTCGACCAGATTCGACATGATGAGGATGTGGACCATGTAGTCCGAGGGCACCATCACGTCGTAGCCGGCCCCGCCACCGGCCATCAACTTGGTGCGCAACGCCTCGTTGTCGTCGAAGTACGACTCCTTCACCTGGATTCCGTACTTCGCCGTGAAGTTCTTCTTCGTGGCGTTGTCCATGTAGTCGGCCCAGTTCCAGAGGTTGATGCTCTTGGGCTTGGTCTGGTCCATCGACGGCATCGTCTCGGACGTGTTTTTGTTGACCTTCTTGCCACAGGCGGCGAGAACGGTGCCGACGGCCGACACCGAGAGGCCCATCGCCAGGCCGCGCTCGAGGAACTGGCGGCGACTGATGCGGCCCTTGGCGACCTCGTCGACGATCTCCAGGAGGTCCTTCTCCCGGACCTTTTCCGACACTTGCTTCTTCACGTGCTCCCCCTTTTGACGGCGAGACCCTGCCGCGAGCTCCCCCCACAGTCACTTTCTCGCGGTGCCGACCTCATCGCTCTGTGCAAGCGAGGTCGACTGCATTTCGCATAGTACACCCAACGATTTCGCAAGGCGAACAACATCGCTTGCGGCCAAACCTCGTCAGACTTGAGCAGGTCACGCTCCGGTGCACAGTGACGGCGCACGCCGCACGTGCTAGCTCGAGCGGAGTTTCTCCCACGCCGCGTCGTACGCCGTCGAGAAGGGTCCGAGATCGTCGATGATCTGTCGCCGGGTCAGCTGGGCTCGGGTCGGGATCCAGCGGCGCTGGAAGCGACTCAGCATCGGCACCGCGGCGGCGTTCGGCGTCTGGTACTTCGTAAACGCGACCAGCTCCGCGGCGATGCGCGGCTCACAGGCGAAGTTGATGAACAGGTGAGCCGCATACGGGTTAGGAGCGTCTTTGGGGATCGCGAGATTGTCCACCCACGTCGTGAAGCCCTCCGCCGGGAGCACATATGTGCACACGTCCTCGCCGAGCTGGCTGACCGCCAGCTTCGCGGCGCCGTCCCACGTGTGCACAAGTGGCAAACCATCGACCAGGCTCGTCGTCATGTCGGCGGAGTCGTAATGTTTGACCAAGGCCTTCTGCGTGATCAGGTCGGCCGTCGCCTCGTCGAGCTCGGACTGCTTCGTGGAGTTCTCGGAGAACCTCTTCTTCATGAGGCCGGCGCCGAGCACCTCGCGCTCGTCGTTGAGCATACTGATGCGGCCCTGAAATTCGGGTCGCCAGAGATCGGCCCAGCCGCGGATCGGCGTGCCCACCTTGTCGAGGCGCACGCCGATCCCCGTCGTGCCCCACTGGTATGGCACGGTGTACTTGACGCCGCCGGCGCCGGGGTCGAAGGGCAGCGCCTGGAAGTCGTTCATCACGTTCTTGAACTCGGGGATGAGCGACAGATCGAGCGGGTGGTGGGCGCACGTGGATTCGAACCACGGACCTCGTCCTTATCAGAGACGCGCTCTAACCGACTGAGCTATGCGCCCGCGAATCAAGCAGTCTAGAGGCACGTCGTGAGCCCGTCAACTCAGCTCGGGCCAATGGTGAAACGCGAGCACGAGAGCGTATACTTGGGCGCATGAGTGTCCAGCAAATGGTCATATACGGAGTCAGTTTCGACGTCATCGGCAAGCAGCCGATCGTGCTGCTCAAGACGCTCGAGGGCAACCGGTTCCTGCCGATCTGGATCGGCCACCCCGAGGCGGCGGCGATCCTGATCAAGCTGCAGGGCACCAGACTACCACGACCGATGACGCACGACCTGCTCACCTCGATCATCGACCAGTTCGACGCCGAGATCGCGCGCATCACCGTCACCGAGCTCAAGGAGAGCACGTTCTACGCCACGCTCACCCTGATGAAAGACGGTGCTGAGATCGACGTCGACTCTCGCCCCAGCGACGCGCTCGCGCTCGCCGTGCGTACCGACGCGCCGATCTTCGCCGCCGACGACCTCGTCAACGAGAACGCGATCGAGTTCGAGCGCGAGGTCGACGACACCGAGGAGATCGTCGAGAGCTTCCGCGACTTCCTCGAGAGTGTCACGCCCGACGACTTCCGCCATGTTGAGGGACTGGTCGCCGACGAAGAAGAGGACGAGGGGCTCGATGACGATGAGGACGACGAGGAGATCGACGGAGAGCTGAGCTGACGGTGGCCGCCTCCGAAGTCGATCCCGTCATCAGGCAGTTCCGCGACCAGATCTGCGACAACGACCTCAAGATCCTCGAGCTCATCAACAAGCGCGTGAAGTTGGTCACCAAGCTCTGGGAGTACAAGCGCGCGCAGGAACTGGACGTCTACGCGCCGGCCCAGGAAGAGTGGCTGCTCACCTACGCCGACCGCGCCAACAAGGGGCCGCTATCGCGCGACGCCCTTCACGAGATCTACCGACACGTCATCGAGGTCACCCAGCACGAGGCGCGCCGCCTCGGCTGACCAGCGCCTCGGGGGTAGGCGGCCGGCGCCGCCGGCCCCGGTCATCCTTCCGCAGTGACGACCGCTCCGTCGGCGCACGAGCGCAACACGAGCGGTCGCGAGCGCACGCCGGCAACCTCGAGCGCGGCGACCATGGCGGCGGCCACGGCGGGCGCCGCAGGGGGCTCGACGGCGAAGGCGATCAGGCTTGGACCAGAGCCCGACACGGCGACCGCCGCGGCGCCTGCCGCGGTCGCCGCCGCCATCGCCTGCCGGCCGCCCGGCACGTGCTGCAGCCGGCGCTCCTGGTGTAGCCGGTCCTGCATCGCCTTGCCTAACAGCTCGAGGTCGCCGCGACGCAGCGCCTCGACGACCAGCGTCGTGCGCCCCATGTTGTACACGGCATCCGTGAGCGCCACGTAGGTGGGCAGCTCGGCGCGGGCGGCCCGAGTGGAGTACTCGATCTCCGGCACCGCCAGCGCGACTGTGACCGGCGGCATGTCGATGCGCTC